>NZ_JBMERR010000031.1:0-31675 GCF_048820915.1 Cribrihabitans pelagius | reverse complement strand
TGATGGTTGAGGCCTTCGCCGAAATCGACGCAGAGGAGACAGACCCCATTCTCAGCCTTTCAACACAAGCCGCCTGATCATGACCTCAGGCCATCCGGGAAATTACACCAGCTTGACGGACGTGACCCAAATTTGCAGCACCAAACGGTGAAGCGAAGCATGGAGCGGCCCGGCGACCGGGTGCACCGCCCGAGGCTGGAGACCGCGGGCATCATCCGGAGATACGGCCCTGCGTGGCGGCGGGCCAATGCCGGGCAAGTCAACCTCAGCCAGCAAAATGCGATGTCGGCGATCGAGGCCTGCCGGACCGAAGCGCTCGGCGGGCATGCAGCGGCTTGCGGCAAGTGCGGCCACCGCCACATCGCCTGCAATTCATGCAAGAACCGGCACTGCCCGAAGCGCCAGGCGCCGGCGGCGCGGGACTGGATGGCTGCGCGGGCAGAAGATCTGTTGCCGGTGGAGTATTTCCCGTCGTCTTCGCTCTGCCAGCCAGGATCGCCCGCATCGCCCAATGGAGCAAGAAGGCGGTCCATAGCCTCTTGTTCCGCGCCTCGGCTGAAACGGTCGTGACCCTTGCGGCCGATCCCAAGCGTCCCGGCGCGCGGCCGGGCATGACCAGCGTCCTGCATACATCGTGCCGGAGGCGCGTTTTCAACACGACGGGATCGGCGCTGACCCACCATCCGCACACCCCCATGATCGTCCCCGGAGGAGGACTGACGCCGGTCGGCACCCGATGGGCGGCCTGCAAGCCCGGGTTCTTCCTGCATGCGCGCGTCCAGTCCCGGATGTTCCGGCGGCTGTTTCTGGAAGGACGCGCGGCACTTCACGAGGCGGAGCAGCTTCAATTCTTCGCCGATCCGGAAGGGCTGGCCGATCCCGTGGCCATTGCCGCCTGCCTCGCCCAGCTCCGCAAGGCCGAATGGGTGGTCTGCGCCAAACTGCCCTTCGGCGGTCCCGAGTCTGGGCGCGCCTGTCTCAGCCGATACACCCAACGCGTGGCGATCTCGAACCGTCGCCTTGTCACCGCAGATGCCGGGACCGTGGCGTTCCGCTGGAAGGATTACCGGATCAAGCGCGGCAACCGGATGCAGGTGATGCGGCTCAAGACCGGCGAATTCATCCGCCGGTTCCTGCTGCACGTCCTGCCCGGCGGTTTCCGCCGCATCCGCCACTGCGGCCTGCTGGCCGGCGCCACCCGCAAAGCCACTATCACCCGCATCCGCGACTTGCTCGCGCAGACGCCGCCCGAACAGGAAACGCAGGAGACTGACGAGACCGTCCCGCTCACCCTGCGCGAGCCGTGCGCCTGCTGCGGCGGCCCGATGCGCATCGTCGAGTTCTTCCGGCGCGGGCAGAAGCCGATGTGCCGCGCGCCGCCAAGGGAGCAGGCCGCATGATGAAACGCCCATTCACCAAATTGACAATTCCCTGGCTGTCCCTGCAAGCCCGGTCTACACGCTTTGGGCCCGGGGCCTCAGACCGCAACCTGAAGGAAAGCAGAGCAGTTTCGATCACCGGCAAATCCGTGGTTCCTTCGCAGCCTGAGTATTGAATCGGATGCCTGCAACCCTCCCGGCCGCGCGCCAGTTGCGCCCCGGCCCAAACCGTCAGCGCACTTCCCCTATGCTGGTCCCAGCTCACCGCGGCTTCCACCTTGGGAGAATTTCCAACGCGGGCCAACAAAGCACCAAGCCGCACTCTCACGCCACGGCCCGCATCGAAAACGCTTCACCGAAGCAGTCTTCGGACAAAGCGCATGTCCCGGGAAAAGCGGACCTGCACTTTACCGGGTGTGAGAGACGAACCGGTGTTCTTCTGCGCTTGCAGCATGAGACGGCCTGAAAATCTGCGTCGCGCTACTGGACCGGCGCTGCGGTGGGGCTTGAATAAATGGTTTGGATGTCACGCGCCAGCGACAGCCCGCTGCGGTCGGACGTCATTGGACCGTATCGCTAAAAAGGAAATTCCTGATACGGGCATAGCCATAACCGATGTGAATGCGCTGAACATACCCAACGGCCTGGATGTCCTTCTCAAGCAGGGCATTTTCGAGATCTACCAGCTCAGCAACCAGGGCATCCGCCACTTCCGCTCCGGCGCAGTCTACGACCCTGTGCCATGTGCTGGCGGCCTGATAATATGCTTGCGTCCAGAAGGAGCGCAGGACCGAGTTGCCAATCAGATCGCTGATAAGCGTATTCAACTGGTCATTCACGATGACATATTGCCGGGATTCGACTTGCCCGCTGAGCTGATAGGCCTGCTCCAGAAGTCCCCGGGCCCGTTCCAGATGGCTGTCCTCGATTTTCACAGGTGCGGTTGTGCCGATCAGGGAGGCCAGATGCAGGCGCATATCATAGACATGGGCAATCTTCTCCGGCGGCAGTTCCATCACCACATTGCCGACCCCATTGATGGTTTCCACCAGCCCCAGGTGATTGATCCGGCTGATGGCATCGCGCACCGGCGTGCGGCTGACACCAAACTCTTCGGCCAGTTCCGCTTCTTTCAGCCTGTCTCCAGGCGTGTACTCCAGGAAGCAGATCCGCTTCAGGATCAGACGCTGGATGTCCTCAACGCCCGGCTTGCGGTCGCCCCAGCCAGGAGGCGTCAAAGATATGTCATCTGCGGACAAGGAAGCTCCCCTTCCTGAGCGGCTGCGGTTCCTGAAGTACTACCAAGGCGGTCTGCAGCAAAGAAGAGCCAATTTCAGTGGTTCCGGAGCAACCGCCCGTACCCTTCAATCCGGTCCTTCAGCCCAGCCAGGCGCAAGACATGCCACATCATCGCCTGATTGGAGCAAATGACCGGCTTGCCCAGCTGCTGCTCCAGATGGTCTACAATCTCAAGCGACCGCAAGGCTCCGCAACTGATGAACAGCGCGTCGCTGTCCGGCGTGTCTGCCTGTTTGGCAAATTCCGCCAGATATTCCGGGCTGACGCGGATCATGGCGCTGTCTTTTTCCAGTTGCAGCCCCCTGATCTGCGTGACCCGGAATCCCGCGGTTTCAAGGTATTGGGCCTCCTGCTCATTGATTTCATCCAAGTAGGGCGTGGCGACGGCAAGCCGTCTTGCCCCGACCGCACTCAGCGCTTCAATCACCGCGGTGATCAGGCTTGTGGGCTTGGCGAACGGGGCGCCCTTGGCCAATTCGGCAGCGACGCGGTCTTCACCAATCACCAGGCTGCCCGAAGTGCAGCCGTAGCAGATCACATCCAGGCTGCCGTCCGGCAGCAGGGTTGAGGCGGCGCGGGCCAGATCCTCCGCATGGCGGCTGAGGCTGTCGATGGTGATGCTGTCGCCGATCCAGGCGCGGGCGAAGTGCAGCCCGACACCGTCGGGGCGCAGCTGGAACATGTCATCCTCGATCGTCTGTTCGGTGGCCAGCAGGACAAAGCCGATCTTTGCCCGGTGGTGGCGGCCTTTATCAAACATCTTCGCTCCTTGAATTTCACCTGATGCATGCAGCAGGTCCAGAAACTAGCCTATTCCGGCCCTAGAAACAAGTATTGACTGACTAGCTGTATACAGCATAGCAAATTATTGGGCTGGAATGTCGATTCGAGCCGCGACTGAAACACGAACAGGGAGGAAACCTTCGTGGGGATCGCAACATTTATCAAAGCGGGTGCCGCAGCCGCAGGCGTGCTGGCTGCCACGCTGCCAGCAGCGCAGGCCGAAGACATCATTCTGGGCCATGTGATGGACACCCAGCACATCTTCCATCAGGTATCCGAGCGCTTCTCGGCGCGGCTGGACGAGCTGTCCGGAGGGGAGCTGAAAGTCGACTACCATCCGGGCGGCGACCTTGGGGACTGGACCTCGATCGTCGAGCAGGTATCGCAGGGCGCGGTGCAGATGACGATGTCCTGGAACCATTCCGAACTGGACCCGCGCTGGGACGTTTCCGTGCTCGGCTATGTCGCCAGGGACTGGGACACCGGGCGCAAGGTCTATGGTCCGGGCTCGGTGATGAACGGAGTCTATGACGGCATCATGAACGATTTGGGCATGGTGCTGCTGGGCACGATCCCGACCGACTTTACCGGATTTGTGGTGCGCAAGGGGGTCGAGGTGCCGACCAGCTTCCCGGAGGAGGCTGAAGGGTTCAAGATGCGGGTGCCTGGCATGCCGATGGCGATCGAGCGCTACAAGGCCACCGGGTTTGCTCCGGTGCCGATGGCCTTCAGCGAGGTGCATACAGCCCTGCAAACCGGCGCCATCGACGGCCGTGCCTATTCGCCGCCGTCCGAGGTGCTGCTGTTCAAGGATGTGGTCAGCGCCTACGTCTTCACCCGCGAGAACTTCGAGCATACCTTCTGGACCGCCAACAAGCGCTGGTTCGACAGCCTGAGCGAAGAGCAGCAGGGCTGGATCCGCACCGCCGCGGATGAAGCGGTGGCCTGGGCCTGGGAGAACGCCGAGGCCGAAAGCCCCAAGTGGTTTGCCCAGATGAAAGAGGCCGGCATCGAGGTTGTCGAGCTGACGCCAGAGCAGTTGGACGCTTACCGCCAGCAGGTGACCGCGGTCGAATACCCCTACATGGAACAGATCATCGGCGCCGAAGTAATGGGCCAGATCAAGGCTGCCGCTGGCGGCAACTGATCCGCATCCCGGTGCCCGGGCAGCGGTCCGGGCATAGCACCAGCCCGAGGAGGACGGCGCGTGACCAAAGAGCTTTTACACACCGGCAGTCTGGACAAGGTCCTGAGCACGGAGCCGATCATGCCAGCGGGCAGTGATCCAGCTGGACCGGTCTATCGCGGCCTGAGCGGGTTCTATGCCATCGAGGACAGGATAGCCCTGCTGATGCGGGTGGTTCTGTTCGCGGCCATGATCGCTCTGGGGCTGCTGATGGCCGCACAGGTATTCATGCGCTACGTGATCGCCTCGCCCTTTCTGGGGATCGAGGAGCTGGCACCGATGCTGGCCCTGTGGATCTATTTCATCGGCATGGCCTATTGCACCCGCGAGCGCGACCACATCGAGGGCGGCGTGCTGACGCTCCTGACGCGGAACCGCAAGACGCTGCTTTCGGTGCGCCTGTTCGGAACTCTGTGCTGTCTGGCGACGGTTGCGGTTTTCGCCTGGTTTGCTTGGGATTTCGCGTCCTACAACCTCTCCCTGAACCGCAAGAGCACCTACATGCGCCTGCCCAAATACATCTGGGATTTCAGCATGATATCCGGCTTTGCGCTGATGATCCTTTACCTGGTTATGCAATTCTTTCTGGAAGCGCGCGCGCTGCTGACCGGACAGGGCGGAGACTGACGTCATGACCTTCTTCCTCATTGCCTTCCTGGCCATCATCTTCCTGCTGCTGATCGAAGTGCCCGTCGGCTTTGCCTTTGGCGCAGGCGCACTTGGCTACGGGCTGATGTCGGGCACCAATATCTCCTTCCATGCCGGCTACGGCTATTCCCAGGTCAGCGCCTTCTCGCTGCTGGCGATCCCGCTGTTCATCCTGTCGGGCACGCTGATGGGGGCCTCCGGCATTTCCGAGCGGCTCCTGAACTTCGTGAACTCCTTTGTCGGCCGCACCAAGGGCGGTCTGGGGGCGGTGACCGTCATCACCTGCGCGCTGTTCGGCGCGATCTCCGGCAGTGCCTCGGCTGCCATTGCCGCGATTGGCAAGATCATGGTGCCGCGGATGATCAAGGAGGGCTATCCGCCGGGCCATGCCACCGCGCTGGTGGCGGTGTCCTCGGTGCTGGCGCTGATGATCCCGCCGTCGATCCCGATGATTGTCTTTGCCATCGCGATCCGTGAGTCGGTCGCCAAATGCTTCCTCGCCACCATGGGGCCGGGCGTGCTGCTGGCGCTGATTTACTGCGGGCTGAACTTCTTCTTCCTGCGCAACAACACCACCATCACCACCGCCCCCAGGCTGCCCCTGCGAGAGACCATGGCCGAGGCCGCAGACACCGGCAAGAAGGCCAGCCTCGCGATCATCATGCCGGTGATCGTTCTGGGCGGCATCTACAGCGGCATCGCCACCCCGACCGAGGCAGGCGCCGTGGCGCTGGTCTATACGCTGATCGTGGGCATTGCGATCTACCGCTCGCTGCCGATGCAGATGCTCTTTAGCTCCACTGTCGAGGCGGCGCGGCTGACCGGCGCGATCCTGATGGTGCTGTTCTTCCTCTTCGTGATGAGCCGCGGCATGGTGCTGGCCAAGGTGCCGACGCAGTTTGCCGATCTGCTGCTCACAATCTCCGAGAACAAGATCGTCATCCTCTTGCTGATCAACCTGCTGCTTTTGATCATGGGCATGATCATTGATGACGTCTCCGGCGGCGTGCTGGCAGCCATCATCCTGCTGCCGGTTACCCAGAAAATCGGCCTGGACCCGATCCACTTTGCCGCCATCGTCGGCACCAATCTGGGGCTTGGCAATATCTCCCCGCCCTGCGCGCCGCTCCTCTACATGGCCGGGGGTGTTACCCGCCAGCCTCTGGCGGTCTATGCCGGCCCGACGATGAAGTTCCTGCTGCTGGGGCATTTGCCGATGGTCCTGATCGTGACCTTCGTGCCGCCGGTGGCCTTGTTCCTGCCGGGACTGCTGGACTGATTTGCCAGCCCCCGCCTTTCAACGCTCATAAGAAGGAAAGCTCCACATGCTGGATGAAGCCAAGAAACGCACACTCGACCTGCAAGACCGCATGCGGCAGGCGGGTATCGCCAAGGCCGTGTTCACCGACGAAAGCTCGATTGCCTATCTGGCCGGGTTCTGGGGCTATCTGGGCATTGAGTTCGGCCGCCCGACTATGCTGGTGGTCGACGCCAAAGATGCGCCCGTCGTCATCACCCCGCTGATGGAATCCGAGATGGTGGCGGAAATGACCTGGGTCGAGGATGTGCGGACCTGGGAGGACATCGGCCAGCGCAGCTGGGGCCGTGCGCTGACCGGAGTCCTGGGCGAAAAACCCAAGGAAATCTGGATCGAACGCGGCACCATCCCCGCAATTGTCCGCAACCATCTGGACGACGCCTACTCCGGCGTGCCGCTCAAGGACATCTCGCCGGTGCTGGGCGCGATGCGCACAATCAAGTCGCCGTTTGAGATCAGCGTCATGAAGGAAGCAGGCCAGATCGCCGGTGCGATGATGGGGGCCGCCCATAACAGCCTGCGCGAAGGCGCGCAGGAGTTTGAATCCGCGCTTGCCGTGATCGACGCGGGCTCGCGCAAGGCGGCCTCCTTCCTGACCGCCAAAGGCTGGGACCGCTTTGTCTCACCGATGATCCACAACCTGCAGATCCTGCAAAGCGGCAAGGACGCGTCGATGGTGCACCGCCGCGCCAGCGTCAAAGCTTACGAGAAATTCGACCCGGTCTATTTCTGCTTCTGCAACATGGCGCAGTTCAAGCAATACAAGCTGGGCTTCGACCGGATGTTCCACATCGGTGATGTGACCGACCAGGCCCGTAACGTGCAGGAAGCAGCGATCGCCGCCCAGCAGGCCGCCATAGCAGCGATGCGCCCGGGCGTTCTGGCCGAGGACGTCGCGGCCGCTGCCAACGAGGTCTACCGCGAACGCGGTTATGAGACCGGATACCGCACTGGCCGCTCGATCGGTGTGGCCTACTTGGAGGCACCGGAACTGAAGGCAGGGGACAAGACGGTGCTGCAGCCCGGCATGACCTTTGCGGTGGATGGCGGCATCTCGGTTGACGGCGTGACCGCGGGCCGGATCGGCGACTCGGTTGCGGTGACCGAAACCGGCACCGAATACATCACCAGCTACCCCCGCGAAATCCTGCTGAGCAAAGGTTGATTCATGACTGCCAGCCTGAACATCGCTGTTGCCCAAAGCCCTGCGGACCTCGACGGTCCGCAGGCGCGGCTGACCTGGCTGCGGGGCTGCCTTTCCAGACTGGAGGGGCGGCAAACGGATCTGCTGGTGCTGCCCGAACTGTTCCTGACAGGATACAATATTGGCAGCCGGGTTTCGGATTGGGCAGAGACTTCGGACGGACCATCCGCCCAAGCGATTGCCGGACTTGCTCGGGCGCGCGGAGTGGCCATCCATTACGGCTTTGCCGAACAGGCAGACGGGCGCCTCTACAACTCCGCCTCCTGCATCGGCAAGGACGGAACGCGTCTGGCAACTCATCGCAAGCTGCTGCTGCCACCCGGTTTTGAAGCCGATCATTTCCGCCCTGGCTCCAACTATACGCTGTTTGAGCTGAACGGGTTCAAGGCCGCTACGCTAGTCTGCTACGATGCTGAGTTTCCCGAAACCTTCCGGGCTGTTGCCAATGCCGGAGCTGAGCTTGTCCTGGTTCCCACCGCCCTCGGGGCGCAATGGGGAGTGGTGGCACATACAGTCATTCCCTCCCGCGCTTTCGAAAACGGCGTCTTTGTCTGCTACGCGAATTCCTGTGGCCGCGAGAACGGCATGGATTACTTCGGAGGCAGCTGTGTCATTGCGCCCAACGGGCAGGAACTGGCCAGAGCGGGCGAAGGCGAAGAGCTGTTGTGCGTGCGAGCCAGCAAAGATGCAGTCTCTGCCGCACAAGCCCGGCTGCCGTATCTTGTTGACCGGTTGAATTTACCTGGCGAGCCTGGCTGATCTTTAACGGCCGGAGGGCAGCCGGCGTTTCATCGCAAGCTCCTCCCGGACGGCTTAGGAAGTCTGCTTTGCGACGCCCTTGCGGCGGATGGCTGTGCCGGTGAGCGCGGCAAGAATGCCGACGATGACCGCGACGGCATATTCGCTGTAGGAGATCGCCACGTGGGTCGAATGGGAACCGCCCAGCAGGAGCGGAGCAATGACGCCCGCCGCAACGCCAAGCCCGGCTGCCGCGATCCACTTGCGTGTCATCATGCCGAGGCTCAGGCCCAGGATGCCCGGCAGGCCCAGGACGCTTGCGCCGATGGTGCCAAGCAGGTCAAGAAAACTGATCATGGTTTGATCTCCCGAGAATTACGGGACCTTGCGCGACCGCCCGGCCCCGGAAAGGTTCAGTCGGACTGGGTGCCCAGGTAGGATTTGATCCCGGCCAGATCGACGGCCGCCTTCGGCTTCTCCATGGCCAGGGTTTCGGTCACGTGACGGTACTCTTCGAGGTAACCGGGCGGCAGGTCGTGCGCGATACCCTGATGGCAGTCGATGCAGGTCATGCCATTGTCGATCGCCTTCTGATGGCTATCCGCGGCGCGCGTTTCCTGAATGGTGAAGTCCATATACTCAAAGGCATGGCAATTGCGGCATTCGCGGCTGTCGGTGGCCTTCATCTTTTTCCAGACCGCGGCGGCCATTTCCAAGCGGCGCTCCTCGTATTTCTCCGGCGTGGAAATGGTGCCCAGAACTTCGTGGTAGACGTCCTTCACGGCCATGATCTTGGCCTTCATCTTGTACTGCCATTCATGCGGCACGTGACAGTCTGAGCAGATCGCCCGGACGCCCGAATGGTTGTTGTAATGCACCGTCTCACGGTATTCGCCGAGGTTCGTTTCCATTGTGTGGCAGGAGGTGCAGAACTCTTCGGTGTTGGTGAGCTCGAGCGACCAGTGGAACCCGCCCCAGAACAGGATCCCCGCGAGAAAGCCCGCAATAAGCAGAAATCCGGCGCTCACTACCCCGGCGGGGCTCCAGAAAGCGTCCCAGACACGGCGCAGCAGGCCACGGCGGGGCCGTTCATCCTTTGCATCAGCCATGATATCGTCCCTTTCGTGTCGCGTGTCAGTTGGAGCCGGTGGAGGGCGTGAACGTGTTGCCGACAAGGGCCGGCGCGTTGGCCTGCGGGACGTGACACTGGTTGCAGAACCAGCGGGTGCCGGCGACGGTATCCATCTGGGCGCCGCTGCGATCCAGGTAATGGGTCATAGACAGCGTCGGTGCGCCCCGGTCCCCGGCATTGGTCCAGTCATGACAGCTGAGGCACTGGTTCGTGCGCAGGTCGATCTGATACTGCCCGGTCGAATGCGGCACGATGGGCGGCTGCTGGCGGTAGTTGCGCCCCGCGCGCCCCTTCATCTGCTGGTGGAAATCGTCGGCGGGCAGGGTCGCCTGAATATCCGCTCCGCGCAGCGACTGGACGTTCGCCGCGTTCTGCGCGACGACAAACCCGCCGATCAGCAAGCTTGCCGACAGGGCCGAAATACCCGCAATGGCCGAAAGTTTCATTCTTTCTCTCCGTGTTTGCCGTTCATGATGCCGTTTCGCCGGCAGCGGCTTTTGCTGATGCGCCGGAGGCGGCGACGGCCCTGTCGTTGCGATGGGTGAAGCGGAAGACATCGACGGAACAGACGTCGATGCAGCGTCCGCAGTTGGTGCAGTCGGGGCTCAGGATGAGCGGCGTGTCATCGCCCTCGCCGCGCAGGGCAGGCGGAATGACGTGCATTCCCGGGCACACCGCGAAGCAACCCATGCAATCGGTGCAGGCTGCGCGGTTTGCGGCGCTGACCCGGAGCAGCGGCTTTTGACCCAACAGGCCGTAGAAGGCGCCAACCGGGCAAAGATGCCCGCACCAGCCGCGCCGTGCCGCCAGCAGGTCGAAAAGGAACACCGCAGCGATTAGCCCCCAGGCTCCGCCCATGCCGAAAACCAGCCCCGGGTGCAGCATGGTCACGGGGTTCACTGTTTCCCAGGCGATGGCGCCGGTGAGCGCCGGGACGGCCAGAACGGTGCCCAGCAGCCAGAGGCGGGTGTGGCGTCTGGGCTGCCAGCCCTTCGGCGGACCAAGCCGGGTGTGCAGCCAATGGGCGGCGCCGGTGACGGGATTGATCGGGCAGACCCATGAGCAATAGACTCGGCCGCCGATCAGCGCGTAAGCCGCCAGAACAATGACGGCGCCAGCAAGCACTGTCAGCTCGGGTGCGTGGCCGGCGAGCAGGCTCTGCAGCGTAATTAGCGGGTCGGTGAGCGGCAGCACGTCCAGGGTTCTGGACCCGGCGATTGTGCTGTCCACAATGCGCCAGCCCGCCCAGGAAAGGATCAGGAAGAGTGCCAGGAGGACCGCTTGCGACAGGCGGCGCAGCAGCAGCCACTTGTGCGCTTTCACCCAGCCCTTGGCGGCGATGGCCTCCTGTCCTGCGGCGTGGCGGGGCCTGGCGCTCATTGGCCTGCCTCCGTTCCGGGAAGCTTGAACACGGGTTCGAAACCGCTCTCGTATCCGCCGGGGGCGGCGAGGTTGTCCGTGCCCGGACCCGGCAGGCGGTCGGGCAGGTCAATGATGCCATCGACGAGCGGTGCGCCATTGCGGTCCAGCTCTTCCCAGCCCTTGCGGTAGTGGTCCGCCGGGGTGGCGCGGGCCAGCCGGGCGGGCAGGACCTTGATCGCGGCTTCGGGCGGAACGCAGGACTTCTCGCAGATGCCGCAGCCCGGGCAATGGTCCGCGTGGACAGCGGGCGCAAAGAGCGCGTGGTGGCCGGAGCGCCTGTTGTGCGAAACATCCAGCGTGATGGCCTCGCCGATGACCGGGCCGACGCGGTAGCACACGCCGCAGCGCAGGCCGAGGAAGTTCAGGCAGTTTTCCTGGTCGACCAGAACGGCCGTGCCCATCCGGGCGTCGCCGATGTCTGTGAGGCCTGGATCCAGCGCGCCGACAGGGCAGGCGGCCACGCAGGGAATGTCCTCGCACATCTCGCAGGCGGCGTCGCGGGCGGTGAAGTAGGGTGTGCCCGTGGCCGGGCCGTCTTCACCCGATTCAGCAGGTTTCAGGGTGCCATAGGGGCAGCCGCGCACACTGAGGCCGCAGCGGATGCAGGCATCGAGGAACGCCTCCTCCGCAAGGGCACCGGGCAGGCGCAGGGCCTCGGCGGGCAGCGCGCGGGCATCCCGGACCAGATAGGCATGCCCAAGTCCCGCCACCGCACAGCCGCCCGCCATCCGGGCGGTTTCCGTCAGGAACTTCCGGCGGGCAGGTGAGAGTGGAGCGGTGGCAGGCATGGCGTGTTCCAGACGCAGGTTCAGGCGCGCTCGACCTTGCAGGCGCACTTCTTGAAGTCGGTTTCCTTCGACAGCGGGCAGGTCGCATCCAGCGTCAGCTTGTTGATCAGCTGGCTTTCATCGAACCACGGCACGAAGACGAGCCCCTTGGGGGGCTTGTTGCGGCCGCGGGTCTCGACCCGGCTCAGCATCTCTCCACGGCGGGTGGAAATCATGATCTCCTGCCCGCGCCGCAGGCCGCGGGACTGGGCGTCCTCGGGGTGCATGAAGACCACGGCGTTCGGGAAGGCCCGGTGCAGCTCCGGCACCCGCCGGGTCATCGAGCCGGAATGCCAGTGCTCCAGCACACGCCCGGTGCAGAGCCAGAGGTCGTATTCCTCATCCGGCTCTTCTGCCGCTGCCTCATAGGGGGCGAAGATGATCTTGGCGCGCCCGTCCGCGTGGCCATAAAAGCGCACGTCCTCGCCTTCGGGAACATAGGGGTCATAGCCTTCGCGGAAGCGGTAGAGGGTTTCCTTGCCGTCCACGACGGGCCAGCGCAGGCCGCGGGCCTGGTGGTAGGTGTCGAAGGGCGCAAGGTCGTGGCCGTGATGGCGCCCGAATTCGGCGTATTCCTCGAACAGGCCCTTCTGCACGTAGAAGCCGAAGTGACTTGCCTCGGCATTGTTGAATCCCTCGGCCGTTTCCGACACCGGGTAGGCGTTGACCTTGCCGTTTTCGAACAGGACCTGGAACAGCGTCTTGCCGGTGAGTTCCGGCATCTGCGCCACCAGGTCTTCTCCCCAGGCTTCTTCCACCGTGAAGCGCTTGGAGAACTCTATCAGCTGCCACAGATCCGACCTGGCCTCGCCCGGCGCATCGACCTGCTGCCGCCAGAACTGCGTGCGGCGCTCGGCGTTGCCATAGGCGCCCTCTTTCTCCACCCACATGGCGGTGGGCAGGATCAGGTCCGCGGCCATCGCCGTCACGGTCGGATAGGGGTCGGACACGGCGATGAAGTTTTCCGGGTTGCGGTAGCCGGGGAGGCCTTCCTCGTTGATGTTGGGCGCGGCCTGCATGTTGTTGTTGCACTGCACCCAGTAGGCGTTCAGCACACCGTCCTTCAGCATCCGGTTCTGCAGCACCGCGTGGAATCCCGGCTTCGGCGGGATGGTGCCCTGCGGCACGCCCCAGGCGGTTTCGCAGATCTCGCGGTGCTTGTCGTTCATCACCACCATGTCGGCGGGCAGGCGGTGCGCAAAGGTGCCTACCTCGCGCGCGGTGCCGCAGGCGGAGGGCTGGCCGGTCAGGGAGAAAGGCGAGTTGCCGGGCTCGGAGATCTTCCCGGTCAGCAGATGCACATTGTACATCAGCCCGTTCACCCAGGACCCGCGGGTGTGCTGGTTGAAGCCCATGGTCCACAGGCTCATCACCTTGCGGTCCGGGTCGGCATATTGCTGGGCGAGCCGTTCGAGCTGGTGCGCGGGAACGCCGGAGATTTCCGAGGCCTTCCCGACGGTGTAGTCCGCCACCGAGGCTGCGTATTCCTCGAAGGTCATCGCGGTCAGCTTGCCCGAATCCGGGTTGGCCGCCTCGACTTGCAGCGGGTGCTCGGGGCGCAGCCCATAGCCGATGTCGGTTTCGGTGCGGGTGAAGTTGACGTGCTTGTTCACGAAGTCCCAGTTCACCGCGTCGTTCTGGATGATGTAGTTGGCGATGTAGTTCAGGATCGCCAGGTCGGACTGCGGGTTGAAGACGATGCCGTTGTCGGCAAGCTCGAAGGAGCGGTGCTCGTAGGTCGACAGGACGTGGACCTCGGCGCCCGGCTTGGTCAGGCGGGTATCGGTCAGGCGCGACCACAGGATCGGGTGCATCTCGGCCATGTTCGAGCCCCAGAGCACGAAGGTGTCGGCGTGCTCGAAGTCGTCGTAGCAGCCCATCGGCTCGTCGATGCCGAAGGCGCGCATGAACCCCACCACGGCCGAGGCCATGCAGTGCCGCGCGTTCGGGTCGATGTTGTTCGACCGGAAGCCCGCCTTCATCAGCTTGGCGGCGGCATAGCCTTCCCAGACCGTCCACTGGCCTGACCCGAACATGCCGACCGAGGCCGGCCCCTTCCTGGCCAGCGCTTCCTTCCATTTTTGCGCCATGATGTCGAAAGCTTCGTCCCAGCTGACGGGCTCGAATTCGCCGTTCTTGTCGTAGACGCCGTTGGTCTTGCGCAGGAGCGGCGTTGTCAGGCGGTCCGCGCCGTACATGATCTTGGACAGGAAGTAGCCCTTGATGCAGTTCAGCCCCCGGTTCACCGGTGCGTCCGGGTCGCCTTGCGTGGCAACCACGCGGCCTTCCTTGACGCCGACCAGAACCGAGCAGCCCGTGCCGCAGAACCGGCAGGGCGCCTTGTCCCAGCGGATGGCGGAACCGGCCGCGGGTGCTGCGGCGGTGCCGGAGGCAAGCGGAATACCCGCGGCGGCGGCGGTACTCGCGGCGGCGGTGGCCTTCAGAAAGTTCCGGCGGGAATCAGAGGTGGTCATGGGAGTGCTCCGGCTGGCTGGCGGCGAGACTGGATCGCGGCGGGAGATCTTCGAAGTGATGGTAGTTGAGGGTCAGCGAGAGGACGCCCGGGACCTGGTGCAGCGCCATGATGATGTCCGAGGCCCGGGCCGTGCCGGTGTCCTCCACCGTCACAACAAGGCGTCCGTCCGGGGTGGCGGCGTGAACCTCGACGCCCTCCATGGCGTCAATTTGCCTGCGCGCCGCAGGCGCCGGACCGGGCGCGATATGGACGAGACATCCGCAGATATTCATGCTGTCACCTTGGGATTGGAGGGTTGAACGCGCTCGAAAGCGACGGCGTTGACGGGGCAGGCGAAGGCACATTCGCCGCAGCCCGTGCAAAGATTCCGGTCCAGGATGGGGACGGCGCGCCCGCCTGTCTGCAGGCGGAAGCGGATGGCGCGGTGTTCGCAGGCGTCCTCGCATGTGCGGCAGCTGGTGCCCTGGACAGAGAGGCAGGACTGCAGGATCCCGGCCCGCCAGGGCCAAGCGTCCTGCGACTCCTCCGCGAGGGCGCCGGTGGGGCAGGCGCGGGCGCAGCCGCCGCAGAAGCTGCAGGCGCCCAGGCTGAAGTCGAGCGTCGGGGTGCCGGAGCCCGTGTGGATGACGATCCGTTGCGGACAGGCCTGCGAACAGGCCCGGCAGCCATCGCAGAGGCGGTCGAACTCCGGCTGCGCGCCCGGCGGACGCATGATGGCCGTCCGGCCTTGGCGAAGCGAACCGCGCAGAATGTCGCGTCTGTTGAGCGTGAGTGCCAAACCGTTTTCCCAAGTGCAAAACATGTCATCAGGACCTGATGACAGCCGGTGCCGATGCTCTGGCCGGAGCGGGAGGGATGATGAGCCATCCGCCGGGCCGCGTGTGCCACGATCTAACGCCACACGGGCGTCAGCGATTTGATCTGGATCATGGCCGGGACAGTCCCGCCCGGCGCGGCGGGCAATGAGAATGCGGAAGTTTGAGCCAGGACAAACACCGGGGCGCCAAAACAGCCGATAAGCGGATCGACCCTGATTCACTCATCGAATGAACGAAAGGACCTCAGATGTTCAGGAAACTTGGCTGCGCCGCAGTCTTCACCCTTGCCGGCACTCTGGCTCAGGCGGACTCCCACGAAGTGCTGATGCTCAACAAAGGCGAGGCGGGGGCGATGGTGTTCGAGCCGGCCTATGTGAAGGCGATGCCCGGGGACGTCATCACTTTCGTGCCGACGGACAAAGGGCACAACGTCGAAAGCATCAAGGGCATGCTGCCCGAAGGCACCGATAGCTTCAAAAGCAAGTTCAACGAGACCTACACGCTGACCGTCGAGACCGAGGGCCTCTACGGGATCAAATGCACACCGCACTACGGTATGGGCATGATCGCCCTGATCCAGGTCGGCGAGGCCGTGAACCGGGCCGATGCGGAAGCGGTGAAACAGAAGGGCAAGGCCAAGGGCCGCTTCGAGGAATTGTTTGCTCAGGTCCAGTGACCACGCGTCCCGGTTGAGGACCTGACAGGCGGCACCTGACCGGTGCCGCCTATTTTCACTTTCGCTTGCGGGAGCCAAACATGACTGAGCGATCCACCTATTCCGGGCCCGCCATCCTGTCCTACGGGTTTCGCCCCTTTTTCATGGCGGCATGCCTGTTTGCGCTGGTGGCGGTTCCGTTCTGGATGCTGATCTGGCGGGGGGACCGGGAGCTTCACAGCGTCCTGTCTCCTGCGGACTGGCACAGCCACGAGATGATCTTCGGCTACGGCGGAGCCGTGGTTGCGGGCTTTCTGTTCACCGCCGTGCCGAACTGGACAGGCCGGATGCCGGCGCGGGGCTGGCCTCTCTTTCTGATGCTGCTGCTGTGGCTGCTGGGGCGGCTGGCGGTACTGGGAGTGCTGCCGCTCTCTTGGGGCGCGGTCACGGCCGTCGATAACGCATTTCTGGTAGTGCTGGCCGTCCTTATCGCGCGCGAGATCATCGCCGGGCGCAACTGGCGGAATCTGATGGTGCTGGGGCCGGTCGGGCTGTTGGGCCTCGCCAACATCCTGTTCTTCGCGGAGGCCGCCATGTTCGGACAGGCAGAAGTGGGGCGGCGCCTGGGGCTGGCACTGCTGATCTTCCTGGTGCTGCTCATCGGCGGGCGCATTCTGCCCAGTTTCACCCGCAACTGGCTGAACCAGGAGGGCGCGAACAAGCTGCCAGCGCCGTTTGGCCGGTTCGACCGGGTGTCACTCCTGATTGCGGCCCCGGCGCTGGCCGGATGGGTGATCTGGCCCGCCACGCTGGCGGCGGCGTTCCTGCTGCTGGCCGCGGGGTTCCTGCAATCCGTCCGTCTGGGCCGCTGGCGGGGGCTGGCAACCCTGCGCAACCCGATCCTGGCAATGCTGCATGCGGCATTTGTGTTTGCGCCCCTGGGGATGCTGGCAAATGCGGCTGCCGCCCTTGACCTGCTCCCGCGAGAGGCGGGAATGCACATCTGGGGCATCGGCGCGATCGGAGGCATGACGGTTGCGGTGATGATGCGCGCAACCATGGGGCACACCGGGCGGCCTCTGGTCTCGGGGCCGGTTCTGAACCTGGCGTTTGCCGGGCTGCTCGTCTCGCTGGCCGGGCGGCTGTGGCCATATGGCGAACTGCCGGGCGGCATCACCGGGCTGGACCTGGCGGCGCTGGTCTGGACGCTGTCCTTTGCGCTGCTGTGCTGGCGCCTGCTGCCTTGGCTCGCCACCGAACGGCAGGGCCGCAAACGCCCCAACCCGGTCCGCCCGGCCTGATCTGCGGCCTGTTCCCCAAGCTCCCTGACGCGGGTGGCACATCGCGCCCCGCGTCTTTTTTTCCCTTTGCGGCCCCGCGTGGACTGGAAGGTTGAGCCAGCACAAATTCCTGCGCTGCCAATGCCTTATACTGTTCTCGGAACAGAAATTGGGACACCGAAAGGAGACTGAAATGTTAACCCGCAGAGCTGCACTTCTGGCCGCCGCCGCAGGCGCCGCAGCCATTCCGATCCTCGCCAAGGCGGCAAAGGCTGAAGAGATCATGGACACGTCCATGGCGCCGCCGGCGGACCTGTCCGGCTTGGAGCGGATCAAGCACAAGCTGGTGCGGCCGCCCTTCGTCCATGAACACGAGCAGACCGCTCCCGGCGCGCCGCGCATCGTCGAGTTCGAGATGGAGATCGTCGAGAAGGAGGTCGAGGTCGAAGACGGCGCCTACCTTCAGGCAATGACCTTCAACGGTTCGATTCCCGGCCCGCTGATGGTCGTCCACGAAGGCGACTACGTGGAGCTGACGCTGTTCAACTCGCCCGAAAACATGATGCAGCACAACATCGACTTCCACTCTGCGACGGGAGCGCTGGGCGGCGGCTCGCTTACCTTGGTGAACCCGGGCGAGAAGACCACTTTGCGATTCAAGGCGACACGTCCGGGCACCTTCGTCTACCACTGCGCGCCCGGCGGCCCGATGATCCCCTGGCACGTGGTCAGCGGCATGGCCGGCGCGATCATGGTTCTGCCCCGCGGCGGTCTGAAGGACCACAACGGCGAACAGGTTACCTACGACCGCGTCTTCTACATCGGGGAAAACGACTTCTACATTCCGAAGGACGCGGACGGCAGCTACAAGCGTTTTGCGGACGCAGGCGAAAGCTATCCCGACACGCTGGAGGTGATGAACGGCCTCGTGCCCAGCCACATTGTATTCAACGGCAAGGTGGGCGCGCTGACCGGGGACAATGCGCTGACCGCCAACCAGGGCGAGAAGGTCCTGTTCGTTCACAGCCAGGCCAACCGCGACACCCGCCCGCACCTGATCGGCGGTCACGGGGATCTGGTCTGGGAGCGCGGCAAGTTCAATAACCCGCCGCAACGGGACCTGGAAACTTGGTTCATCGCAGGCGGCTCCGCCGCGGCGGCGCTCTACGAGTTCCTGCAGCCCGGCGTCTACGCCTATGTGAACCACAACCTGATCGAGGCGGTGAATCTCGGCGCGACGGCGCATGTGGTGGTGCAGGGCCACTGGGACAACGACCTGATGGAGCAGGTTCAGGCCCCGACCGAATACGACGCCGCCTATGAGGGCAAGACCGCGCTGCCGTAATCCCGGTGGCACGTGGTCCTGACACGACGAGGGGGCGGCCGTATCTGCGGCTGCCCCTGCAGCGGTATCTGATGGAGGGAAGGTCATGGGCATCAAGGCATTGATGGCCGCAGGAGCGCTCGCGGCTACTGCTGCGGGAGGCGTGTTGCTGCATCAGTTCTCCGCCGAAAAGCCGCCGCGCCTGGCTGGGCCGCTCACCGTTGAAATCCCGGGCGGGGAGGTCTCCTTCCGGCCGATCGGCAACTTCCAGCGGGGCGGAAAGACCGTGACCGCTCCCTTCCGGACTGAGATCGTGCCGCCGTTGCACATGATGGTTCACCAGGTCACGCGGGGCGAGTACCAGACGTGTGTGGCGGCCGGGGCCTGCGCGGCCTCGATCGCCACGGGCTCAACGGACCTTCCGCAAACCCATGTCAGCTGGGTGGACGCGGCCGCCTATGCCTCCTGGCTGGCAGAGGAGACAGGCCAGCCCTGGCGCCTGCCCACCGCGCCGGAATGGCAGCGCGCCGCGGCCGAGCGTTTTGGCGATGCCTTGCCCGAACATGCAGACCTGGACCCGGGGCAACGGATGCTGCTGCAATACGCCCAAGGCACTCTGCTGCGGGGGCGGGTTGCGTACAGCTTGCGGCCGGCGGGCAGTTACGGCGTGAATTCCATGGGCGTCGCGGACATGTCCCGGGGCGTCTGGGAGTGGACCGGCAGCTGCATGGAAAATGCCTCCGTCCAGCCGGACGGCACGCTTGGCGCTTCCGGTCTCTACTGCGGGGTGCGGGTGGCCGGGGGCGTGCATCGCGCGCTGGTCATCGACTTTGTCCGCGACGCGAGTGCGGGCGGTTGTGCCGCCGGCCTGCCGCCGGATTATCTCGGCTTCCGGCTGGTCCGTTCCGCTGCCTCGGAGTGAGAGCGGCAGGCAATACCCGGCTCCGCGCGGCCATTGTGCTGCCGCGTCCACCCGGTCAGCCTTTGTCCGCCTTCCTGGCAAGGGACTGGATATGCCGGGCAAAGGCCCATGTGACGGGCACACCCAGCAGCACCCCGATCCAGACGCTTGCGACCGGAGACAACACGCTCCACCCCGCCCAGCTGCCGAGGAGCGAAGCAAAGAAAACATTGATGGCGGCGGCCCCCGCTCCGAAAGGGTAGAGGCAGGCCATCAGCTTGAGGGACGGCCGGGAGGTCATCGCCGCCTCACCAGCATATGCACGCAAACGAGCGCGGCAATCAGCAGGACCGAGGCGGCCAGAAACCAGACTTCCGCCGTCTCGGTCTGGGGCTGCGGGATCGGCCTTTCAAAATCGCCCGCCATAGCCGCAAGCGGTGCAAGAACCAGCGGGAGGGCGCAGAGAAGCGGTTTCATATCAGGTCTCCATGGTCAGGGATTGGTAGATTTCAGGCAGGGCGCGCGGCAGCCGGGCGGGATCGGGCAGGAGGGTGAAGCCCGCACGCCCGAAGATGCGGGCAAACCAGTCCTGGCCGTCCGCGTCGATCACCACTCCATGCACGGCATGCCCCAGCGCGCGCGCTTCGCGCACCGCCATGCGGCTGTCCTCGATCCCGTGGATGCCTTCATAGTGATCCAGATCGTTGGGCTTGCCATCGGTCAGCACCAGCAGCAGGCGCCGGGTGCTGCCTTCTTCGGCCAGCCGGGCGGAGGCATGGCGGATGGCTGTCCCCAGCCGTGTGTAGTGCCCGGGTTTGAAGCTGCCGATGCGGGCAGTGACCGCTGCGTCCATCGCGTCTTCAAAACCCTTGGCCCGGGTCAGGAACACCCGGTCGCGGCGCAGGGAGGAGAAGCCCCAGATAGCCAGCCGGTCGCCCGCGGTGGCGATGCCTCCTGCGAAGGCCGCGAGCGCATCCCGCGCGGTCTCGATCACCGGCCGGCCGCCCAGCGTCGCCTCGGTCGAGCGCGAGCAGTCCATAAGCACGGCAACACTCAGGTCGCGGGCCATCGGGCGGCTTGCTTGCCAGATGCGGTCGCTGCCCGGCAGGCCAAGCGCGAGATCGGCCTGCGACTGCACCGCGGCGTCAAGGTCCAGCTCGTCCCCATCCAGCTGCCGCGGCAGCATCACCCGCCGGGGCGTCAGCGGGGCGAACTGCCGCTGCACCCGGGCCACCAGCCGCGGATCGGGACGGAACCCGGCGGCCGGTTCGGCTTCGGCTTCCAGCACCCGGGCGTGGTCCGGCATGTGGCGGCCCAGACGGTGGTTCCATTCGGGGTAGGTGAAGCGGTCCGCCAGCCGCTCGTGCTCGGAATCCTGCGGTGACAGGTCCAGCGAGATCCGCAAGCGGGAGGCCGCGCGCTTCATGTGCTGCGACAGGGTGAGGCTGTCCTGATCCTCGGCCGCCTTCTGGGCATTTTCGTTGTCGTCGTCATCCACCATCCGGTTGATGTTCAGGCTTTCCGCCCAAGACAGGATCGATTCAAATCGGTGGACGATGAAACTGTCCTTGCGGTTGGCCTGCTCGCGTTCCTCGCGCTGGGCGGCCTTGCGGGCAGTCACCGGCAGGCTGGGTGCCGCGCCGTCCCCGGGGTCCGGGGCAGGGGGGCGGCCCGCGCCGCGGGCGGGCAGGCGCAGCCAGACCGGCACCGGCTGGAAGCTGCGGTAGCCGCGCGGAGCGGCGCAGGCGCAGGGATCGGCAATCCGGCAGCGGGAGCCAAGCTGATTCAGGATGATACGCTCGATCCGGGCCTCGAACCGCGGCAGCCCGCTGCGTTTGCGCGCGGCGGCAATTTGAGCGCATAGCGTGCCATAGGCTGGGCGCAGCCCCGGGCAGGCGGCAAAGGCGCGGTCGGCGGCCCTGGCATTGGCCGCTATTTCCAGCTGGTCCGCCTGGTAGGGGTCGGAGCAGGGGGCCGGGAGCTCGATCAGCGCGGCCATGGCCGCCAGCCACAGGTAGGCCTGCCGGTTCAGCGCGCGGCTGGAAAAGCCTGCCATCTCCGGCGGCAGGCGCAATCGCTCCCCGTCGAAGCTGGCAACATGCCCGGTTTCCCGTGGGGTGCCGATACGGCGCAGCCGGTCCGGGCGGTGCTCCAGCGCCACTGCCGGGGCTTCCAGTATCTCCACCCCGCTGCCGCCGCCCAAGGCGCGGAACAGGGTTGCGGCGCTGTTGCGGACCTCGCAGTACCGCACCGCCTGTGCGGCGTCGGGGCTTTGCGCCCCGATGCGCGTGGCCATGCCGTGCCACAGGTTGCCGACGGTCTCCTCCGGTTCAAGAAGGTCGAGCGCATGGATCATGGCATCACCCGTAGACCGATGCGGCCAGATCCCGCAGCGCCTGGCACACCTCCGCTTCATCGCTGAGCGGGGCAATGATGGCGGCCTCAAGGGCCCGGTCCACGCTCATGCCCTTGGCAATCAGCGTGGCGGCATAGATCAGCAGGCGGGTCGAGACGCCTTCCTCGAGGTCCATGCCCGATAGCTTGCGGATATGCCCCGCCAGCCGCACCAGTGACGCGGAGCGGTCCTTGTCCAGCCCGCTCTCGGCGGTGACCACAGCGGCTTCGGTCCCGGGATCGGGAAAGTCGAAGCTGACAGACAGGAACCGCTGACGGGTCGAGGGTTTCAGCTTTTTCAGGATGTTCTGGTAGCCAGGGTTGTAGCTTGCCACCAGCATAAAGGACTTGGGGGCTGCCAGTTCCTCTCCGGTGCGGTCGATCACCAGGCGGCGGCGGTCGTCGGTCAGGGGGTGCAGCACCACAGTGACGTCCTTCCGCGCCTCGACCACCTCATCCAGATAGCAGATGCCGCCCTCGCGCACCGCGCGGGTGAGCGGGCCGTCCGCCCAGACCGTCTCGCCGCCCTTCAGCAGATAGCGCCCGATCAGGTCGGCGGCCGAGAGGTCGTCATGGCAGGCCACTGTGTGCAGCGGCAGCCCCAACCGCGCCGCCATGTGCTCCACAAAGCGCGTCTTGCCGCAGCCGGTGGGCCCCTTCAGCAGAAGGGGCAGACCGTTTGCCTGGGCCATCTCGAAGACTGCGGTTTCGTCACTGGTGGCCTGGTAGAAAGGCACCTTGGGCATGTTGATCGCATTCATGGCTCATTCTCCGGGAGCGGCAAGGGGGCCGGGCGTGATTACCTCGCGGCGCACCACGAGCTGGCTGTAGATGAAGAGCAGGGCACCGATCACCACGGCGGCCCCGGCGCCGAAGCGCATCATGTAGAACAGGCCAAGCTGGTCCTGCACGTCCATGTAGTAGTCGCCGACGATGCGTTGCATGTGGGTCTGGATGGTGCCGGCAAAGGTCAGCACGAAGGTCATGAAGGCCATGCCGCCGGTCATCAGCCAGAAGGACGCCATGTTCAGCACCTGGTTGTAGGGATCACGGCCCCGCAGCTGCGGCATCGCATAGGTGAACATCGCCAGGTTCAGGGCCACATAGGCGCCATAGAAGGCAAGGTGTCCGTGGGCGGCGGTGATCTGGGTGCCGTGGGTGTAGAAGTTCACCCCGTGCAGCGTGTGCAGGAAGCCCCAGACGCCCGCCCCGAAGAAGGCCACGGTGGAAGCCCCCAGCGACCACAGCAGCGCCGCCTTGTTGGGGTGGTTCTTGCGGCCCTTCCAGACCATGATGAAGGCAAAGCTCATCATCGCGAAGAAGGGGATCACCTCGAAGGTGGAAAAGACCGAGCCGATCCACTGCCAGTAGCCCGGCGTGCCGATCCAGAAGAAGTGGTGTCCGGTGCCGAGGATGCCCGAGAACAGCGCGGTGGCGACAATGACATAGAGCCATTTTTCCACCACTTCCCGGTCGACGCCGGTCATCTTCAGCATCAGGTAGCCTAGGATCGCGGCCATCACCAGTTCCCAGGTGGCTTCAACCCAAAGGTGGACGACGAACCACCAGTACATTTTATCCAGCGACAGGTTGTCCGGGTTGATGAAGGCAAAGATCCACAGGAGCGACAGCAGCCACAGCCCCATCAGCAGGATATTGGTGATCGCGGTCTTGCGCCCCGCCAGCACGGTGAGCGAAATGTTCACCAGGAAGATCACCGCCGCCACCAGAATGCCGAACTTGACCCAGAGGGGCTGCTCCAGGAACTCCCGCCCGCCATGGATGCCGACGAGGTAAGAACCCACCGCCCCCAGGGTGCCGACGACCAGGATGGCAAGCTGGATATAGGCGAGCTTGACCGAGAAGATTTCCCGTTCGGATTCCTCGGGGATCAGGTAGTAGGCAGCGCCGAAGAAGCCCAGGAGCAGCCAGACAATCAGTGCATTGGTGTGCAGCATCCGCACGATGTTGAAGGGCAGAATCTCGCTTAACGTATTGGGCGAGACGTAGATCCAGCCTGCCAGCAGCCCGCCCAGCACCTGGATCGCAAACAGTGCCATTGCCACCAGAAAATAGGCGTAGGCCACCTTTTGAGATTGGTATTTCATGATGTTTCTCCCTCAGCCCGCATCGTTCGGAGGCCAGTTCTGGGTGTCGGTCTGATCTGCCCACCGCAGGAATTCCGACAGCCCGCGCATTTCTTCTTCGGTGATGTCGAAATGCGGCATCTGGCGGCGGCCCTCGATGCCCGAGGGCTGCGCCTGCATCCAGGCGTCCAGCATCTCGTAGGCGCCTTCGGGGTCGTCCAGCACGCCCCAGCGGGTCATCACGTTGCCGACTTCGGGCGCGTAATAGGCGCCCTCGCCATGCAGCGTGTGACAGTTGATGCAGGACGCGCGTTCCCAGACGTGCTTGCCCAGACGCACCTCATCGGTCAGCGCCATGCCGGATGTGGAGGTCTCGACAATGTAGCGGTGGCTATGGACGGTCATGGCCACGAACACGAGGACGAAGAACAATGAGCCTCCGTAGAACACGTTCCTGGCCCGCGACTTGGTAAGTATCTCTGACATTTCGCGGTCCTGAGTACAGTTGCGTATGTCAGAGGCCTAACCCCGCGCAGGGCGGGGGATGTTGTCGAAGCGCAAAGACCGGCTGCTTTGCTGCACGCAAGGTGTTGGAAAAGGAGGACGCCGCATGGCCGCCCCGATCTCAACGATCCCGACCTGCCGCTGTCAGATCTGTTTCACCACTGGCCCGCCTCCGCGGGCGCGTTCATCCGCCGCCGCATGCTCTGCCCCGGCTGCCCGATCGCGCCCTTCCACACGCTGATCGGCGCCTGCGCGGAATACGGGCTGGAGGAGGACGCTTTGCGGGAGGAGCTGAGAGCGGCGGGGTGATGCGCGTTTTGGCGGGCCCGGACTAAAAGGCGGCTTCTGTTCCCCGGATCGGCCAGGCGGCGGATTTCGTTGGGCCGGTATGAGCGCTGCGCGCCCGACCCGCGCATTGGCCGGTCTGCCGCGAGTGGCAGCTTCTTTTTACACGCCGATCTGCTATGGTTGCGAGTGTCAGGGTAGGAGGAAACCAATGAGTGCCGAGATTTCAAGCCTGCTGTTAGCACTTGGCATATTCTCAGTCGGTTTCATAAGTATCGGGCCGAATATCCTCGCGATCATAGGAACCTCGATGGAAAGAGGCCGCGGTGCCGGGGTGCAGCTTGCCGTGGGGGTCGGGTCGGGCTCGGCGGTTTGGGCGACTATGACAGTTGCAGGTCTTACGGCGCTGATTACTGCCTATGCAGGGCTGGTGACACTGCTGAAGGTTTTTGGTGCGGCTTATCTGCTGTGGCTTGCCTGCAAGGCTTTTCGCTCCGCCGCGTCCACGAACCAGATGCGGAAACCGCAAGCGGCCGAGGGCAAAAACCTGTATCTGCAAGGCGTTGCGATCCAGCTTACAAACCCGAAAGCCGCTCTGCAATGGATCGCAATTGTTGGTATCGGTCTGGGGGACGAGGCTCCCTTATGGGTCGGCCTCGCGCTCATTGGAATTGCCACCGCCCTGTCGCTGATCGTTCACGTGCTTTACGCGGTGACGTTCTCTACCGGACCTGTCATTGGTATCTACCAGAGGTCCCGCCGCGGGATCGAAGCGTCACTTGGTATCTTTTTCACCTTCGCCGCTTACAAGATCGCGACCTACCGGCAATAAGCCAACGCCGCCAGTCGTCCAACGGCCGCTTTGCCGCGATTATCCCTGCACCCCGCTCAGCAGCACCAGCTGGTGCGGGTCGGTGACCACGATATGCTTGCGCGTGGATTTGATCACCCCGCCGCGCTCCCAGGCGGACAACAGGCGGCTGACGGTGTGCAGGGTGGTGCCTGTCATCTCGGAAATGTTCAGCCTGGTGATCGGGAAGGCGATTTCGATCCCGTTTTCGGTCTTGCGGCCGG
This sequence comes from Cribrihabitans pelagius, assembly GCF_048820915.1. NCBI lineage: Bacteria > Pseudomonadati > Pseudomonadota > Alphaproteobacteria > Rhodobacterales > Paracoccaceae > Cribrihabitans > Cribrihabitans pelagius. Next base: position 5,941 of record NZ_JBMERR010000031.1, on the reverse strand, counting down.
ATTGGTTCACCATCCGCAGCAGCGCTGTTGCCACCCTTTGCTCGACCGCCTGGGTGGCGAGTTCGGTAATCCGGCTTTGCATTTCGCCCAGCCGCTCACCCAGGGTCTTGTAGCTTTCGCTTGCGAAGCCTTCGTAGCGGGCCGTGAACTCATCCCAATGACGGACAGGCCACGACAGCGCCAGAGACTCCGCGGCGGCCACGGCGGTGGCGGGATAGGTCTTGCGGCTCAGCGCCGGAGCAATTCCGAACAACTGGCCGGGGGAGATATGCAGCGCGATGATCTGGTCCCCGCCGGGAGTCGTCTTGATGACGCGGATGAAGCCGTCCAACAGCAGATAGAAACGCTCCGCATCGTGCCCTTCATGAAACACCTCGGCGCCCGCCTCGATCCGCTTGGGGGCAGCACAGTCGAGGATTTCCCGGATCTGACCGCGCTGCAACCGGCTGAAGGGCGGCAATCCCGTCAGAAGACTTTCGTCGAGATGTTTCAAACTGACCCCGCGCTGGCACCGGCAAGTAGAGTTTCCTGAAACCCTCTAACAGAAAAGGGCCGGATCTCCATACCGGAAAAAATGATGGGGCATGATCTTTCGCATCACCGGAAGGGCGGTGGCTCGCTGTCGAACAATTTGCGCCATTGTTTCTTCAGGTCGGGCGTCGGGGCGGTCTTGAGCGCCGCCAGGCGCGCGGGGAGGGGATCGAGCTTGTTTATGCGTTCCTCCGGTGAGTTGGAGTTGCATGACCGCGTTCGCCGGCCGGATAGTGCAGGCAACTTTCTCTACCTTCGTCGGATACGTCCGCCCGGTCCCCTATGAGCAGGCGAACCAACCCGAGAGCCAGAATCCCGCAGGGTGCGAACAAGCACGCAAAATTGACCCCGCAGCGGGGTGATCGGCATCCAAAAATGCCCCCCTTACGCTGATGTGGATGATGCCTCCGAGGTTATCGGGAGCACGGTGCGGGATGTTGGCCGTGGAGACGGCAGCGAAGATCCGTCGGGCGTATTTCCAGGATTGGGGCATTGAGCCGCCATTGGTCCGAGGCCAATGCTGAACAAGCCGATCAGGCAAATCTGCCGGGAGCTGCGCGTTTGGCGGAACACGGTGCGCAAGGCAAAGGGGGACTCCGCGGCAGGGTTTCGGCCGTTCAAGAGGTGGCTTCACGACCAAAATCCACCTCCTCGTCAAGGCCGCCGGGTTTCCCAAGAAAACCGAGATTACGCCGGAGCAGACGGCCGACTACCTGGGCTTCGTCGACATTACGTCAATCCGCCTCTGGCTGCGCCATGTGTCCACATAACCTAGTCATGTGCCGGACAAGGATCATTACAAACTAGTCCGCAAATGAGCACCGGCTACCGGGCACCTGCGGCCAGGCCGTCCCACAACCCTTAGCCAAAAAAAACCGCCGGGCACCGGTCTTCAAAAAATTGTCGAAGAGAACCTTGGCCCGGTTCACGGCCCAGTCGGTCTACGATACCTTTCCTGGAGCCATAAGCTGTTCCTGCAGTCTCATCGGCGCGGCGGGCGGCTCGTCGAAATTCAGCCCTGCTTCCAGATGGCGAAGGTGCTCGTCGGCCAGTCTGACAAGAATTTCGGTATCGCCTGCCTCCAGCGCATCGACGATCCGATCATGCTCATCCTCCGCACAGGAGGGGCTGCCAGTGGGCGAATAAAGTCCCAGAATCAACGTGCTGCGCATGGTCAGCTCCGAGAGGAACCGCTCCAGCACCAGATTGCCGGCGATCTGCGCAATCCGCATGTGGAATTGACGCGAGGCGCGCAGCTCTGCCGGCTTGTCGCCCGCATTGCGCGCCTGCGCTTCCTCCAGGATGTTGTCCCGCAGAAAGGCGATGTCGTCCGCTGAGGCCTGCCCCGAGGCATGGCGCGCAATGGTGCGCTCGATGGCGCGGCGGGCCTGGAAGATGTCACGCGCTTCCTTGGGCGAGGGCGTCATCACAAAGGCGCCGCGGTTCGGGCGCAATTCCACCACCTGCTGGGCCGCCAGAGAGGCCAGCGCCCGGCGCACATTTGCACGATTGCAGGAAAACAGATCGCTCAGCGCCTGCTCGCCCAGCTTGGTGCCCGCTGGCAGCCGCTGTTCGGCAATTGCGTCGAGAATCGCGTTCACGATCTGATCTTCGGGAGAATCCTTCATCGGGCCTCAAGAAAAGTTTGCCTGCATCGCCGTAACTTAAGGGCCGCCAGCGCGCTTGGCAATGGCGCCACGCCTCGCCAGGCTTGACTTGTTATCAAGTATTGTTAACAATAAATGATAACAAAGGAGGAGCATATGAAAATCCTGGTCGTCAATCCCAACTCGACCGAGTCTATGACGCGGAAGATTGTCGAGGCCGCTAAGGCCGCTGCCAGCCCCGGCGTCGCCATTGTGGGTGCAACAGCGGCGGGCGCCCCGCCCAGTATCGAGGGCCATTTCGACGAAGCGATGTCGCTGCCCGGCCTGCTGGCGCAGGTCGCCGCGGGTGAGGAGCAGGGCGTGGACGGCATCGTCGTCGCCTGTTTCGACGACCCCGGCATCGGCGCCTGCCGCGAGCTGGCGACCGGCCCGGTGCTGGGCATCTGCGAAGCGGCGGTTAAGGCAGCCAGCATGCTGGCGACCTCCTTCACGGTGGTGACCACGCTGCCCCGCGCGGTGCCGGTGATCGAACATCTGATCCACGGCTATGGCCTCAGCCACCAGTGCCGCCGGGTGCGCTCTGCCGCGATTCCGGTGCTGGCGCTGGAAGAAGAGGGAGCGGGCGCGCGCCAAAAGATCCGCGCCGAGATCCTGCGCGCCATAGAGGAGGATCATTGCGAAGCGGTGGTGCTGGGCTGTGCCGGCATGGCGGACCTCACCCAATGGCTCAGCCAAGAGACAGGCATTCCCGTCATCGACGGCGTCAGCGCCGCGACGCGGATGATCGAGGCGCTGGCAGGCTGCGGCCTGAAGACCAGCAAAATCGGCGCCTATGCGCGCCCCAACCGGAAATAATGGTATCGTCAGGGAGGAAGACATGACCATGAATGCAGAATTGGAAGCTGTCGTCGAAGGCGGCGGCATCGAGGACCACAGCGGCAAGGGGATCGGCGAGGAGAGTCTTGCACCGCAGGAGACGCGGATCATGGATCCGTGGTCCTATCTCTTTGCCTGGCTCGGCGGCTGCGTGTCGATCGGCACCTTCACCATCGGCTCCGGCCTGGTGGGCACGCTTAACCTGCTGCAGACCTTCGTGGCCATCGCCATCGGCTGCGGCGTGATCGGCGCGGCGCTGATGATCAATGGCCAGGCAGGCCACAAATACGGCATCCCCTTCATGGTGCAGGCGCGCTCTGCCTTCGGTTTTGCCGGCACACGGCTGCCCGCGCTGGTGCGCTCGGTTCCGGCCATCGTCTGGTTCGGCTTCCAGAGCTGGATCGGCGCCGGGGCGCTGAACCTCGTCTCCGATACGCTGTTCGGCTATGACAATATGGTGGCGTTCTTCATCGGCTTCCAGCTGTTGCAGATCGGCCTGTCGGTGCTGGGATTCCACGGCATCAAATGGCTGGAGAACATCGGCTCGGTGTTCATCATCGGCTCGCTGGTCTACATGTTCTTCAGCGTGATCAGCAAATACGGCGAGGAGATCTCGGCCAATCTGGTCAACGTCGAAGGCACATGGGGGGCACCGTTCTGGGGCGCCACCATGCTGTTCCTGGGCATCTACAGCACCATGATGCTGAACGTGTCCGACTATTCCCGCGAGCTGCGCCGCAATGTCGGCCCGCTGCGCCAGGTCGCGATCTATGCCAATTCGATCCTGCCCGCGACGCTGTTCATGGGTCTGATCGGCCTGATGGTGTCGGGCGCAACCGGCGAAGTCGATCCGATCAAGGTGTTCTCCAGCGCCGTCGATAACAAGCCGCTGCTGGTCATCACCTTGCTGTTCATCGCCTTCGCCCAGGTGACCACCAACATCCTGAACAATGTGGTGCCGCCGGCCTATGCGCTGATGGATATCTTCAAGATCAAGTTCAAGACCTCGGCTGTGATCGTTGGCCTGCTGGCCTTTGCCACCTTCCCCTGGGAACTGGTCAAGGATGAATCCGCCGCTGGCCTCAGCCTGTTCATCCAGACCTATTCCGCCTTCCTGGGCCCGATCTTTGCAATCCTGGTGGTGGACTACTTCATCCTGCGAAAGCAGGAGCTGGATCTGGACAAGCTCTATGATGAGAACGGCCCCTACCAGGGTGTGAACTGGGCCGCCGTAATTGCCATGGGCATCGGAGTTGCAGCGGCGCTGATCTTCTCCGGCATTTCTTGGTACGCAAGCCTGCTGCCTGCCGGTGTCTGCTATTACCTGCTGATGCAGCATCTGCCGGCCGCGCAGCGGTTCCTGGACTAACTAAGTTTCAGCGAGCCATGTGAAGGGACCCGCCACACGCGGGTCCCTCAGTTTGCTAGGCGATTTGGCGATGCGGCTGAAAAAACCCTTGCCGAGCTTCAGGCAACTTATCTGGTTGCCGCCGGTTGTGCAGTCCGGGGACGGGGGCGCTAATTGACCGTGATGATCCCACTGACCATACTTGCCGATCTTGCCGATGCAGAACGGCCCCTTGGAGGCGGCATCCGGACGTGGCTGGCCCAGAAACGTTTGCTGAAAGCACCTAGGTGAACCCGAGGCTTTGGGACAACGCACTCATTGTTCCACTTTTGCGGTTCAGGTCCAGGCGGTCCTCGATTCCCTGCAGGTGCCGTTCCATCAGCGCGGCGGCCTCATCGGCGTGGCCGCCCAGAACGTAATCCGACAGCAGACGGTGCTCGTCGATTTCGCAGTTGTCCGGCTTCGATTTTTCATAGATCGCGACAATCAGTGACGAGCGGGCTATAAGCTCGCGGACAAAACCGGCCATGATGAGGCTGTCTGCATGATCGGCGAGCAACTGGTGGTAGCGGCTGCAGCGGCGGATCACCTGGGCTGTGCCGCCCATTTCTCTGGCGGTCTGTTCGGCATGGAGATGTTCGGTAAGCGCATGTCCCATTGGCGGATTTCGCCGCTCGGCAGCGCGCCGTATTAGGTGTCCCTCAATGACCCGCCGTGCGCGGAATACTTCGCGGGCCTCTTCGGCCGATGGCTGGGCAACAAAAACGCCGCGGTTTGCGACCAGTTCGATGACACGGTCCGAAGCCAGGCGCGTCAGGGTGAGTAGCCCCACTTGAGTGGTCCAAATTGAAAGTTAGTGCATGGTTGGCCGTTGGTCCATCAGGATGATGGCCTCTGACGCAGGCGGGCGGTAGCCCAGAGCACTGTGGGGCCGTTTGGTGTTGTAGTGTTTTCTCCAGCTTTCGATAATAATCTGGGCCTCGCGCAGGCTGTAGAAGATTTCACCGTTCAGCAATTCATCCCGCATCCTCCCGTTGAAGCTCTCGCAGTATCCGTTCTCCCGGGGCGATCCAGGCTCAATGTATGCGGTCTTGGCCCCGACAGCTTTGATCCAGCCTCTGACAGCTTCCGCAATGAACTCAGGGCCATTGTCCGACCGGATATATGCTGGCACGCCACGTAGGATAAACAGGTCCGTCAGTGCATCGATGACCTCGTTTGCATTCAGCTTCCGCTTCACCCGGACCGCAAGGCATTCCCGGCTGTACTCGTCCAGAATGTTCAATGCTCTGAAAGCCCTGCCATCATCCGTTCGGTGATGAACAAAGTCGTACGACCAGACGTGGTTGCGATATTCGGGGCGCAGCCGGACACCTGATCCGTCATTGAGCCAGAGCCGTCCCTTCTTGGGCTGCTTCATTGGAACCTTCAGCCCCTCCCGCCGCTATAGATGTTCGACACGTTTGTCATTCACCTGCCAACCAGCGTCCCGCAGCAGGGCCGCAACCCGGCGGTAGCCGTATCGGCCGTATTGACGTGTCAGCTCGATCATATCAGCGACCAGGCGTTCCTCGTCAGC
>NZ_JBMERR010000030.1:0-38067 GCF_048820915.1 Cribrihabitans pelagius | reverse complement strand
ACCGCTTCCGCAGCCGGAACACCTGGCGGCGCGTCAGCCCCAGCAGGTTCGCGCCATGCGCACCCGTCAGCCGGCCGTCATCGACCTGTGCCAGCACTTCCACGCGGCACAGTTCGCGCTCGCTCATAATTACCCGTTCTATGTCTGCTTCCGCTGCCTGTTTCATGAATTGCCAAAGGGTGACATTTCAGCTTTGCGGGTACAGGGATGCGCCCTGTAATCCGCGTTATGTTAAAAAAGTCTCGCCGCAGGCCGGGCCCGCCGCGCTGCCCGCCGCGCTGCTTGGGTGCTTACGGGATTGTTTTACGGCCGTTTCGCGCTATCGTCTAAAATTGTGTGCATCGGAATTGACCGGTGAGGGTTTCGCTGAGGCCAGGTAGAGCCGAAGTGTTTGTGTAAAAAGTGTGGGGACGGAATGTTGAGGGGGAAAGTTATTGACTCCCGCAGTGGGGAGCCTGTTCTGGCGTCCGCTGCGCGGAAAGTTCTGAACGATGGGGATAGTGGTCCAAAGGCACCGGTGCCCCGGGGGGCGCCGCGGAGTGCGCATTTCATCATCGTCGAAAAGCAGCGGCTCTGGCAGGAATGCCTGTCGCACAGTATCGGCCTGCTGCACCCGGGCGTGAGCCTTGCCTGCTGCGATTCCATCGACGGCTATCTCGATGCAAACCCGCCCGGCAGCACGCCGGATGCGGTCATCCTGTGTCTCACCCAAAGCGAAATGCGCGAGGCCGAGACCCTGGCCGCCGCCCGGCGGCTGGTGAAGGCCGCGGCGCCGGTTCCGGTGGTGGTGCTGTCGGATTGCGAGGAGATCGGCCGGATGGCGGCGGTGCTGGAATGCGGCGTGAACGGCTATATACCGGCCAGCGTCGGGCTGAAAGGGGTGGTGGATGCGATCCGCACCGCCGCCTCCGGGGGCTTCCTGCTGACCGGGCCCGCGCTGGCGGATCTGCGCCAGGCGATCCTGAAGGAGAAACCGGCCGATGCGCCCTGCACCGGCAGGCTGACCTCGCGCCAGTCCGCGGTCGCCGAGGCCCTGCGCCAGGGCAAGCCCAACAAGACCATCGCCTTCGAGCTGGGCATGTGCGAGAACACCGTGAAGGTGCATGTCCGCAACATCCTCAAGAAGCTGAATGTGGTGAACCGGACGGAAGCGGCGTTCAAGCTGAACCAGGCGCAAGTCACGCATTAGCGGCCGCCAGGTGTCTGCGGCAGGGGCCTCCGGGGGGCGGCAACAGGCGCCTCCCGGCGCCTGAACGCCTGCCGCCCTGCCCTGCTGTCCTGTCTGCTTTTCCTGGCGCTGCTGGCTTTGGCGTCTGCGGCGGAAACCCTTCCGCTGCCAGCCGCCTCTGGCAGCCGCCCTGCCTGCCCTCTGCCTGCCCGCCACGGCGGGGAGAGACCGCCCTGCGCAAGCCGGGACGCGGCGGCGGCGCAACTCCCCGACTGGCTCCTGACCGGCCTGCCTGACCGGCCTTCCTGACCGGCCTTCCTGATTGGCTCCTGACCGGCCCGCCTGACTGGCCCCTGACCGGCCTGCGGCGCGGGGACGTCCGCGGGCCTCAGGCGCGCGGCTGCGGCCGGGTGAGCTCGTTCAGCCGCTTCAGCACCTGGAAGGCGCCCGGCGTCCACTGCGCGGCGCGGCGCTTCCACAAGAGCTGGCGGCGCAGCTGCTGCAGCTCCTGGTTCTTCTGCGGCAGGCAGGGCTGCAGCGCGGTGATCGCCCTCAGCTTGTCCGAGAGCATCCGCACGACGCCGTGGTTTGCCATGACGCTGGCGCCGTGGATGCGGTGCACCGCCATCACCTGGTTGAGAAAGCCGATCTGCCCGTGGCGGCCGGCCAGGACGTTCAGCAGCCAGTCCGCCGAGGCGACCTTGGTGCTGCGGTACCAGCCGGGCAGGTCGTCCAGCGCGCTGCGGCGCACCATGGTGGAGATCTTCGGGGCGAAATTGCGCAGGATCAGGGCGCCGACATCATAGCTGCCGGTGCCCTGCGGCGCATTGGGCGACAGGGAGCTGCGGCCATTGTCGTGCAGATGCTCCACCCGGTGCGCGCAGACGGCGCAGTCGGGATGGGCATCGAGGAAATCCGCCTGTTTCTGCAGCTTGGCGGCATCGGTCCAATAATCGTCGCCGTCCAGGAAGGCGATATACTCGCCTTCCGCGGCGTCGATGGTCGCCAGCACATTGGTCAGCCCGGCATCGCCGGCATTGTCCCGCCGCAGCAGCGTCTTCACCGAGGCGGGGGCAAAGCTGTGGTAGCTCTCCAGAATCTCCCTCGTGCCGTCGCTGGAGGCATCGTCGCCGATGATCACCTCGACATCGAAATCCGTCTCCTGCAGCAGCACGCTGTCGACCGCCTGGCGTGCGGTCTGTGCATGCTGGTAGGTGACAACCGAGACTGAGACTTTCATGGCTGGGACTCCGTGTGCGGGACAGGGTTCGGGGCCTGCGGTTTCAGGGCGGAAGAGGTCAGGCCGGGAGACGTCAGGGGATGGGCTTTCAGGGCCCGGGTTTGCAGAGGCCGGGCTTTCCAAGCCTGGGCAAAGACCGCGCGGAAGTTGCGCAGGCCCAGGCGCCGGGCCTCCGCCGCGGGCAGCGGGCCGGTGCCGGGCGAGGCCGGGGCGGTCATGCGGTCTGCGGCCGCTGCCCGGCCGCGCCGCGGCAGCCGCCGCAGTTGCGGCAGGCGCCGCAGTGCGCAGCCCCTTCCCCGCCGGGCAGACCCGGCGCGTCAGCCAGCTTGTCAGCGGGCCCGTTCAAAGGCCCGTCCACAGGCCCGTCCACTGGCCCGTCCACTGGCCCGTCCACTGGCCCGCCCGCGGCGGGACCTGCAGCCCTGGAGCCTTGGGTGTCCTCCGGTTCCGTGTGATCCGGTGCAGTCATCGTTCTTTCCCTCCCCATGTTCCACGCATGCCCGTCCGCACGTGCCTGGTCACGCATGCCCGTTCACACATGTTCCGCCGCGCGGGCACTGCCCGCGCGGGCGCCGCCGCGGGGGGGCAGCGGCCGTTCAATGATGGCCGGCCCGCAGCGGGGCAAAATGCGGCAGGCGGGGGTCCTCGCAGTGTTTCAGCGCGGCGCGCACCTCGGGCGCCTGGCGCAGCAGCGCGGTGATCCGGGCGCACATCCTGGCCACGTCCTCGCGGCTTATCTGGGTGCCGGTCGGCAGCACCATGACCCGCTCCGCCACCGCCTCGGTGACCGGCAGGGTCTGCCCTGCCCGCGGCGACAGCCCGGCATAGGGCTGCATGCGGTGGCAGCCGGGATGGAAGTAGCGCCGCGCCACCACGTTTTCCAGCCGCAGCGCCGCAACCAGCTCGTCGCGGGTGAGCCCGGCCGCGTCGGGGTCGATCTCGGTCACCACATACTGATAGCTGTGGCGCCGCGCCGCCGCCCGCGGCATCAGGCTGAGCCCGGGCAGCCCGGCCAGCCCCTCCGCGAAGGCGGCATAATTCTCCCGGTTATGGCCGAAGAAGCGGTCCATCGCTTCGACCGAGGTCAGCCCCATCGCCGCGGAGGCCTCGTTCATCTTGCCATTGGTGCCCAGATGCGCGACCTGATCCTCGCCGGCAAAGCCGAAATTGACCATATAGCGCAGCCGGTCCGCCAGGGCGTCGTCATTGGTGACGATGGCGCCGCCCTCGAAGGCGTGGATGCATTTGGTGGCGTGGAAGCTGTAGACCTCGGCGTCACCCAGGTAGCTGTCCTGCGGGCGCTCGGGCTGGCAGCCGAAGGCATGGGCGGCATCGAACATCAGCTTCAGCCCGTGCTCCCGGGCCAGCTCCCGCAGCCGCTCGCTGGCGCAGGAGTTGCCCCACAGATGCACCCCGAGGATGCCGGTGGTGCGCGAGGTGATCGCGGCTTCGACGCAATCGGGATCCAGGCAATGGGTGACCGGGTCGATATCGCAGAACACCGGCCGCACGCCCTGGCGCCACAGCGCATGCACGGTGGCGATGAAGGTGAAGGAGGGCACGATCACATCCCCCGCCATGCCCAGCCCGCCGATCGCCAGCTCGAGTCCGGTGGTGGCATTGCAGGTGGCGATGCAGTGGCGGGCGCCGGCGATTTCGGCAACACGGGCTTCGAAGTCCTGCACCAGCGGCCCCCAGTTGGTCAGCTGGCCGCTGCCGAGGACCTGCTGGATGCGGTCGAGAAACACCTGCTGATCGGGCATGTTCGGCCGCCCCACATGCAGGGTTCTGCGGAAGGCGGGGGTGCCGCCAAGCACCGCCGCGCTGAGGCGCCGGGCCTGGGCTGGGGAAATGACCGGCGCGGCCGGAATTTCCACAGCCGCGGGCGGGCCTGCCACCCCGAGGGCAGCGGGTGGCGCTGCGGCCCCGCGCATGGCCTCTGTCGGTTCGGCCACCGGCGGTCGTGCGGCGGCGCGGCCTTTCTGCAGCTGGTTGTCCATCAATCCCCCCAATTTTGAAATCCGGTGGCCGGACGGCTGCGCGGGCCGGCAGTCGGGGAGCTCTCGGATGTCCGGGGGGGCGGGTGTTCTGGCGTGCCGCCCGTCTGCAATCCCTTGGAACAATTCCTTGAAACCCGAATACCGGGCCACAGATGCCGTGGCCGTATACGTTCAGTCTGCGGTCCTGTTCCCGTCTTTGAATAGTTATCCTTTTGACGTAGGGCCCTGCTCTTCCGGGGGCGGCGGGGAGCGTGCGCCGGCCGGATCTGCCAGCCGGATGAGAAGCCCCCCCCCTAAACGGATTATGGCGCGGCCCGGGTGCGGGGGCGCGCGCCGGCCCCGGCGGGAGGCCCGGGGCCGGCAGCTGTCTCTCTCCGGGCGCCGGAGGCCGGCGCCCGGAGCACGCCCCGCGGGGCGGCGGGGTCCAAAGATCAGATCAGCAGGAAGTCGCTGGCACCGAGGTCCAGCTGCGACTCCAGCTGGGCAATCTGCACCTGCGCGCCGCGCCCGGAGCCATCGGCATCGTAATGCAGCGCGCCGGTCTTCCAAGTGTAGATGAGGCGGTCCTCACCGTCGTCCGCCCGGCCGGCCATCGTGAAGCCGGCCGCGTCCAGCGTGTCCGCGCCGCTCTTGAGGCCGGTGAACACCGAGGTGTCGAGCGCGATCTTGTCGGCGCCGGGCTTGAAATCGGTGATGGTATCGACATTCTTGCTGTCATTGGGGGCGGTGTCGAAGATGAAGATGTCCTCGCCGGCGCCGCCGGTCAGCTCGTCATTGCCTCTCTTGCCGCTCAGCATGTCCCTGCCGTTGCCGCCGCTCAGCTTATCGTTGCCCGCGCCGCCATACATCGCGTCATTGCCGCCGCCGCCGCGCAGCTCGTCACTGCCTTGCTTGCCGCGCAGCGCGTCATTGCCGTTGCCGCCGGTCAGCTGGTCGTCGCCATTGGTGCCATTCAGCGTCAGCGGCCCGCTGCTGTCCGCGGCCGGGATCGCGGGCTCGTCAGCCGGGGCCGTACCGGCGGCGGGTGCCTGATCCTCCAGGTCCTGCGCCGGCTGCACAGGGCCGGCCGTATCGGCGGCAGGCTCCTCGCCGCGGTTTGCGATCCATTCGTCGCGGGCCGCGTCCCAGTAGTCGCGGGCCTCCTGGCCCTGCAGCACGGTCCAGCCCTTGCCCGGCATCGGGTAGCCCTTGGGCAGCGGATTGTCGGAGAGATTCAGGAAGACGTTGCCCGAGGAAGAGACCATCTTGTCCCAGGCCTGCTCGAGTCGGCCCTGGCCGATATGGTTCACATCCTCGATCGCCAGCACCGAGTTGTGGACGCTGAGCGAGGGGCTGTTGGCCTCGATCTTGAAGGGCGAGCCATGCGTCTTGCCGTTCTCGAACGCATAGGACTCCATGCGCATCAGCACGTTGTCGAGCGTCACCACTTTCGAGGTCAGCTTCGGCATCACCTGGTGGGTCATGCTCAGGCCGGAGAAGACCCCGTCGAACAGGCTGTTCGAAATGGTGCCGGAGTTGGCGTGGTCGTTCTCGAACACGTCGTCGCGGATCTCGGAGGCCCAGACATCGGAGACTTCGAAGCCGTCGGAATCGGAGCCGAAGCGGACCGCATCCCAGGCCCGGGAGATTCGCAGGTCGGAGACGTCCGCCTTTTCGGTGTCCCGCACCATGAAGGCGGCCGAGTTGGAATAGGTCTTCGCCCATTCGCCGGTCAGCGAGACTTGGCCGTTGAAGGCTGCGCCGTAGACGTCGATGCCGGTCTTGGCGTCATCGACGAGAAACGGATAATTGTTGGTCTTGCTGCCCTGGTTCGCAACGATCCACGTTGCATCGGTTGCGTCGATCGCATCCGCAGTGCCGCCGTTGTACCTGTACTGCGAGTAGCCGTAATCTGCGGTCAGGGTGATTTTATTTGCCATGTTACTGGTGTACCTTTTGTGTCTTTCCGAGGGAGAGCCTGGTAGGTTTGCCCCGGGGGAATGATCCGGGACGCTGCTTGCGCGGGGTTCTTCTCTTCCTCCCCCGTTCGAAGCAAGGCAGCGGCGCGGCGTGCGGGGATTTTGGCAGCGATCAGCCGCCGGCGGGTTCCCGCCCAGGCGGCGGCGGGCCAGGGGCGGCGGAGCGGTTCCGTCAATTTTGCGTGAAAATCAGGGCGCTACGGGAGCCGGCATGTCTGGTTGCCTCTGCAAATCTGCCTGCGCAAACTTTTGCCGAGGGAGGCCCGCCTTGCAACCGCGGCCAATCCTGTCAGGCGGCTAATCCAGAAGAGTTACAATGCGTTAGGGTGAAGTTCGCGCCAGGGACGCGCCGGGACTCCCGGGGGTTGCGCGGCGCAGCGTCCGGGATATAACGCGCAAACCTTTGCTCAAAACGCCGTTCCGGCCAGCAGGGAAACGCCGATGTGGCACGGGGGACACGCGGGGGAGACGCGGGAGTGATGCGGGATTCCGGCTGCCGCGCCTCCCCGGGACGGGCGGATGGCAGGGCGTGGCGGCCGCAACAGCCGCTGCCAGCCTGCATGCCTGGCGGGCTTTCCCGGCCGCAGCGCCGGGCCCTTGCCGGAAAGCCTTTCTGCTGAACGGTGCCAGTTCGGGAACGCGGGCGGGAGGAGCTGCCCTCCGCCCCCGTCCATTGCACGGGATCCGGGGCACATCAGTTTGTGCGCTGCTGCCTGCAGAAGGCCGTCCCTGTTCGAAGGCCCGCCTGTCCGAGGCAGGCGGATGTATCCGGAATTCGGGAACCGCCAGAACCGCCGGCGGCGTGAACGGGCGCCCGGCACTGGTGCGGGGCGCGCCCAGGCCGATGCCTGCGGACACGGGATGAGCTGCCGCCAGAAACCCCGGCGGCAACCCGATAATTGCCTCTCCGCTTAGAGGACGAAGAAATCGCTGTGGTCGAGGTACATATGCGCGTCCATTTCCGCGATCTTGACCTGCGCTTCCGGGCCGGTGCCATCCGCATCGTAGAACAGCTCGCCGGTCTTGAACTTGTACATGATGCGGTCCTCGCCGTCGCCGGCGCGCCCGGCGATCGTGAAGCTGGCCTCGTCCAGATCCTGCCCCTGCTGGCCGTCCAGCGCCGTGAGCTCGGAACTCTTGAGGACGATCTGGTCGGTGCCGGGATCGAAATCGCCCATCGTCTTGGCCACGCTGTCGTCATTGGGCAAGCCGTCGGCTGCGGCGGCATCCCGGGTGGCCGAGGGGCTGGTGGAACCGTCGGCCTTCTCTGCCGTGCCGGACACGAGGAAGTCGGTATGGTTGTAGTACACACGGTCCTCGAGCTGGGCAATCTTGACCTGCTTGGCCGCACCGCTGCCGTCCTCATCGTAGAACAGCTCGCCGGTCTTGAACGTATAGATGATGCGGTCCCCGCTGTCGTTCGCCCGGCCGCCAATCGTGAAGCTGGCCGCGTCAAGCGTTTGTGCCTCGCCATCGGGGCCGGTCTGCAGGCCGGTGAGGGTCGTGCTGTCCAGCACGATCTTGCCGTCCGCCTGAACGGCCGGGCCGTCTGCGGGGGAACCGGCGCTGCTGTCCGCGGCCGGGATCGCGGGCTCGTCAGCCGGGGCCGTACCGGCGGCGGGTGCCTGATCCTCCAGGTCCTGCGCCGGCTGCACAGGGCCGGCCGTATCGGCGGCAGGCTCCTCGCCGCGGTTTGCGATCCATTCGTCGCGGGCCGCGTCCCAGTAGTCGCGGGCCTCCTGGCCCTGCAGCACGGTCCAGCCCTTGCCCGGCATCGGGTAGCCCTTGGGCAGCGGATTGTCGGAGAGATTCAGGAAGACGTTGCCCGAGGAAGAGACCATCTTGTCCCAGGCCTGCTCGAGTCGGCCCTGGCCGATATGGTTCACATCCTCGATCGCCAGCACCGAGTTGTGGACGCTGAGCGAGGGGCTGTTGGCCTCGATCTTGAAGGGCGAGCCATGCGTCTTGCCGTTCTCGAACGCATAGGACTCCATGCGCATCAGCACGTTGTCGAGCGTCACCACTTTCGAGGTCAGCTTCGGCATCACCTGGTGGGTCATGCTCAGGCCGGAGAAGACCCCGTCGAACAGGCTGTTCGAAATGGTGCCGGAGTTGGCGTGGTCGTTCTCGAACACGTCGTCGCGGATCTCGGAGGCCCAGACATCGGAGACTTCGAAGCCGTCGGAATCGGAGCCGAAGCGGACCGCATCCCAGGCCCGGGAGATTCGCAGGTCGGAGACGTCCGCCTTTTCGGTGTCCCGCACCATGAAGGCGGCCGAGTTGGAATAGGTCTTCGCCCATTCGCCGGTCAGCGAGACCTGGCCGTTGAAGGTTGCGCCGTAGACGTCGATGCCGGTCTTGGCGTCATCGACGAGAAACGGATAATTATTGGTCTTGCTGCCCTGGTTCGCAACGATCCACGTTGCATCGGTTGCGTCGATCGCATCCGCAGTGCCGCCGTTGTACCTGTACTGCGAGTAGCCGTAATCGCCTGTCAGCGTGATTGTATCTGCCATGTTTCTGGTGTCCCTTTTGCGTTTGTCTGAGGGAGAGTCCGTTAGGTTTGCTTTTAAGGTTTGCCCCAGGTTTTTCCCGGGACGCTGCTTGCGCGGGGTTCTTCTCTTCCTCCCCCGTTCGAAGCAAGGCAGCGGCGCGGCGTGCGGGGATTTTGGCAGCGATCAGCCGCCGGCGGTCTTTTGCTCAGGCCGTGGCGGCGATGGGGAGCTGCAGCCGCCCGTTAATTTTGCGTAAAAAATCAGGGCGCTGCCGGCGCTCTCTCGTTTGGCGGCCCAGCCCGCGCGGGTGCGCAGACTTTTGCCGAGGGAAAAATACCCTTGATCACGGCGCCGGCCGCACAAGGCCGGCATTCCGTAATGATTACAATGCGTTACGGGGAAATATGCTGAAGGGTGCGCTGGTTCTTCCGGAGGTTGCGCGACGCGACGTCAAGCCCATGACGCGCAATCAGATGCCCGGCAGGCAGGCGCCTTCCGCCAGGGTGACGCAAGGGAAGGCAGCCGTCCGGCTGCGGCCGCTGCACCGGTCCAAGCGGGTGGCATCAGCCCTTGCGCCTGCCCCACCGCCCCGGGCGGGCGGACGGCCGCGAAGCCCTGCCCGGCAGCCGGGCAGGCAAAAACTCAGCCGGCCACGCTCTTTTTCAGGCTGCGCAGGAATTGCTTGAACCGTCTGCCTCTGCTCCGGTTGGCATGGGTCGACCCGCTTCTGAAGACCGGGCGGTCCAGGCCGATGAAGGCGGCGATATCGCCCCAGTCGATCTCCTCGAGCCGGCCGTGGTACAGATCGGCGCCCTGGCCCGCCAGATACGCGCGGCACTTCTCGTTCCGCGCCACATAGATGCGCTTGTAGTGCTCGGCATGGCCCTGAAGCTCCAGCATGTTCCAGTCGCTCCCGTCCCGGGCCCGGATGCCGCCCAGATCCCCGAGGTCGGCCTCCCGGCCGTAGATCCGGGCATGAATCCTGGCCGAGCCGGGATTCTTGCCGCCGCTGTGGGACAGCATCGACTTGAACCAGGCGTCCGGATCCCGCTCCATCAGGATGTATTTCGCATCCGGATAGCGCCGGTAGAGCTCCACCTCGATACCGGGGTAATACCAGGGCGAATCCTCAAAACCGGTGAAGCCCCGTTTTTCGATGGCCGAGAACATCTCGTCCAGTTTTCCGTCATACCAGAGCTCGCTCAACTTGAGCGATTTGGACTCCCGCCATCCGCAGACATTGAACTTGTTGTCGCGCAGAAACCGCCCCATGGAGGTGGTGCCCGTTCTCTGCGCGCTCAGGCAAAATACTTTCATGATATCCCGCTCTCAATTGACGTCCGTATATCACGAACCGCAACAAACGATCAGGCGCCCGCACAGGCGCCCGCATTCGCAGAGCGTCGAGGGGCACGCTCCGCCTGGAAAAGCGTAGCACGGCTGCGGACAATCACAACTGTTTTGATCCCGCCCCCCTCCTCCCCCGGGGCTGCCCCCCGACCCGGACTCCCGGCGGCGCCATGTGCATCCGTCAGCTCGGCAGGCGGTAAAACGCGCGACAAAAGGCTTGATCGGCCCGGGGGATCGGGCGACGCTGGCACCGGGGGACATGCCACCTGGACATCGCAGGCTGACCGAAGCGCCGGGGCCGCCAGGGGCGGCAGCGCCGGGCCGAAGGCGGCGGTGCAGCGCAAAAGAGGCGTGTCTGGTGGTTTGTGTTGAGGAGGCGCCGGGGCGTGTGCCCCGCCCTTCGCGAAAGGATTTCTCGCATGCATTTTCTGGGCCGCATTGACAGCACTGCCTGCAGGGTCCCCGGACCGCCCCCCGCCCCGTCCCTGCCACACGCCGGTTCCGGGCCGCCGCGCCGCCCGCTTTCCGGGGGGGGCCAGGCGGGGGGCCATGTGCTGCGGCCGGATGCTGCCGGGAGCCCGGCGCCGTGGTGAACCAGGACACAGGCCGCACGGTCTTCAGCAACTTCAGGGCCATCTTCGTGGGGCGCCTGGTGGCCTCCCTGTCGACTTGGCTGTCGCTTGTGGTGCTGGCAAAACTGTCGGCCCCGGAAACGGTCGGCATCTATGCCCTGGCGCAGGCGATCTGCATGCCGGTGGCCGAGATTGCAAAAATGGGCTTGCGGGAGGCGCGCTCCAGCGACACCCGGGAACAATTCCAGTATGGCGATTACCTCGCCCTGCGGATTGCCGCGGTGGCGGTGGCCCTTGTGCTGATCTCCGCCGCAGGCATCGCCCAGGCCGGTACCGAGGTCTTCCTCGTCATCCTCCTTTACGGGCTGAACCGCTGCTTCTGGCTTCTGTCCGACATCCTCTATGCCCATTTCCAGCTGGACGAGCGGATGGATCTCATCGGCCGGTCGCTGAACATCGTCGGCCCGCTGTCGCTGCTGTTCCTGACGCTCGGGTTCTACCTGACCGGATCGCTGGTGGCGGCCACCCTGGGCCAGCTGCTTGCCCATGCGGCGGTGTTTGTCTTTCATGACCTCGCCATCGCGCGCGAACGGGACGCCCTGAAGAACGGCGGGCGGCTGATGCCGAACTGGAACCCGAAGGTGCTTGGCGCGCTGTCCCTGCAGGTGATGCCGCTGGTCTTTGCGACCTTCCTGATCGTCGGCGCGATCTACTTCCCCCGCGTGAAGCTGGAGGCGGAGTTCGGCCTGGCCTCCCTCGGGATCTATGCCGCCATACTGGCCCTGGCGATGGCGCCGGTCCGGCTGGTCACCTCGCTGGGGGTGGCCACGAGCGTGCGGCTGGCGCGGATGTTTGCAGACCGGGAATTCAGCAGGTTCCTGGCCCTGCTGGCCAAGATGGTTGCGGGCGTTGCCCTGTGCGGCGCCGCGGGTGTCCTCATCGTGTCGGAGATAGGTGGCCCGATCCTCGGCCTGGTCTACACGGAGGCCTATGCCGCCCATAGCGGCGTGCTGGTCTGGCTGGTGGCGGCGGCCTCGGTGCGGGTCACCGCCAATCTGCTCCAGTTCGGCGTCATCGCATCGCGGAAGTTCTGGTGGCTGTGCTGGCAGAACGGCGTCATGCTGGTGGTGTCCATCTTCGGCTGTCTCTTTCTGATCCCGGCGCATGGCATTGCGGGTGCGGGGATGGTGATGCTGATGATCTTCTGCGCCCAGCTGCTGGCGGTGCTGATGGGCATCTGGCTGATCCTGAATGCCGCCAGGCGGTGACGCGCGGCCCTGGCGCAGAGGCCAGGAAACGCCGCGCGGCTCAGAATCGCTGCAGCCATTTCTTGTGGAATCCGGACACCCGCGCCAGCGCGTCCGGGCTGGACAGCATCCTGAGGTAGTAGCTGCGCAACTGCGGATTGCTGACAAACTGGCAGATGTAGAATCCGGTCCAGCCGGCCAGTTTGCGGAGTTTCTGCTCTGCGGGCCGCCCGAACAGCCGCAGCATCCTGTTGCCGCAGCGCAGGCCGGGCCCGGTTTCCGGGCAGGCGGCCGGCCCGATAACAGCCCCGGCAGCCTCGGCCAGCCGGTCAAAGGCCTTGCCGCAGCCCGCGGCGGCAAATCTGCCGCGCGCGGCTGGCAGCGTCCCGGCGGGCAGAGCCGCCTGCATCTGCTGAAACTCCAGGCAATCGCGCAGCGACAGGATCGCGGCTTCGAGCGGCCGTTTGGCCAGTTCCGCATGCGCCGCCATGTGCATCACCCGGTGCAGCGGGCCGGGCAGGCGCAGGCCGGCCCGGCCGCTGGGCTGCGAGGCCGCAAACACTTCGCCCGCCGGCAGCAGGTCTCTCACCTTTGCGGCCCCCAGCGCGTGATGCAGCTCGACGGAGACCGCCCAGCCGGTGCAGGTCAGCGGCGGCAGGTGATGGTGGCCGCGCCCGGTGACGCCGCGCGTGCTGCTGCGGGCGGCGCCGGCGGCTTCGAGGGCGGCGCGCGCGGCTTCGATGTCCCTGCCCGGCAGCAGCAGGTCGATGTCGCTCAGAAACCGCATCCCCGGGTCCGGGAAGACCGGGCGCAGCAGTTCGGCGCAGCCTTTCAGGGCCACGGCCTCGATGCCCTCTGCGGCAAAGATCTCTCCGATCTGCAGAAGCTGCGCCCGGATCGCGGCATTGCGCCGCCGGTTGGCCTTCTGCATTTCGGCAAAGTAGATGAGCAGGTCGCGCGGCACCGCCTGCTCAAGCTCCGGCGCGGTGCCGAAGGCGGAGGCAGCCACCGTATGGACGTAAGTGTAGGTGGCGATTTTCACCAGCTCCCCGGGGCCGCTTGCCTTCAGATCCTGCGCCAGCGTGTCCGGCGCCGGATATCCGAGCGCCGGGGCCATCAGCCCCAGGACGGCCCGGTGCGGCACCGAGCGGCAGGCCAGCAGCCGGTTCAGCGGGCGAGCAGGGACTGGCATGTCTCTACCGAATAGCGGGTGGAGCCATAGCGCAGCTCATAGCAGGGCACGCGGTCCAGCAGCGCCACCAGAGGCGCGAGGGAAGGGTTGCGGCGCGACACCCGCCCGCCGGTCTGGATGAGCTGGGTCAGCGCCCGGGCGGGATCCAGCCGCGCCAGGCCGTTGGCGGCGTCCGCGCCGCCATACTGCGGGAAGACGATGGCCGCGACGGCGACGGGGGTTGCGGCCGGGACGCAGCGCGGCGGCCGCAGATAGCGCACGCCGTCGCGCGGCGAGGCGGCGGCCCCGCCGGCAAGCCCCAGCGCCTGGATCTCCGGCAAGTCCCAGGCGCCGCGCTTGACGGCGGAAGCTGCCGGAAACGCCAGCATGTGCCGCCCGTCCACCGCGAGGGCCACATGATCGTCCGCCGCGAGCGCGCCGCCCGCGGCCATGAGCCCCATGGCGAGGGTGGTCTTGCCGCTGCCGCTGCCGCCCGCCAGGATCACGGCCCGTCCACTATCGGCGACGGCCGCGGCATGCAGATGCGCGGCGACGCGGGAGGGCGTGCAGAAATGATCCATGCATTCGCGGATGACGTGAAACCGGGTGAGATCCTGCGGCGCGCGCCCCCAGACCGGCTCCCGGTCGCGGAACACGCCATATTCCGCTTCCGCATCCGCATCCGCGGCAATGACATCGATGAGGGCAGTTGTGCCGTCGTCCGGCATGTCCAGCGCCCCCGCCGCATAATCCCGCAGGGAGGCGGCAATCTGCTCCGAGAGCTGCGGATCCTCGCAGCGCAGGATGACGTATCTGTCTCCGAGGCGGTAGATCTGCGGCGGGCCGGTGTGCGGCACCCGGTAGGCAACCGGCGCCGCAAAGGGGCACATCCCGGGCTGGAACAGACCCGCCGCCTGCCACCGGGCGATCACCTCCTCGACCAGCGGCGCGGCATCGCCGGGCGCGACCCCGTGCTGGCGGGCGATTTTTGCAGAAATGTCCGTCAGGTCCAGACGCGCGGACAAGGCGTCATAAATGTCGCGCCCGAAGGCGTTGCTCGAAAGAAGGGCTCCGCTCTCCTGGGAATGCAGCAGAAACGCCGTGCCCAGAGCGAAGCCTTCAATCCGGTCCATGGTGTGCCGGGCGCATATGCTGTTCAGGGGGGAAACCCCTCTTGTTTTCCCTGCCGTCGATCCATGCTGCCGTCCCCGCGGTCATCGCACTCTCCGCATTATTCTGCCCAATCAGCGGCTTTCACCCATACCCATCTCCGGTTTCTTAGGGCCTCTTCGGCTTCCCGGATTTCTTCGGCTTCCCGGATTTCTTCGGCTTCCCGGGCTTCCACGGCTTCCCGGGCTTCCACGGCTTCCCGGGCTTCCCGGGCTTCCCGGGTTTGTATCCGTAAGCGGAGGCTTCGCTGACCAGCCCGTCCGCAGTGACAACGACCGCGGCCCCGCCGCCCACTGCGGCGGAATATTTCGCCAGCGCCTTCACGGCTTCACGGCGGCTGTATTTCAGAGGAACTTTGGGTTCGGTTTCAGCTTCGTTTTCTACCTGCGAAGACATTTCTTTTTCCACGATGAACTCCCCCGTGACTAACGTTGGGCACGATTCCCGTGCCAATTTAACCGATGTGCAGAAACTCAGAATCCAGTAATTAAGCGCAGCGTTGGAATGGGAGCGAAGCAACATTTCCCAAGCGGGTGTGCCGGAAGCAGAGGCTGCCCGTGGGGAAATTGGCCGGGGGAGGAAACCATTCTAGGTTTTCCGGCCAGAGCTCAGCTGCCCCGGTTCCGCCGCCGCCATCTGCGCCATCTGCGCCATCTGCGCATTTTCCCGAGCCGCCGCCACCGGCGCATTTTCTTCCGGCCGGGGTATTTCTTCGCCGGCTTGGAGCCATAGGCGGAGGCTTCGCTGACCAGCCCGTCGGCGGTGACCACGACCGCCGCGGCGCCGCCCACCGCAGCGGAATATTTCGCCAGGGCTTTCACGGCTTCGCGGCGGCTGTAATTCAGAGGAACGCTGACTTCGCTTCCGCTTTCAATTTTGTTTTCGGTTTCGTCTTCTTCCGGAGAAGAAATTTCTTTTTCCACCATAACACCCCCCTCGTGCTGGCAAAGACAGGTGCGGAACCCGCACCAAAACAACCGATGCGCAGAAACTCTGCAGAAACTCAGCATCCAGTATTCAAGTTTAACATCAAGAGGAGAGTGAAGCAACATTGCCACAATGGGGAGGGAGGGTTGAGGGGCCTTAATCCTTTTGGATCTGATTCATTACCCGTTTGGATAATTAACGCCTTAATCCCCCGGTTTTTATTTCTGCATCCGGTCTTTCGGCGTTCCGGTTTTCCGGCATCCGGGGCTTTTTGCCGCCCCGGCTAGGGAAGCCGGGCCGCCCTGCGCTGCCCGGAGGGCAGCCCGGCCAGCCAATGCGCCCGGGCCGCCTGCCAATGCGCGCGGGCGGCCTCGCCCTCCAGCACCGTCCAGCCCTGGCCCGGCAGCGGGTAACCCTCCGGCAGCGGGTCATCGGACAGGTTCAGGAAATAATTGTTCGCGGCCGAGAGCGTCTTGACCCAGGCCTGCGCCAGCCGGCCCTGGCCGATGTGGGTCACGTCCTCGATCGCCAGCACCGTGTTGCGGACCCTGAGCGAAGGGCTGTGCGTCTCGATCTTGAAGGGGGAGCCATGCGTCAGGCGGCCCTTGAACGGATAGGCCTGCATGCGCATCAGGACGTTGTCGAGCGTCACCACTTTCGAGGTCCGGTCCGGCATCTTCTTGCGGGTCATGCTCAGGCCGGAGAAGACCCCGTCGAACAGGCTGTTGGTGATGGTGCCGGCATTGCCGTGGTCGTTTTCGACGGCATCGTCGCGGGTCTGGTAAACCGCGGCCCGGGTGATCAGGAAATTCTCCGAGGCGCCGGCGATGCGGAGGCCGTCCCAGGCCTGCCGGATGGTCCAGCCGCGGAGTTCTATGGCGGGGGCATCGCGCGCCATCACCGCCGCGGAATTGATGTAGATCTCGCTCCACTCCAGATCGAGCGGCACCTCGCCGTGAATGCTGCCGCCGGCCACTTGCGTGCCCGGCACGCTGCCGTCGATGAGAAAGGGATAGCGGTTCTGGCGCGGGCCGCGGTTGCTGAGGGTCCAGGTGGCGCCGCGGGCGTCGATCCGTTTGGCCGCGTTGCGGTTGACCCGGAACTGCGCGTAGCCGAAATCTGTGCCCACCAGGGCCCGGTCCGGCCGCGCCGCCTGCCGGGACCGGCCGGCCTCTGCCGGGGCGGCCTCTCCCGGACCGGCCTGTGCGGCGGCGGGGGTTTGGGCAATGGACCCGGACATGGCCTCCAGGACGGCCACCCCCAGGGCCGCCCCCAGAGCCAGGGCCGGCAGGCGGACGATGCGCAAGGTCAGGGCGGCGCGCCGGGTCATTGCTTTCCTCGCTTGCTGTCCCCGCCCGGCTGTTCCCCGCCCGGCTGCTCCCCGCTCTTTGCGGGCGCCGGGCGCCGGGCGGCTGGGCTCAGGCCCTTGCCGCCCCCAGGCCGCTCAGGAAGCGGGCGCATTCGTCGAGATAGGCCTGGATGACGATCTTCTCGTCGAACTGGGTCTCGACGATGTCCCGGTTCTGCGCGCCCAGCCGGTGCAGGGTGGTCTCTTCCATCTCCGCCACTTCCTGCATCGCGGCGAGCAGCTCTTCCTGGTCGCGGGGCGCGATCTTGAGCCCGTTCACCCCATGCCGGATCACGTCCTTGCAGCCGACGCTGTCGGTGGAGATGATCGGCCGCCCGACGGCGCCGGCTTCCAGCAGGGTGCGGGGCACGCCTTCGCCGTAATAGGAGGGCAGCACCAGCACGCTGCACGACCGCAGCAGCTCCGCGATCTGCCCCGGCGGCACCTGCCCCAGGTAGCTGCATTGGTCCTGCCGGGCAAAGGCGCCGAGGTCCTCTGCGCTCACGTATCCGCTTTCCTCCAGACGCTCGCCTGCGATCACGAAGCGGGCGCTGGTGCCGCGGCTGATCATTTCCCTTGCGGCGTCGATGAACATCTGCGCGCCCTTGGACAGCAGCAGCCGCCCCACGTAGAGAAACACCACCTCCGCCGGGAAGTCCGCCGAGGCCGTGAAGCGCTGCAGGTTGACGCCGCTGCCGGGGATGTGCCGGGCCACGGCCTTGCCGACCATGCCCTGCTGCAGGAAGAACTGCAGATCGTCGGTGTTCTGGAAGAACACCCGGGCCGAGCGCCGCAGGGCCTTGGCATAAAGCGCGATGAAGAAGGCCCGCTTGAGCCGCCCGGCGCCGTCGAAGGCGCGCCCGGTCCCGGCGATGTTGTTGACCACCGGGATGTCCAGGGACTGCGCCGCCAGGGCGCCGATGGTGTTGGCCTTGATCGTGTAGCACAGGCACACCGCGGGCCGGTGCCGCCGCAGCGCGGCGCGGATGGCGAAATAGGCGGCGGCCTCGTGCAGCGGGTTGGTGCCATACTGGCTGATCTCCACGTGCTCGTGGATCACCCCCATCCGCTCCAGCTCGGGGACCGAGGCGTCCCGGGGGCTGACCAGCAGGATCTGCGCGCCGCAG
The DNA here is from genome assembly GCF_048820915.1 of Cribrihabitans pelagius. NCBI lineage: Bacteria > Pseudomonadati > Pseudomonadota > Alphaproteobacteria > Rhodobacterales > Paracoccaceae > Cribrihabitans > Cribrihabitans pelagius. The sequence continues at coordinate 20,294 of NZ_JBMERR010000030.1, read as the reverse complement.
GCTTGCAGCGCCCCGATCAGGGTGGTCCGGGAGCGGTGCACGTGCAGCGCCGTGTTGCAGATGATCGCGATGACCGGCTTCATACTGGTTCCCTTCATGCTGGCTCCCTTCATACCGGCTCTCCGGCCTCCATCAGCTTGCTTCTGATCAGGTCCCTGTCGGCCTCCGTCGCCGCCGGCGGGGGCCCGGCACCCGCGCGGCGCGCATAGATCCTGTTCCAGCCCCGGTCCCGGGCCGCCTGCACGAGGCCGTCCAGGCCGATGTCGCGCAGCCCGTAGGAGATCCTGCGCGCCAGTTTCGAGATCAGATAGTGCCGCGGCACCGCCGCGCCATTGACCCGGCCGATCCGGCTTGCGTCAACCGGGCTGGCCGGCAGCCCCAGGAGGGCGTCCACGTCCCGGGCGAAGGCCTGCGCATCGCGGGACAGGAGCGCGGCATCCAGCAGGCTCACCCGCTCGGCCCCAAGCTCGGCGCGCCAGCGCTCCAGCCAGCGTTCGACCTGGCTCGCCTCGATGATGGCCGGGTGGGTCTCGATCGCCTCGGCCAGCGGGGCGGAGGTGTAGCCGTAGCGTTTCAGATGCAGGTAATGCGACCAGGCCCGCGCCACCGGGTCGCGGCGCAGGATGATGACCTGGGCCTCCGGCAGGGTCTCGGCGACCCGCACCGGCGCTTGCGGGTGGGCCAGGATGCTGGGCGCCACATCCGCCAGCAGCCGGTGCTGCGGCTCCGGGCGGAACTGGCCTTCGTACCAGGCGGGCCCCCGCCCGTAATAGCGGTCGAAAAAGAAGGTTTCCTTGGTTCTTCCGGACAGGCAGACATCGCCGCGGGCCTGGAGATAGGCATGCACCCAGGTGGTCCCGGACTTCATCGGCCCGCAGAACACGGCGGTTTTTAACCCGAACACTGCACGGTCCTTCCATAAGAGCGGCCAGCGCCCATCCAGTGCTGGTTCAGCACGCTCAGCGCGAGTCCCGCCAGAATCCAGAAGGGGCGCTGCCGCAGGCCAAAGGATCCCAGCCCGTAGAGGCTCACGACCAGGAATGCGGAAAACAGGGCGAAGGCCGCAATGCGCTGTTCGCTTGGCCCGCGGCCAAAGGCGCATTTCAGAGCCAGGAACATGATCGCTGCCTGGAACAGCAGTAAAAGCAGCAAGCCGGGCACGCCGGTCTCGATCAGTGTGCCGAGATAGGTGTTGTGCACTTCGAAATTGCTCACCGTATAGGTTTTGAAATTGCCCGGCCCCACGCCGAAGAACGGATGTTCGACCCAGCCCCTCCAGACGATCAGGATCTGATCGTAGCGCGGGCCAAGACCCTCCTCCAATGTGCTGGGGTTCAGGAAGCGGTCCAGCGGGCGGGCCAGGGTCTGCAGATAGGTGGGCAGCGCGCTGGCCCCCGCTTCAATGAAGGCGATGACCAGGAAGGCAAAGCCCAGCACCAGGGCGCCGCAGGACACCAGGATGACGGCCGCGAAACCGGTTCTGGAGGTCCCGAACATCAGCGCCGCCAGCACCACCAGAAGGAAGGAGACCAGCGCCAGCACCAGCGCGGTGCGGCTGCCGGTTCCGGCCAGGGCCATCGCCGCAAAGCCGACGGTGGTCAAGTAGAACAGCGTCGCGGCCTTGGAGGCCGAGGCTCTGAGGCAGAGGATGAGGAACAGCGGCACGGCGGGGGCCACGAAGGCGGCAAGCTGGTTGACCGACCGCGAGGTGGACTTGATCCGGCCGCCGCCGTGATAGACCCAGTCCGGCGCCTCGGCGAACACCGCCAGAACCGAAAAGGACGACACCAGCACCACGCCGACGGCGTAGGCATTCAGGAACAGGCGGTAATTCCTGGCATGTGCCGAGGCGGCGGCCGCCACGATGCAGAGAATGGCGCCATAGGAATAATTCGCGATCGTTTCGGCCAGTTTTCTGACCGGCTGATCATAGAGATAGGTCGCAACCACGCCGGACATAAATCCCCAAAGCAGGAAGCAGCCCAGGATCAGGAGAACGGCGCGCGTGTTCGGGTGCAGCCTGAGCCGCAGCACGCCCTCTTTGCTGGTCGAGGTGAGCAGGAACAGGAAGGTGCCGAGGAGAAAGCACAGGTCCGCGGCGACAATGCGGATCTCCTGCGCCGGGTTCAGCGGGTTGATCAGCACGCCGGACAGGAAGATCCCGGCCGCAAAGATCCCGGTCCCCAGGCCGATGGCGGCCCGGGGAGACCTGTCGCGGGAAAGCTCCTCTTCATACGGCTGCACAGGCACGTGTCCGGTCCAGTTCACAATAACGCCGCTGGCGGAACCGCCCCCCCTCTGCACCTACTTGGCGCCTGTCCCGAAGATCATCACGGAGACGGTCCGCAAGATGATATAGAGGTCCATCATCGCCGATCCATGCCGGATATAGTGATAATCGTAGCGGGCCTTGCGGTGGATGGTGATCACCTCGTCCGCGTAGCCGCCCCGGATCTGGGCCAGCCCGGTGATGCCCGGCCGCACCCGCACCCGGTACTTGTAATAGGGGACGTTGTGGGTGAACCAGGTGGCGTGGTCCCAGACATCCGGCCGCGGCCCCACCAGCGCCATCTCGCCGCTCAGAACGCTCCAGAAGTTCGGCAGCTCGTCGATCCGGGTGCGCCGGATGAAATGCCCGAGCGGGGTGATGCGGTCGGTCTCCAGCGGGCTGGTCGGATCGCGCTGCGCGCCCTCCGGCGCCGCCGTCATCGAGCGGAATTTCCACATCGTGAAGGGCCGGCCCCACATGCCCATCCGCTGCTGCTTGAACAGCAGCGGCCCGGGATTGAAGAACGGGTTCAGCAGCAGCAGAAATACCGCGGCGGCGGCGGCCAGGAAAAGCCCGGCAAGTGCAGAGACAATGTCCAGGGATCTTTTGGAAAGCTGGAAGGCGGACGGCCAGGCCGCGAGTGATTGCAGAGCCGGCGGTTTCAGAACGGATGAATTCAGGTTTGACGGCTTCAGGGATGCAATATCCCCTTTCAATCCAATGTCCGGATATGTCAGCCCGCTTCTGTTGCTTAATTCCCCTCGCACGCCGGTTCCCCCCCAAAGAAACCACCAGCCACCCTGAAAGCCGCGCGGAATGCCGCGGAACAAATGAAAGCCGGTGAAGAACTTAACTGTTACGTAATTTTGTCCCCGGCCAGCCTAGCAAACCTGCCGCGGCGGACGGCCCTATTAATTGGTGTAAGGAAGGTTAATGCCTGACGGGCGGCTGACCGCTTTTGTAATCCGTTCAGGCATTTAGGATTAATCTTATTTGAGTATGGGCGGGACCCGCGGCGCCGGTCTATAGTGGCCGGGCTGCCAGCCCTTTTTCTTTTTTCCATCAAGAAACTCGATGTCACCGGCACCCGCTCTAAATCCACTTGGAAACTGCAAAACGGCCCTGCGGGAGGCGGCGCCGCGCCGCTGCGCTGCGTCCCGCGCCCTTTGCCGGGGCAGCCGGTTTGCGCGCTGCGGCCCGCCTGCTGCCAGGCCCGGGCATTCTAACGAATTACGGGGAGTTGCAATCGTGATGCCGCCATTGTCCCAGCCACCACAGTCCAGCCCGGAATCCGCGGCATGAGAAACCGGCATTCCGCGCTCACCCCGGGATACCCGGTTGCCCCTGCCGCCCGCCCGGCGGAACAGGACATGGCCATCGACATCCGGTCGCTGTTCCTGGCGCTCTGGCGGGGGCGCTGGACCATCATCCTGATCACCGCCCTGGCCACCGTGCTGGGCGTCTTCTTCTCCTCCAAGATCGAGCCCACCTACAAGGCCAGCGCCAAGGTGATGTTCGACCCGCAGCTGCGCGAGATCGCGGCGGGCGGCAGAGTCTCCCCGGCCGGCGAGGACGGGCTGGAGAACGAGATCCAGGTGCTGCGCTCGACGGCGCTGCTGAACCGGGTGGTTGAGGAGCTGGAGCTGCACACCTATCCGGAATTCAACCCGGCGCTCGGCCAGCCGGAGCTGTCCGAGCCGCATTCCCTGTTGGACTTCCTGCCTTCCGCAATGGGGCCGGACCCCGAGTTCGAGGCCGAAATCCCCGATCTCGAGCGGCGCATCGTGTCCCTGAACGTCTCGCAAGGGCTGCGGCTCGCGCCGATCCCCGCCTCCCGGGTGATCGAGATCAGCTTCATCTCCGCCGACCCGCACACCTCGGCGCTGGTGGCCAATGCCTTTGCCAAACAGTATATCCACGACCAGCTGCACGTGCGCCTGTCGACAACCCGCGCCGCCACCGACTGGCTGGCGGGCCGGGTCGACGAGCTGCGCGACCGGGTGCAGAAGGCGGAAAAAGCCGTGGCCGTGGCGCAGTCGGCCCAATCGCTGGAAGCCGGCCAGAGCCTGCCGATCACCAAGCGGGAGCTGGAAGCGCTGATCGGCACCTATTCCGAGACCAAGAACGAGGCCCGCTCCGCGCGCGCCGACTACCAGCGGCTGAAGACCGCGCTGGAGGAGAAGACCGACCCCGGCGCGGTGCCGGAGTTCCGCGATGCCGCTCCGCTGGCCCGGCTGCTGGCGCCGGAGAACGAGCTGCGGGTGCAGCAGGCCAATCTGGCGGGCACCCTGCCGCCGGAGCATTCCGCCATTGCCGACATCGGCAAGGCGGTCCAGCAGCTTCAGGACCAGCAGCGGCAGGAGGCCGCCCGCATCACCGAAATCGCCCGCTCCCGCTGGCAGTCGCTGGAGCGGCAGACGGAGCTGATCCAGGCCGCGATCCGGGATCTCGACCGCCAGGTGCTGCAGCAGTCCCAGGACGAGCTGGCGATCCGCCAGCTGGAGCGCGAGGCCGAGGCCAGCCGCAGCGTCTACGAGACCTTCATCCGGCGCCTCAACGAGGCCTCCGAGCAGGTGAAGCTGGAAAGCGCCGACGCGCGCATCCTGACCCTGGCCGAGCCGCCGCTCGCCGCCTTCTCGGAGCCGAAGAAATACGCCCTGACGATCGCGGTGCTGGGCGGGCTGGTGCTCAGCGTCGTGCTGGTGTTCCTGCGCGAGCGGCTCAACAACACCTTCCGCTCCGCCGATGAGGTGATGAAGATCACCGGCATGGAGGTGCTCGGCACCATGCCGGCGGCCGGCGGCGGCAGGCCGGTCGAGGCCCTGCGCACCTTTGCCGCCGAGCCCAACTCGCACATCGCGGAAGCCATTCACGGGCTGCGGACCAGCATCCTGCTGACCCGGGACGCAACCCCGCCCAAGGTGGTGATGTTCACCTCGTCCTACCCGGATGAGGGCAAATCGCTTCTCGCGGCATTGACGGCGCTGGCCTCATTCCGGATCAACAAGAAGACGATCATCGTCGACTGCGACCTGCGGCGGCCGGAGCTGCACAATATTCTGGGCGATGCCCTGGACAAGCAGAACATCGTGTCGGTGCTTGATGGCACCATCACCCTGGACAAGGCGATCCGCAAGGACCCGGTGACCGGGCTGCACGTGCTGGCGGCCAGCGCCGGCCAGATGCGGCAGGACATTTCCTCGGTGGATGTGCTGTCGTCGCCGGGGTTTGCGCGGCTGATCGGGACGCTCCGCAACACCTACGACCTGGTGATCCTGGATTCCCCGCCATCGCTTCTGGCCGTGGATACAAAGATCCTGAGCAAATACGTGGATTCGCTTGTCTATGTGGTGAAGTGGAACCGCACCTCCCGGGATGCGGTGCTGAGCGGGCTGCGGGAGCTGGAAGCCACCGGCGCGCCGGTTGCCGGCGTCGTGCTGTCGATGGCCGGCAATGTGCAGTTCACACGATACGGCGCGGATCAAACCGCCCAGGCCACCTGAGGCAGGGCACGCGGGGGACGGACGGATATGGTGCGGGGGCGGACATGGTGACAGGCGAAAACCGGGACGGGAATTTTTTGCGCGGCGCAGGAGGAGCGGGCGTGCAGGCATGGGGCCGGCTCCTGCGGCTGCCGGCTCTGGTCCTGGCCGCGGCCCTGACGGCCGGGACGGGGCACGCGGACGAGGCCATCGTGCTCGCGCCCGGCGATACGGTGTCTTACGCCGTCATCGGCATGCCCGAGCTCACCACCGTCTCCACCATCGGCGTGAACGGCCGCCTGCAGCTGCCGCTGGTCGGCTGGATCGATGCGGCGGGGCTGACGATCGACGGGCTGCGCCGCAAGGTGGCGCCGGAGGTCAGCGACACGCCGGTGCGCACGGCGGGCGCGGACGGCCAGGAGGTCTGGCGCCAGATCAGCGCCGATCTGCTGTTCATCACCGTGGCGGCCTACCGGCCCATCTACCTGATCGGCGATGTGCGGGAAAATGGCGAACAGCCCTACCGGCCTGGCCTCACCCTGCGCCAGGCCGTGGCCCGCGCGGGCGGCTTCGGGGCGCCGCTCGATCTGCCGGAGTCCGGCACCCAGCTGATCGCGCTGTCGGCGGAGCGGGACGTGCTGGCGGGCGAAGCGGATTTTGTGAAGGCGACGCTGGCGCGGCTGGAGGCCGATCTCGCCGCAACCGGGGCTGAGGCGCAGGCGGAGGGCGCGGAAGGCGCCGCCGCACAGGCCCTCCCGCAGGCCGGCGGCGCGGCCCATGACGATGGCGCCGCGCGCTGGCTGGACGCCCGCGACGCGGAACGGCAATTGTCCCGCAGCAATTCCGAACTGGTGGCCCGGCAGATGAGGAACCGGCTGGAGGTCCTGCAGGAGCTGCTGCGCACCCATCAGGCCAATCTGGACATCGAACAGGAGGCGCTGGAACGGGCGCAATCCCTGGCGGACCGGGGCCTCACCCCCGCCTCCAACGTGACCGAAGCCCGGCGCGCGGTGCTGGATGTCTCGATGCAGGCGCTGGAGACCTCCGGCGAGATCCACCGGCTGGAGCTGGATCTGGCGCGCAGCAGCGGCGAGGTGGCGCGGCTGCAGCATTCCCAGGGGGCGGAGCTTCTGGAGCAGATCGTCACCAGCCGGGCCACGCTCAGAACCCTGGAGCGGCGGCTGGCGGCGCTGGACCAGCGCCTGATGGCGCTTGGCGGCCAGCATCTCGTCTCCCGGATCGAGCCGGCCTACCGCATCAAGGTCCACCGCCCGGGCGCTGCCGGCATCGAGACCGGGGAGCTCAGCGATATCCAGCTGCTGCCCGGCGATGTTCTGGAGGTGCGGGCCATTCCCGCAGAGGAGGCCGAAGCCGTACCCACGCAGTGACCGGCATGCGGCGCGCAATGGCAGCCCTGCGCGCAATGCAGGCCCGTGAGGCAGGACCGGTGAGACCAGGACCGGTGAGCCTGAGCCCGATCCCCGAAAGCCCGCCCTTGACCGCTCAAGGCCCGGTATTGCTTCTGCCCGGTGCGGGACAAGGCCGATGGGCCGCCGCGCCCCCACGCGCCCGCCGAGCGCAGCTGTTCGCTTTTTCCGAATGCTCTCATCCGCAGAATATCCGCCCGCCCACCAACCGGCTGTTGCGGCAGGCCGCCGCCCAGCCCTCTCCCCCGGCCCCCGGAGCCGCCGGCCTCCTGCTCAATCCGGATTAGGGCTTGCCTACTCCCAAATGGGGACTACGCTCCAGTTGCCAGGATGAAAGGCCAACACTACCCTCAAATTGCACAGCGTGTGCTGCGGCCGGAAACTCCGCAGGGGGACCGCATGAGGGGGGCTGTGGTTTTGCATGGATTTGCATGCCCGTCCGCAGGCAGACGCGTGACGCAGACGAGTTATTAGGTGGAAAATGCCTTCTGCCGCAAACGCCTGAAGAGGCGCGGCCGCCGGTGCCCGGGGCCTGCGGGAGCATGACCAGGGCATGTCAGTACGAGGGTTATTATGGATCAGACCGTTTCTCCGGCAGCTGCCGGCGCAGATGCCGCAGCTGCAATTGCCGCAATCGAAAAACACGGGTTTGCCCGCGTGCCGCAGGCCTTCAGCAAGGACACGGTGGCCGAGGCGCTGGAGCGGGTCCAGCACTGGTTCGACAAGACGCTGAACGCGCAATCCGACCGCATGCCGCGGCTGAACAAGGCGCAGCCGATGGTCTACAACCTGCAGAGCAAGGACATCTTCTTCTCCAGGCTCATCCTCAACACGCCCGTCATCGAGGACGTGCTCAAGCATTTCCTCAACGACAAGTGGTTCTCCTCGCTGCCGGCCGAGGATCCGAACTACATCCTGCGCTCGTTCCTCGCGCGCAGCAGCAACCACCGGATGCCGATGCATATCGACTCCTTCGTGCCCTACACCGGCGACTTCCCGTTCATCATGCAGTGCTCGATCCTGCTGGAGGACCAGACCAGGGAGAACGGCTGCACCGTCATCGTGCCGCGCTCGCACAAGACCGGCCAGTATGCCGATCCGGACTCGCATGAGACCGCGGTGCCGCTGGAGGCAAAGGCGGGCGATCTGATCTTCTGGGACAGCCGCATCTGGCACGGCGCCGGGGAGAATACCAGCGGCGGCACCCGCTGGTCGATCATCGCCACCTTCTGCCGCTGGTGGATCAAGCAGGCCTTCGACATTCCCGGCAACCTGCCGCAGGAAATCTATGACCAGATGTCCCCCCGCGAGCGGGCGGTGATGGGCTATTGCTCGGTGCCCTATGACGACGAGACCTGCGGCATCGACATGAAGCGCAACTACGGGCTGCTGCCGGAAAAGGTCGAGGACTACCGGTTCTGACACCCGGCCCGGCGGCCCGGCGGCCCGGCAGCCCGGGGGCGCGGGCGCACGGGGCGGGGGCACGGCAAAGACACGCGGACAAAAGCGCCCGGGGCGGCGCAGAAGCAAAAAGGGATGGGGGTTCCATGCAAAGATTCGACATTGGCGATATCCGCCAGCTGATACCGGAGGCCGACTCCGGCACTTTCGCGCCGGAGATCTACCGGCAGACCGGCTTCTTCGTGCTGCGCGGCGCGGTCCCTGAGGACCAGGTCCGGGCCTGGCAGCAGGAATGGCAGGCCTTCAACGCCAAGGTGCTGGCGGGCAAGCGGCAGGTCGATCCGTTCAACCCGGTGCACGTGCACGAGGCCACGCCGGACGCGCTGGCGCAGATCCACGCCAATCCGGACATCCTGGATGTGCTGGAGCAGCTCTACCCCGATCTGGCGCTGTTCATGCAGCGCTTCGTGATCAAGGACAGCAGCAGCCGCAAGCCGGTCTTCCCGCACAGCGATTTCGCCTATGATTACGGCTTTCCCGAGAAGACCACCGTGTTCATCCCGCTCAGCCCCTCGAACAAGGACAATGGCGGCATCTCCTTCTACCCGGGCACCAACCACTTCGGCTACATGGGCGATGCGGGCGAGGTGAACACCGGTATCCTGGCGCCGGACTGGCCGCTGGTCTGCCCGGAGCTGGAGCCCGGCGACATTGCCCTGTGCCATACCTGCACCTGGCATTGCTCGCCCGCCTATTCCAGCGGGCCGGACCGGATCCTGGTGCAGGCCACCTACCAGCCCGCCTCCGACCCTAGCAGCACCCGGCTGCTGCGCGGCGAGTGGCAGACGCGCTACCGGCTCTCCGAGCTGCCGCGCGAGAGCTTCTTTAACCGCTGCCGCTCCAGCCGGCTGAAGGAGCTGCAGGCGCAGGTCGACCAGCAGGAGGCGGCAGCGGAACGCGCCGCCGGCTGACCCGCCGCCCGCCGTCCCCGCCGCCATCCGCCGACAGAGGAGACCTGCCCATGGATGTGCCCGTGGAACTGCCTGAAGACGTGCCCCGGGACCTGCCCGGAAACACGCAGGGCGGCCCGCCCGCCCGCCCCGCGGCGGCAGAGGCCGCCGCGCCCGGCTACCGCAGCGCGGGGTATGCCGCCGCCTTTGCCGGCCTCGGCCGCCCGCTCCCCCTGCCGCAGAGCGGCGGCTGGCTGCTGGAGCGGGAAATCCCCGGCACCGCCCTCAGCGATGCGATGGGGCTCTACCCGCTGCTCTGCTGCGCGGACTGGACGGCGCTGCCGCAGGACCTCGAAGAGGCCGGTGCCGCCGGCCTGGTCAGCGTCACCGCGGTGACCGACCCCTTGGGCGCCTATGACGCGGCGCTGCTCAAGCGCAGCTTTTCCCGGGTCACGCCCTACAAGGAGCATTTCATCGCCGACCTGACCGCGCCGCTCGAAAGCTTCGTGTCGAAATCCCACCGCCAGAACGCGCGCCGGGCGCTGCGCAAGGTCACCGTCGAGGTCTGCGACGAGCCGCTGCGCTATCTCGATGACTGGGTGGAACTTTACGGCGTGCTCGCCCAAAAGCACGGCATCACCGGGCTGCGCGCGTTTTCGCGCGAGTCCTTCGAGCAGCAGTTCCGGGTGCCCGGCATGGTGATGTTCCGCGCCGCCGACGAGGACGGCACCGTCGGGCTGGACCTGTGGTACGCGGATGGCGATGCGGCCCAGGGCCACCTCGCGGCCTTCAGCGACCGCGGCTATGCCAAGAGCGCCTCCTACGCCACCAAGTGGACGCTGCTGAACCACTTTGCGGACAAGCTCCGCTGGGTCAATTTCGGCGGCGTGGCGGGGGCCGCGGACGGCCAGGCCGGCGGGCTTGCGCATTTCAAGCAGGGCTGGAGCACCACCTCCCGTCCCACCTATATCTGCGGCCGCATCTTCGATGAGCAGGCCTATCGCCAATTGACGCGGGGGCTGCCGGAGACCAGCTATTTCCCCGCCTATCGCGGAGGAGAATTCTGAGCATGGCCAAAGCAAAGCCGGATTTCCTGTTTGTGCTGTCAACCGGCGGCGCGCTGATGAGCCGGGTGCTGGAAACCGATACGGTGCGCCGCGCCGCCCATTCCGCCGTCGCCACCGCCGAAGGCCCGGCGCTGGAGGCGGCCCGCGCGCACGGGCTGCCCGCCACAGTGCTGCCCGGCGCCAGCAACGAGGATTTCTGCGGCCAGGTGCTGGATTACGTGCAGGCGCACGGCATCAGCTACATCCTGTCCTTCTACACCCGGTTCTACAGCGCGGAGATCCGCCACGCGATGGCGGACCGGATCATCAATTTCCACCCCTCGCTGCTGCCCGCCTTCAAGGGCATGGACGGCTTCGGCGACGGGCTGCGCTACCACACCCCGGTCATCGGCACCACGGTCGAGCTGATCAAGGATGTGATGGACGAGGGCAAGATCGTCATGCAGTCCGCCTGCGCCAATGACCGCAGCCTGCCGGCGGAGGAGATGCGCCACCGGATCTTCGAGCAGCAATGCAAGACGCTGGTGCAGGTGGTCGACTGGATCGTCCAGGGCCGCCTGTCGGTGGAGGGCGGCCGGGTCAGCATAAGCGGCGCCCGCTACACCACCCCGGAGTTTTCCCCGGCGCTGGAAAACCCCGAAGCCCTGGCCTTCCGCGCCGGGCCGCTCAGGTAACCGGCGCCCGCCGCCCGGCTTCCGCTTCCGCGGGGCCTGCGGCCGCCAGCCGCCGGCTGCGCCGGCCGGCCCGCGGGCAGAAAAGCAAAAACGGGCCCCGGAAGGCCCGTTTCCTGATGTCCGGCCCGCGCCCGGAAGGCGCTGCAGACCCCTTAGTCGGTGGTGGTGGTGGTGCTGCCCGAGGTTTCGTCGTCGCTGGTCACAACGCCAACAACCACAGCGGCGGCGATCACGCCTGCCGCGATGCCGGCTGCGCCCAGGCCGCCGACACCAAGACCTGTGCCCAGGCCTGCGCCTGCGCCTGCACCTGCGCCGCCGGCCCCTGCACCGCCTGCACCGCCCGCGCCGCCGCCGCCGGGGGCAGTGGTGGTTTCGGCGGTGGTGGTGACCACGGCCTGGGCCGACAGGGCGGACGCCGAGGTCATGGCGGCCAGGGCAACAAGGGCGAAGAACTGCTTCATGATCAAACTCCTTTGGAGATCGTAGCAAATGGATCCGTTGAGGCGACCTTAGGGGAGCCACCCCGCCATTTCAACGCAAGGAATAGATGCAAAACCGTTGAAATCCGGTTTGCGGCGGCGATTTTCCGGGGCCGTTGCGGCAAAGCCTCTGCCGGCCGCCCGCGGCCCGGCAGGCGGCGGGCTCAGAGCCGCAGCTGGCGGATTCGCACATAGCCGGTCCCGGGCCCCGCCCATTGCCGCGACTGCCAGACCCGGCCCGCCTGCGCCCCGGTGCCGACCCAATAGTCGTTGACGATGCTGCCGCCGCCGCCGCTGCACTGCTCCTGCAGGTGCCGGGTGGCAAAACCCAGCTCGACGATTTCGATCCGCGCCGGACCCAGGTCGTGCAGCCGGCAGGCCATCTGCAGCCGTATCTGCCCGTTGCCGCGGGCGCGCAGCACATAGCTGCGGGCGCCGCCGCGGGCGGGTCCGGCAACGCCCGCGGCCGCGGGCACATCCGCCGACAGCAGCCCGTTGCCCAGCCCGCGGGTGGCGATCACCATGCCCGCGCGCAGCGCCAGCGAGACATTGTCGGCGGTGCGCCAGACCTCGATTCCGCCGGGAAAGCCGTCGCGGCGGCTGAGCGGCCGGGTCAGATAGGCCTTGGCGTCCCGGTTCTCGATCACCACTTCGAGATAGGCCTGGGTCTGCTGGTCCAGCAGCGCCCGGGTCAGATCGGAGGCCGGCGGCACCGTGCTGCGGCGGCGGGCGATGTACTGGCCCGCGGCGCGCACCACCTCCAGCTCGGCCGAGCTGCGCTCGGGGCCGCGGGTGCAGCCCGCCAGCAGCACCGCCGCCAGCAGCGCCGCCGCCCCGGCCAGACGGGTGGCGGAAAGGGCGGAGACGGGCGCGCGGGCCGCCGCCCGCAGGCACTTCTGCATGCTCATTCCCAGAACCTCGCGCGCTGTTCTTCCAGGCTCTTGCGGTGGGCGGCGCGGATCTGCCCGTAAAGCCGGTCCGGCACATGCACCCGCTGGCCGCCGTCGCGCTGGGTCGGGCGGATGGTGAGCCCGAGCCCGGAGCGCGAGGGCTTGCCCAGGAGCCAGTCGACCGGGATGCGGAAGCGGAAGCCCTTGTCGAAGGAGCCCTCGCCGAACTCCTCGGCCGAAACATCGGTGAGGGTGAAGAAGGCGCCGACCAGGAAGCCGTTGTTGAACTCGCGGTTCAGGCTGAAGGTGCCGCCCAGGTCGCCCGCCAGGTAGCGGCCGGCATCGAGCTGCAGCAGGTAGCCGCGGTCGAGCTCGAAATAGGCCGAGGCATGGCCGGTCAGCACCTCGTAATCGCGAAAGCCGAAGCGCTGGTCGAAATCGCGCTGCTTGACGTAATTGGCCTCCAGCCCCAGGCCGATGCGGCTGTCGGCGGGCTTCCACAGGACCTCGCCCGAGACGCCGCCGAACATGGATTCGAACAGCCCCACGCTGGTGCGGGCATAAAGCGCGCGGCCGGGCTGCCACTGGCGGCTGGCGTAAAGCGACTGCAGCGTGGTGCCGAACTGGGCGTATTCGACCTGGTCGGTGCGCACATGCGGCAGCACCGAGTTGGAGACCCGGCCGTTCTTCACATTGCCCCAGATCCGCTGCCGCAGCGTGCCGGCCAGGCGCCAGCCCGGGGCCGGCGTGTAAGACGCCGTGAGGTCGGCGCCCACGTCCAGGCGGAAGGGCTGCTCGGGGTCGAAATAGGCAGGCGCGGTATAAGGGCTGATCGAGGTGCCGAAGGCGGGATAAAGCCCTTCCGCGCGCAGCGCGCCTGCGGGCTCCGGCCCCGCCTCGGTGACCGCGGCGGCGGCAAACAGCGCATCCGCCGCCTCAGGCGCAAATTCCAGCGCCTCCAGGTCGGCGCGCCGCACCACCACCGCCGCCGGCGCCAGGCCGCGGCGCAGCAGCACCAGGCGGAAGGTCTCCACCGAAGGCGGCATGGTCTGGGCCAAGGCCCGCGCCGCGCGCCCCGCGGCCTGGCCGGTGGAGCGGTAGCGCGGGTTGCGGTAGCGCAGCTCCGCCACCCGGCCGCGGCCGGCCGCGGCATCGGCGGCGGGGCCTGCGGGGAAGGCAAGGCTTTCCAGCACCAGCCCGTCCGCCCGCAGCGCTTCCGCCGCCAGATCGCGCAGCGTGCGCGTCTTGCTTTCGCTCGCGGCCCAGCCGGTCTGCCAGTGGCTGTCCCCGGTGGCCCAGTGGCTGCGCGGCACGATGGGCTGCGGTGCGGGCACCGTCATCGGCGTCGGCGGGTGGTGCGGGTTCAGCTGGATCTGCGCGGTGACCCCGAACTCCGAGCCGTAGAGGTAATAGGCCCCCAGCCGCACCCGCTCGGAATACTGGTACTCCGCCCCGTAGTTGAGCGAGGATTTGCGCTCGAAGACGTCCGAGTCTTCGGTTTCGGTGACATAGGCGTCGGAGGAATATTCCGCCTTCAGGCTGAGCCGCTCGCTGGGCTGCCACTCAAAGCCGCCGAACGGCGCCACCGGGCCGCGGAACCACTGGTCATAAGACAGCTCGCCGCCGGTATCGCCGCCAACGAAGGAGGGCCGCCCGCCGCCGATGCTGCCGATCGCGCCATGCGAGCCCAGCCGCCCCCAGCCCAGGCCCGCCGTCAGCTTCAGCCGGCCCGGGGCGCGGCCGGGGCGGAGCGCCGGGGCGGCAAAGCGCTTGGTGGCGGTCAGGTATTCCGCCGCATAGACCCCGGTGCCCGCGAAATCCTGCAGCCCCAGGGTGACTTCCGGGCGCCAGCGGCTTTCCTGCCAGAGCCGGGCGCGCACATCGAAGCCGCGGTCGTAATAGGTGTCAAAGCCGAACAGGCCGAGGTTGCGGATGCCGTTGTAGCGGAAGGAGGCGCTGAGCCAGGGCAGCGCCTGGAAGGTGATGTTGTAGCGCGAGGTGCCGCCGAACCAGGAGTAGGTCACCGCATATTGCCCGTCCGGCAGCATCTCGGCGCTTGGCATGTCGATCAGGCCGGGGGTGCCGTAGAAGGTGAGGCTCGGCGGCGGCAGCGGTTTCAGCCGCGGCGCCGCGGCGGCGCTGCCCGGCGGCGGCGCCAGCACCCCGCCCGCGCCCGGGTCCGGCACCGGCAGCAGGGCGGCAGAGGGCTGCGCAACGGTCTGGGCGGCGGTCTGGGCGGCGGGCGGCCCGGCCAGCGCCAGCCCGCCCAGGCACAGCGCGGGCAGCAGGCCGAAGCGGCGGGAAAAAACCGGGCACGAAAGGATCTGGCGGGAAAGGATCTTGACTGCGCTCACCGGGGATCTGCCTTCTGCCCTGCCTCTGGCCTTGTTGCGGGCCGGGATCTTCTGCCCCGGGCCCTCTTGCTGTCTCGTTGCTCTGGCCTGCTTAGAGCATGGAACCGCGCGGCGGATCAATTGCGCGGGGCCTGCGCGGGGGCGGTTTTGCCGCCGGTGCAGCCGCCGCGCCGCACTCGCGCCCGTCTCCGGCCCGTCTTCCGTCCTGCCTTCCGTCCTGTTTTCCGGCCCGTGGCCTGTTTCGGGGCCTGTTTCGGGGCCTGTTTCGGGGCCTGGTGCGGCGGCTCAGGAACTGATGCGGCCGGGCTCGCGGGCCTGCAGGTAGCCCTCGACCCAGCGCCCGATCACCTGGCGCGCGGCGGCCTCGTCGCCCGCCGCCACCGCCTGGCGCAGGCTCCTGAGCAGCACCGCCACCTCGATCTCCGACAGCGCGCCCTCGCGGGCGCAGAAGATCTTCGGGTGGCGGGTGTGGATCAGCTCGCCGGTGAGGGTCAGCTCCTCCTCCAGCTTCTCGCCGGGGCGCAGCCCGATGATCTCGATCGCGATGTCGCCTTCCGGGTGGGCGGTATCGCGCACGCTGTAGCCCGCGCTTTCGATCACCTGGCGGGCCAGCTGCAGGATCGGCACCGGCGCCCCCATGTCGAGCACGAAGACCTCGCCGCCCTGGGCCATGTCGCCCGCCTGCAAGACCAGCTGCACCGCCTCGCGGATGGTCATGAAGAAGCGCTTCACCCGCGCGTCGGTCACGGTGACCGGGCCGCCGCGGCTGATCTGCTCCTGGAACAGCGGCACCACCGATCCCGAGGAGCCCAGCACGTTGCCGAAGCGCACCATGGTGAAGACGGTGTTCCGGTGGCGGGTGGCGAGATCCTGCACGATCAGCTCGGCCATGCGCTTGGAGGCGCCCATCACATTGGCCGGGTTCACCGCCTTGTCCGAGGAGATCAGGATGAAGCGCTCGACGCCCGCGCGCGCCGCGGCGCGGGCCAGGGTCTGGGTGCCCAGCACGTTGTTGGCCAGCCCCGGCAGCGGGTTGGCCTCGACCAGCGGCACGTGTTTATAGGCGGCGGCATGCAGCACCACCTGCACGCTGTGGCTGGCCAGCACCATGCGCATCTGGCGCGGATCGGTGACCGAGCCCAGCACCGGCACCAGCTCGACGCCCGCTTCCGCCGCCAGCTGCGCCAGCTCCTGGTGCACGGTGTAAAGCGCCAGTTCCGAAAGCTCGAACAGCACCAGCTTGCGCGGCCGGCAGGCGAGCACCTGGCGGCACAGCTCGGCGCCGATCGAGCCGCCCGCGCCGGAGACCAGCACCACCCGGTCCTGATAAGCCCCCGCCGCCGCCTTCAGCGGCACGTTGCAGGCGGCGCGGCCCAGGAAGGCCTGCGGCGCCACCGGGGTCAGCTTGTCGACCAGCGCCTCCTCGCCGATGAGCTGGGCAAAGGAGGGCAGCGCCTGCACCTCCAGCCCCAGCTGCTGCAGGCGGCGGGTGATCTGGGCCTGTTTCGGCTGGCTTTGCGAGGGCATCGCCAAGAGCACCCGGCGGATCTGCCGCGCCGCGGCGATCTCGCCGATGCGGGCGGGGGCATAGACCGGCAGCCCGACCAGCGTCATCCCCTGCAGCGAGGTGTTGTCATCGGCAAAGGCGACGGGATCGATGCCGTCATGCGCCTTCAGCGCCTGCGCCAGCTGGGTGCCGGTGGTGCCGGCGCCGTAGATCAGCACCCGGCAGCGCGGCCGGACGCGGCGGTAGATGCCCAGCACCAGCTGCAGCAGCACCGCCCGTGCCGCCACCATGGCGAGGAAATAGACGATGGCAAAGACCACATGGGTGCCCGGGGGCAGCGCCGGGCCGAAGCCGCGCGCCAAAAGCCCCAGCAGCAGCGCGCAGGCGCCGGCCAGCAGCGCGCTCTGCGCTGCGGCGTGGCGCTCGTAGGCATTGAGCTGCACATGCGGCAGCCCCAGCCAGAGCGCCAGCACCGCCGCCGCCGCCAGCTCGTAGGGCAACAGCGGCAGCAGGGCCGCCAGGGTGGTGAGCGCGGGATCCGGCAGCGGCTGCACCGCCAGGGTGAACAGCAGCGCCAAGGGCAGCAGCGCCAAGTCCACGGCCAGGAACACCCAGGCCTTCTGGCGCCGCGAAAGCGCGCTGATCAGGTCAAACATTCCCAGCTGCCCCTGCTGTCATAAATTTCTGTCCTGCCCGTTCCTGCCCGTCCCTGCCGTTCGCGGCAGTGTCTCCGGACAAGGTAAATCATACATAAAACACCGGGGGCCCACTGCCGGGCCAACGGCTGAGCGCAGGCGGTTTCCCGCTGCGCGCCGCTGCCGCCTGCCGCTTCGGCCCCCTGCCGCGATCATAGCCGCTTTCCCCGCTATCACAAAACCGGCACCGGCAGAAACCCGCCGCTGCTGCGCTGCGGAAGAAAGCCCGCCACGCATCTGCACACCATTGCAGCAAAGCCACAGCTGCGCGCCAAGGAAGAATTCTTAAAATTTGATTCTACCCGCGGCGGAACATACTGCCAATGGTCTGAAACACCAGATCGAAGTCGTAGCACATGCTCCGGTGGCGCTGGTAAATCAGGTCGAGCCGCGCCTTGGCCGGCACGCAGCGGCGCAGGTAGACGGCATGGGTCTCGGCGGCGCTGGTGCAGCGCGCGAGCAGCGCCGCCTCGTGCCGGTGATAGGCGAGCGACGCGAGCCCGGTGACCCCGGGGCGCGATTTCAGCACCTCGGCATAGAGCGCGGGATCGGCCTCGACATATTGCCGGAGCGGCGGCCGCGGCCCGACAAAGGAGATGTCGCCCCTGACGACGTTCCACAGCTGCGGCAGCTCGTCCAGGCGCTTGGCGCGCAGCCAGGCGCCGGCCGGGGTGATGCGGGCCGCCTTGTCGCCGCCCGACACTCCGGCGTCGCTCCCGGTCTCCGTCATGGTGCGCAGCTTCCACAGGGTGAAGGGCTGATCCACCGCCTTCATGCGCTCGCCGCCATAAAACAGCGGCCGCCCCTCTTTCAGCAGCAGCCAGGCCAGCAGCAAAAGCAGCACCGGCCCCAGCACCGCCACCAGCAGGCTGGCAAAGAAGAGATCGAACATCCGTTTGCGCCAGGTCATCTGCGGCTCTGCCCCATGTTGGTCTGTTTCGTGTTGAAATGCGGCTCTAACGCGGCCCATTCCGCGGCCATCCGGGCCGGGTCCGCGGGCGCGAGGGGGCCCGGCAGCAGCGCCTGCAGCCGGGCGGTGTCCAGTTCCACCGCGGGGATCGCCCCGGGGGCTGCGGCCTGCCAGCTGAAGCCGCGGCCCGCGGCGGTAAGCAGCGCGGCCATCTCCACCGCGCCGGGCTGGGCCAGGTTCAGCACCGCGGGCAGGCCGGGCCGCGCCAGCAGCGCCGCCAGCACCCGGGCAAGGCACGCAGGCCCGATATAGCTGCGCCGCGGGCTCTGCCCGTCCGCAAAACGGTCGAGCCGGAAGCCCGGACGCCAGCCGCCGAGGATGGCATCGAACCCCGCCACATTGCCAATTCTGAGACTGGTGACCGCCACCCCCAGCGCCGCTCCCAGCGCCTGGGCGCGCTGCTCCATCTCCGCCTTGGCGGCGCCATAGGCATTGGCAGGCGCCAGCGGCGCCGCCTCGTCCAGGAGTCCCGGCTGGCTGCCATAGACCGCGGCCGAAGACGCCAGCAGCACCCGCGCCCCCGGTTCCCCCGCAGCTGCGGCGGCGCGCACCGCGGCTTCGCCGAGGCGGATATGGGCGCCCATGTCCTGCATGCCGGGGCCGCCTCTGCCCGGCACCGGCCCGGCCAGGCACAGGAGCACCTGCGCGCCTTCGGCAAAGCCGGCCAGCGCCTCCGGATCGGTGAGCGGGTCGAAGATGTGCCAGCCGGATCGGGGAGCCGGAGAGCCGGGCTGCGGCGCGCGCGCCTGCAGCCGCAGGTCCAGCCCCGCGGCCCCCTGCCGCTGCAACAGCCGCCCGATACGCCCTGTTGCCCCCAGAACCGCCGCCGCGGGAAATGCCATGCCTGCCGCCTGTTGCTGTTGAACCATGCCCGCAAGCCCAGTATCCTCTGGGCAGAAAAAAATCAAAGCAGTTCCAGAGCAGGCTCCCATGCGCAAACTTTTCCTCTGTCTGGCGGCGGCCGGCCTCGCCCTTCTGCCCGCGGCCTGCAGCCGCCTGCCCGGCGGCGCCCCGGCCAGCGAGGAGATCCTGCGCGAATCCGGCGATGCGGAGGCAGGCTTTGCGCTTTACCGGGTGAACCGGGTGCTGCTGCCGCTGGTGGCCGCCTGGCCCGCCACCGGCAGGCAGGAGCGCCTGGGCTGGCTGCCCGCGCATCAGGGCGCCAAGACCCAGATCATCCAGCCCGGCGACCGGGTGTCCTTGAGCATCTGGGACAGCAACGACAATTCGCTCTTGACCGCGCCGGAGCAGAAGATGGTGCAGCTGCAGGACATGAAAGTGGCCGCGAACGGGGCGATCTTCATGCCCTATGTGGGCGATGTGAACGTGAACGGGCTGACCCCGGATCTCGCCCGCGCCAGGCTGCAGGCGGCGCTGGAGCCGGTGGTGCCGTCGGCCCAGGTGCAGCTGGCGATGGCCGAGGGGCGCAACAACTCGGTCGATCTGGTCTCCGGCGTGGCCCAGCCCGGCACCTACCCGATGCCCGACCGCAACTACACGGTGATGGGGCTGATCTCGGCGGGCGGCGGCATCAGCGCGAACCTCAACAACCCGCAGATCCGCCTGGTGCGCGGCCGCAGCATCTATGGCACCTCGGTGGAGACGCTCTTGAACAACCCGCGGCTGGACACGCTGCTCAGGGGCGGCGACCGGGTGTTTGTCGAGGAGGATGCGCGCTATTTCCTCTCCTTCGGGGCCACCGGCAGGGAAGACCTGCACATCTTCACCAAGGACGAGATGTCGGCGATGGACGCAATGTCGGTGGCGGGCGGCTTCCAGGACGGCAAGGCCGACCCAAAGGGGCTTCTGGTGCTGCGCGAATATCCCGCAAGCGCGGTGGCGCCCGGGGTGCAGGGGCCGCGCCAGCAGCGGGTGGTGTTCTCGCTCGACCTGACCTCGGCCGACGGGCTGTTCTCGGCGCGCCAGTTCCAGATCAACCCGGGCGACCTGGTGATGGCGACGGAATCGCCGATCAACGACGCGCTCACCATCTCCAACATCTTCGGCAACTTCTTCGGCGTCTTCAGCCGCACTGGCGTGATCGAGTAGAGCGGGCCGCCGGGGGCGCTCCCGCGCCCGGGCCGCAGCCTCGCAGAGGCTGCCCCCGGCCTTGGGCCGGGCGGCGGGGG
>NZ_JBMERR010000029.1:0-47844 GCF_048820915.1 Cribrihabitans pelagius | reverse complement strand
ATCATGTTCGGCAGGCTGAAGGATTGGCGGCGTGTGGCGACCCGATACGACAGATGCCCGAAGGTCTTCCTCTCAGCCATCGCCCTCGCCGCACTCGTCATTTACTGGCTATGAGTCCTGACCCTAGATCCCTGCTTTCGAGAAGGAATGGAGTGGCTAATCAATGCCATAAAGTTGCCCAAAGACGTCCCAGAAAGAATTCAATCAATGCTAGATGCGAGCAGATAGCGGTCCTCAAATCTCCTCCACATCCAGCACGCCTTCGAGCGACTTCAGCGCGCCCTTGATCTGGGGGTTGATCGGGAAGGGCTGGCCCAGGTCCATCTCCACGTCGCCGGGCAGGCCCGAGTCCTGCAGGTACATGTAGATCTCGCCCCGCGCGGCGTTGCGGGCAGCGGATTTGGCGTCCTCCAGAACTTGCGCTACCGTCGCCACCGCGGCGGCGTCGCCAATGTAGACGCGCAACGAACTGCGCCCGGCATCCGCAATCGCCGCGTCCACCGGCCCGACCGAGCGCACCAGGAGCTTCAGCTGGTCGCTCTCCATCGTCGCCTCCGCGGTGATCACCACCTTGGCGCCGGTGTCGAGGAACTCGCGGCTCTTCTCCAGCACCTCGGAGAACAGCGTGACTTCGAAAGCGCCGGACGGGTCGGACAGCTGGGCAAAGGCGAAGCGGTTGCCGCGGGCCGATTTGCGCTCCTGCCGGCCCGCCACCACACCCGCCATCTTGGCCATGAAGGGGCCGCGTTCGGCCTTGGCCGTCACCTCGTCCAGCGTCATCACATCCTTGCGCTTGAGCGCCGGCATGTAATCGTCAAGCGGATGCCCCGAGAGGTAAAAGCCGACGGCCTTGAATTCCTCGCTCAGCCGCTCGGCGGGCAGCCAGTCCGGCACCGCCGCCAGCCGCGGCTCCGGCAGGTCGTCACCCGCCTCCCCGAACAGCGATACCTGGTTGGAATTCTTCTGTTCATGGATCGCGGCGGAGTAGCCAACCAGCGCCTCCAGGCTGTCGAACACCCGGCGGCGGTTGGGGTCGAGCTGGTCGAAAGCCCCGGCCCGCGCCATCATCTCCAAGGGCCGCTTGCCGACCTTCTTGAGGTTCACCCGGCGGGCAAAATCGTAAAGGTTGACAAAGGGCCGCTCGCGCCCGTCCTCGGTCCGCGCCGCCGTCACCAGCCGCATCACGTCGAGGCCGACGTTCTTCAGCGCGCCCAGCGCATAGACCAGCTCGCCGTTCATCACGTTGAAGGTTGCAAGCGAGCGGTTGACGCAAGGCGGCACGTATTTCAGGCCCAGCCCCTTTCGGACCTCCTCGAAGTAGATGGCCAGCTTGTCGGTCAGGTGGATATCGCAATTCATGACACCCGCCATGAACTCCACCGGATGGTTCGCCTTGAGCCAGCCGGTTTGGTAGGAGACCACCGCATAGGCCGCCGCGTGCGACTTGTTGAAGCCGTAGTTGGCGAATTTCTCCAACAGGTCGAAGACCTCGCTGGCCTTCTTGGCTGGCACGCCGTTTTCCGCAGCCCCCTTCTCGAACTTCGGACGTTCGGCGTCCATCGCCTCCTTGATCTTCTTGCCCATGGCGCGGCGCAAGAGGTCGGCGCCGCCAAGCGAATAGCCCGCCATCACCTGGGCGATCTGCATCACCTGCTCCTGGTAGACGATGATGCCTTGGGTTTCCTCCAGGATGTGGTCGATCAGCGGATGCACCGAGGTGATCTTGCGCTGGCCGTTCTTCACCTCGCAGTAGACCGGGATATTCTCCATCGGGCCGGGACGGTACAGCGCCACAAGCGCCACGATGTCTTCGATGCAGGTGGGCTTCATGCGCTTCAGCGCGTCCATCATGCCGGTGGATTCCACCTGGAACACCGCCACCGTCTTGGCCCGCGAGTAGAGGTCGTAGGTGACCTTGTCATCCAGCGGAATGGCGTTGATCTCGTTCTCGGCGCCTTCGGGCGGATCGTAAAGCCGGGTGCCATCGGCGGAAGTATGCAGATCGCGGCCCGACTGGCGGATCAGGTTCACCGCGTTCTGGATCACGGTGAGCGTCTTCAGGCCCAGGAAGTCGAACTTCACCAGCCCCGCCTGCTCCACCCATTTCATGTTGAACTGGGTGGCCGGCATGTCCGAGCGCGGATCCTGGTAGAGCGGCACCAGCGCATCCAGCGGCCGGTCGCCGATCACCACGCCCGCGGCGTGGGTGGAGGCATTCCTGAGCAGGCCCTCGACCTGCTGCCCGTACGTCAGAAGCCGGTCCACCACCGGCTCGTTGCAGGCTTCTTCCTTGAGGCGCGGCTCGTCCTGCAGCGCCTTCTCGATGGATACGGGCTTCACGCCCTCGACCGGGATCATCTTCGACAGGCGGTCCACCTGGCCATAGGGCATCTGCAGCACCCGGCCGATGTCGCGCACCGCCGCCTTGGACAGGAGCGCACCGAAGGTGATGATCTGCCCGACCTTGTCGCGGCCGTATTTCTCCTGCACGTAGCGGATCACCTCTTCGCGCCGGTCCATGCAGAAGTCGATGTCGAAGTCGGGCATCGACACCCGTTCCGGGTTCAGGAAGCGTTCGAACAGCAGCGAGTAGCGCAAGGGGTCGAGGTCGGTGATGGTCAGCGCATAGGCCACCAGGGAGCCCGCTCCCGAACCCCGGCCCGGCCCCACCGGGATGCCCTGCTCCTTGGCCCACTTGATGAAGTCGGCCACGATCAGGAAGTACCCGGGGAAGCCCATGCCCTCGATGATGCCCAGCTCGAAATCGAGCCGCTCCTGGTACTCCTCCACACTCACCGCATGCGGGATCACCGCCAGCCGGTTCTGCAGGCCCTCGTTGGCCTGGCGGCGCAGTTCCTGGACCTCGTCATCGGCGAATTTCGGCAGGATCGGGTCGCGAAGGGCGGCCATGAAAGCACAGCGGCGCGCGATTTCCACCGTGTTCTCGACCGCCTCCGGCAGGTCGGCAAACAGGGTCACCATTTCCTGCTGGCTCTTGAAGTAATGCTGCGCGGTCAGGCGGCGGCGCGGCTCGGCCTGATCGACATAGGCGCCTTCCGCGATGCAGATCATCGCGTCATGCGCCTCGTACATCTCCGGGTTGGGGAAGTAGACGTCATTGGTGGCGACCAGCGGCAGATCCATCGCATAGGCCATCTCCACATGGCCGCGCTCGGTGAGCCGCTCCGCTTCCGGCTGGCCGTCCTCGCCCGGATGACGCTGCAGTTCCACATAAAGCCGGTCGGGGAAGATGTCCTTCAGCCGCTGCATCAACGCCTCGGCCGCCGGGCGCTGGCGCTGCTGCAGCAGCTGGCCAACCGGCCCCTCCGGCCCGCCGCTAAGGCAGATCAGCCCGGCGCTGTTGGCTTCCAGATCAACCAGCGTCACCTGCGGCAGCTGGCCGCCCTTGTCGACGTAAAGACAGGAGGAGAGACGCATCAGCCCCTCGTAGCCCTCTTCGTTCTGGGCCAGCAGCACCAGCGGCGCCGGCAGCTTGGGCTTGCCGCCCGGCTCGGCCTCCTGGAAGGTCAGATCTACCTGGCAGCCGACGATCGGCTGGATGCCCGCACCGGACAGGGTGACCGAGAACTCCAGTGCCGAGAACATCGCATTGGTATCGGTGACCGCAATCGCGGGCATCTCGTGCTTTTTGCAGAGATCCGGCAGCTTCTTGAGGCGCAGCGCGCCCTCGAGAAGCGAGTATTCGGTATGGGTGCGCAGGTGTATGAATCGGGGAGAGCTGGTCATGCCGGCAAGCTACCCGATCCGCGCGGCGGGGCGAAGGCCCATTTGCGGTTGCGCGGCAGGCCTGCACAGCGCCGGGCACGGGGCGCCGGACCATTCGGAAAAAATTGAAAGTGCTTCCAGTGCAAGCAGCAGATCAGATACAGCAAGCCGCTAGAATTATTAGATAATAATACGCAAGCCTGCTGCGATGAAACATTCTGTCGCCCGGTTTTCTGCATTGCGGTGTCAGTTTTTCTTGCCAGAACGCGGCAATGCTCCCTAGGCTATTGATCAGCAAGCAAAAGCAAGGCCCGCCACTCTTTCTACGCCGCATCGAAGGAGGGCATATCGGGTTCACGGGGTAAGGCGGCGGGTTTCAGCTATGACGGTTACCTTTCATCTCAACGGTGAGGAGGTAAGCCTGCCGCACCCCGACCCGGCAGCAACCCTGCTCGACTGGCTGCGCGAAGACCGTGGACTGACCGGGACCAAGGAAGGCTGCAACGAGGGCGACTGCGGCGCCTGCACGGTGATGGTGACGGACGCGCAGGGCAGCAAGCCCCTGAACGCCTGCATCCTGTTCCTGCCGCAGCTCCACGGCAAGGCGGTGCGCACCGTCGAAGGCGCGGCCGGCCCCGATGGCACCCTGCACCCGGTGCAGGAGGCAATGGTGCAGCATCACGGCAGCCAGTGCGGCTTCTGCACTCCGGGTTTCATCATGGCGATGGTCACCGCCCACGCCAATGACGCAAAGGACTACGACGACCAGCTTGCAGGCAACCTCTGCCGCTGCACCGGCTACGTCCCGATTATCCGCGCGGCGGAGGCCGCCGCCAGCCACCCGGTGCCGGACTGGATCGCGCAGGATGCCAACTTCGTCCTGCCGGACATACCCCGGGGGGAGACCCCTCTCCTGCCTGCCTCCTCCGACGAACTGGCGGCACTCTATGAAGAGCACCCCGACGCCACCCTCGTGGCCGGCGCCACCGACGTTGGCCTCTGGGTCACCAAGGGCCTGCGTGCGCTGCCGCAGATGATCTTCCTCGACGGCTGCGCCGATCTGAAGGAGATCACCATCACCGACGACGGCGTGCGCATCGGCGCCATGGCTGACATGAACCGGATGCGCGCGGCGATGCAGGACCTGCACCCCTCCTACGCCGAAATGGCGCGCCGCTTTGCCTCCCAGCAGATACGGGCGGCGGCAACCGTGGGCGGCAATATCGCCAATGGCTCGCCGATCGGGGACAACCCGCCTGCGCTCATCGCGCTCGGGGCCACTCTGCACCTTCGCAAAGGCGAAACCCGGCGGGAGATGCCGCTGGAGGACTTCTTCCTCGACTACGGTAAGCAGGACCGCCAGCCGGGCGAGTTTGTCGAGGCCGTCAGCTTCCTCCGCCAGCCGGACGTGTTGCGGGTCTACAAGCTCTCGAAGCGCTTCGATCAGGACATCTCCGCCGTGCTGGGCGCTTTCAACGTGACGGTGGAGGACGGCACCGTGACTGCCGCCCGCATCGCCTTTGGCGGCATGGCGGGAATTCCGAAACGCGCAAATCACGTGGAGGACGCGCTGATCGGCGAGCCTTGGAGCGAGGCCGCGATCCAGAAGGCCGCCGCCGCCTTCGATCAGGACTTCACCCCGATGACCGACATGCGCGCCTCCGCCGGCTACCGGCTGGAAACCGCCCGCAACATGCTGGCGCGCTATTATGCTGACCTTTCCGGCGAGCCCGTCTCGGTGCTGGAGGTGCAGTCATGAGCGTGACCAAACCTCTGCCCCATGACGCCGCCCGCCTGCATGTGACCGGGGCAGCGCGGTATGTGGACGACATTCCCACGCCGCGGGGCACACTGCACCTGGCCTTCGGCCTCTCTCCCATCGCCAAGGGGCGGATCACCGCGATGGATCTCACCGAGGTGAAAGAAAGCCCCGGCGTGGTGGCGGTGCTCACGGCGTCCGATCTGCCGTTCGACAATGACGTCTCCCCCTCGCTGCACGACGAGCCGCTGCTGGCGGACGGTACGGTGCACTACATAGGGCAGCAGGTTTTCCTGGTGGTGGCCGACAGCCACCGCCACGCCCGCGTCGCCGCCCGCAAGGGCCGCGTCGATTACGCAGAGGAGGAAGCGCTGCTGAGCCTCGATGCCGCGCTGGCCGCAGACAGCCGCTTTGAGGATGGCCCGCGCATCTATCAGAAGGGCGACACGGCCGAGGCCATCGACACCGCCCCGCATGTGGTGGAGGACACCTTCGAGATCGGCGGCCAGGAGCATTTCTACCTCGAAGGCCAGGCCGCAATGGCGCTGCCGCAGGAAGATGGCGGCATGCTCGTGCATTCCTCCACTCAGCACCCGACCGAGATCCAGCACAAGGTGGCCGAGGCGATCGGCCTGCCGATGCACTCGGTCCGGGTGGAGACCCGGCGCATGGGCGGCGGTTTTGGCGGCAAGGAAAGCCAGGGCAACGCGCTGGCGGTGGCCTGTGCCGTCGCCGCGCGGCTCACCGGAAAGCCCTGCAAGATGCGCTACGACCGCGACGACGACATGGTGATCACCGGCAAGCGCCATGCCTTCCGGATCTC
Organism: Cribrihabitans pelagius; assembly: GCF_048820915.1. Lineage (NCBI taxonomy): Bacteria > Pseudomonadati > Pseudomonadota > Alphaproteobacteria > Rhodobacterales > Paracoccaceae > Cribrihabitans > Cribrihabitans pelagius. Next base: position 41,536 of record NZ_JBMERR010000029.1, on the reverse strand, counting down.
CTACCGGGCCGGTTTCGACGAGGACGGGCGCCTGCAGGGGGTGGAGTTCCTGCATCTGGTCAACTGCGGCTGGGCGCAGGATCTGTCGCTGCCGGTCGCCGACCGTGCCATGCTGCATGCCGACAACGCCTATCTGATCCCCGCCGTGCGGATCGAGAGCCACCGGCTCAAGACCAACCTGCAAAGCGCCACCGCCTACCGCGGCTTTGGCGGCCCGCAGGGGATGGTCGGGATCGAGCGGGTGATGGACCACATCGCCCATAGCCTCGGCCGCGACCCGCTGGAAGTGCGGCGGCTGAACTACTACGCGCCGATGCAGGACGGCGAGGCCGCCCCCGGCGAGGCTCACGACCGGCGCAAGCTTCCTGAAGGCGGCGGCGACCTCACCTCCCGCGGGGCCGCCCCGCAGCCTGCCGAGGTGCCAGAGCCGCCAGCTGGAGTGCAGACAACGCCCTACCACATGCCGGTCGAGGACTTCATTCTGCACGAGATGACCGAGCAGCTGGCGGAAAGCGCCGATTACGCCGCCCGGCGCGAGGCGGTGCGGCAGTGGAACCGCGAGAACGCTTTTATCAAGAAGGGCATCGCCTTCTCCCCCGTCAAGTTCGGCATCTCCTTCACCCTCACGCACCTCAACCAGGCCGGCGCGCTGGTGCATGTCTACCAGGACGGCTCCATCCACATGAACCACGGCGGCACCGAGATGGGCCAAGGCCTGTTCCAGAAGGTGGCGCAGGTGGCCGCGAGCCGCTTTGGCGTGGGCTTGGAGATGGTGAAGATCACCGCTACCGACACCGCCAAGGTGCCCAACACTTCGGCCACTGCGGCCTCCTCCGGCTCCGACCTCAACGGCATGGCGGTGAAGGCCGCCTGCGACGAGATCCGTGCCCGGATCGAGGATCTGCTGGCCGAGCGCTACCAGACCCGCGACATCCGCTTTGCGGGCGGAAAGGTGCATGTGGGCGGCGAGGTGCTGACCTTTGCCCAAGCTGCCAAGCTGGCCTACGAAAACCGCGTCAGCCTCAGCGCCACCGGCTTCTACAAGACTCCCAAGATCGAATGGGATCGCATCAAGGGCCGCGGGCGGCCATTCTTCTATTTTGCCTATGGCGCGGCAATCACCGAAGTGGCGCTGGACGGGCGCACCGGCGAGAACCGCATCCTGCGCTGCGACATCCTGCATGACGCGGGCGCCTCGCTGAACCCGGCGCTGGACAAGGGCCAGGTCGAGGGCGGCTATGTGCAGGGTGCAGGCTGGCTAACTACCGAGGAGCTGGTCTGGGACGGCGCCGGGCGGCTCAGGACCCATGCGCCCTCCACCTACAAGATCCCGGCCTGTTCGGACCGCCCGGATGTCTTCAACGTCGAGTTGTTCAATTGCACCAACCGCGAAAGCACCATCTACCGCTCCAAAGCGGTAGGCGAGCCGCCCTTCATGCTGGGCATTTCCGCCTGGCTGGCGCTGAGCGATGCAGCCGCGGCATTCGGTGACGGCTACCCGCATCTGAACGCGCCTGCCACGGCGGAGGAGCTCTGGCGCGTCACGCGGAGGCTGCGCGATGGGATTTGACGTCGAAGAGCTCCGGCAGGCAGTGGAAGCGCAGGACCGCGTGGTCCGCGTGGTGATTGCCGCCGTGCGCGGCCACGCCCCGCGCGAGCCCGGTGCCGCCATGCTGGTCTGGGAGGGCGGCCAATCGGGCACCATCGGCGGCGGCGCCCTGGAATACGAGGCGGCGGAGGCGGCGCGGCAGCAGACCAAGGCGTCGGTGCTCAGCAACCATGCGCTGGGGCCTCAGCTGGGCCAGTGCTGCGGCGGCTCGGTGACGCTGCTGAGCGAAGTTTATACGGCGGCGGAGACTTCAGCGCTGGACACAGAGGTCATCGCCCGCCCGGCGGCGTCTATGCCAGTACCCGCAGAGATCCCGCTTCCGGTCAGCCGCATCCTCGCCGCCGCCCGCAGCCAGGGCCGCACCCCTGAGCCGCAGCTGGCGGACGGCTGGATGATCGAGGCCGTCCATCGCCCCGAGACTCCCCTGTGGATCTGGGGAGCGGGCCATGTCGGCCGCGCGCTTGTCGATGTGCTCGCCCCGCTGCCCGGGCTGGAGATCACCTGGATCGACACCGCGGCAGAGCGTTTTCCGGCCCGGATCCCGCCGCAGGTCACCCAGCTGGTGGCGGCAGATCCTGTGCTCCTGCTGCGTCATGCCCCTGGAAACGCACAACATTTGGTGCTGACCTATTCCCATGCGCTGGATCTGGCGCTATGCCACGGCCTGCTGGGTCACGGTTTTGCCTTTGCCGGGCTGATCGGCTCGGCCACGAAATGGGCGCGGTTCCGCTCGCGCCTTTCTGCCCTGGGCCATGCCCCGGAGCAGATCACCAGGATCACTTGCCCCATCGGCGATCCGCAACTGGGCAAACATCCGCAAATGATTGCGGTCGGCGTCGCGGCACAGCTGCTGCGGCTCGGTGCCAAGAATGAATTGAAAGAGGACCGCCGCGCGTGACCGTACCACTCTTGAGCCTGCAGGGTCTGACCAAGGCCTATCCCGGAGTCGTGGCCAACGACACTGTTTCCTTCGACATCGGCGAAGGCGAAGTGCATGCCCTCCTGGGCGAAAACGGGGCCGGGAAATCCACTCTGGTGAAGATGATCTACGGGCTGGTGAAGCCCGACAGCGGCAGGATGCTGCTGCGCGGCGAACCGTTTGAGCCGGGCGAGCCGCGCCAGGCCCGTGCCGATGGCATCGCCATGGTGTTCCAGCATTTCTCCCTGTTCGACGCGCTGAACGTGGCGGAGAACATCGCCCTTGGCATGGAAAACCCGCCGCCGATGCGCGACCTGGCCGCCCGCATCCGCGAGGTGTCGGAGACCTACGGCCTGCCGCTCGATCCGTTCCGCACCGTCGGCGACCTGTCTGCCGGGGAGCGCCAGCGGGTGGAGATCATCCGCTGCCTGCTGCAGGATCCGAAGCTTCTGATCATGGACGAGCCGACCTCGGTGCTGACGCCGCAGGAAGTGGATATCCTGTTCGAAACCTTGCAGAAACTGCGCAGCGAGGGCACCTCGATCCTCTATATCAGCCACAAATTGGAAGAGATCCGCACGCTCTGCGACCACGCCACCATCCTGCGGCTGGGCAAGAACGTGGGCGAATGCACGCCCTCCAAAACCTCGGCCCGCGACATGGCCGAGATGATGGTCGGCACCGCGCTGCAGACGCCCGAACGCTCGGGCCGCGCGCTCGGTGAAGTGGCGCTGGATATCTCAGGCCTCTCGGTGCCCGCGCCCTCGGCCTTTGGCACCGCGCTGAAGAACGTGCATCTGACTGTGCGCAAAGGTGAGATCCTGGGCGTCGGCGGCGTGGCCGGCAATGGCCAGGACGAGCTTTTGGGCGTGCTGTCGGGCGAGACCCTGACCGCCGCGGATGCAGTGAAGCTGCATGGTCAACCGATCGGCCGCCTCGGCCCCACCGCGCGGCGCCGGCTGGGAGTGCTGGCCGCACCCGAAGAACGCCTCGGCCACGCCGCGGCGCCGGACATGAGCCTGACGGAGAATGCCATGCTGACCGCCTCGGTGCGGGAGAAGCTGGAAAACAACGGCTTCCTGAACTGGGGCGCCGCCAAGGATTTTGCCGAGCGTGTGATCGAGGCTTTCGACGTGCGCACCCCCGGCCCCGGCAATGCGGCGCGCTCGCTCTCCGGCGGCAACCTGCAGAAGTTCGTGATCGGCCGCGAGGTGCTGCAAGATCCCGAAGTGCTGGTGGTGAACCAGCCCACCTGGGGCGTCGACGCCGCGGCCGCTGCGGCAATCCGCCAGTCGCTGCTGGATCTGGCCGCCAAAGGCGCGGCCGTCATCTGCATCAGTCAGGACCTGGACGAGCTGATGGAGATCTCCGACAACTTTGCCGCGCTGAACGAAGGCCGCCTGAGCGCCCCGCGCGAAGCGATGGGCCTCACCGTGGATGAGATCGGGCTGATGATGGGCGGCGCGCATGGCATGGAAGTGGCTCATGTGTAAGCCGGTGCCCAGTTTTTTCGCTTCCCCTCTCGGCGGCAAAGCCGCCTGCCGGGCAAGGGGCGAGAGTATTTTTGGCAAGATGAATGAAGGAGCCGTCTGAATGATCCGGCTTGAGAAACGGCCGCAGCCGTCGCGCGCCTGGTCGCTGGCCACGCCGCTGGTGGCGGTTCTGGCCACGATGGTGTTCGGCGGGCTGCTGTTCGCCGCGCTTGGCAAACCGCCCGTCGAGGCGATCCGCATTATTTTCTGGGACCCGCTGTTCGGCGAGTTTGCCTTCTACTACCGGCCGCAGCTCCTGGTGAAGGGCGCGCCCTTGGTGCTGATCGCCATCGGCCTGTCCCTGGGCTTCCGCGCGGGCATCTGGAACATCGGCGCCGAGGGCCAGTACATCATGGGCGCCATCTGCGGCGCCGGGGCGGGGCTGGCCTTCTATCCGTTGGAGGCCTTCTACATCTTCCCGGTCATGGTGATTGCCGGCGCGCTTGGCGGCTGGGCCTGGGCAATGATCCCGGCAGTGCTGAAAGTGCGCTTTGGCACCAACGAGATCCTGGTGTCGCTGATGCTGGTCTATGTGGCCGAACAGCTGCTGGCCTCGGTCTCCCTTGGACTGCTCAAGAACCCCGAGGGCTTCGGCTTCCCCGGTTCGCGCAACCTTCAGGCCTATGACAGCGCCCACAACGCCGAACTGATCGCCGGAACCGGCATGCACTGGGGCGTGGTGGCGGCGCTGGTCGCGGTGATCTTTGCCTATGTGCTCTTGAACCGCCACATGACCGGCTACCACATCCGACTGACCGGCGAGGCGCCGCGCGCGGCGCGCTTTGCGGGCGTCAACCCGGCGCGGCTGATCCTGTTCTGCCTTGGCACCTCCGGCGCGCTGGCGGGGCTTGCGGGAATGTTCGAGGTCTCCGGCCCGTCCGGCCAGATCTCAATCGATTTCAACGTGGGTTATGGCTTCACCGCCATCATCGTCGCCTTCCTGGGCCGCCTGCACCCTGTCGGCATCCTGCTGGCGGGCGGGCTGATGGCGCTGACCTACATCGGCGGTGACATTGCGCAGTCGAACCTGCAGCTGCCCGCGGCAGCCATCCAGGTGTTCCAGGGGATGCTGTTGTTCTTCCTCCTGGCCTTCGACCTGCTCACCAATTTCCGCATCGCAATCGGCAAGCCTGAGGTGGCATGATGGACCTTTCTGCAATCAACCCGGTCCTGCTGATCGCCTCGCTGATGGTCGCGGCCACGCCGCTCTTGCTGGCCGCCATCGGCGAGCTGGTGGTGGAGAAATCCGGTGTGCTGAACCTCGGCGTCGAGGGGATGATGATCGTCGGCGCCATCGCGGGCTTTGCCACCGCGGTGGAAAGCGGCTCGCCCCTCTTCGGCTTCATCGCCGCGGCGCTTGCCGGCGCGGCGCTGTCGGTGCTGTTTGCCATCCTCACCCAGTTTGCGCTGGCAAACCAGGTCGCCTCCGGCCTGGCGCTCACCCTCTTCGGGCTCGGGCTGTCGGCGCTGATGGGGCAGCGCTATGTCGGCGTCAAGCCGCCGCAGATGGGCGATATCCGCTTCCCGGTCCTGAGCGAGATTCCGGTTCTGGGGCCCATCCTGTTCAGCCATGACATCGTCCTCTACTTCGGCATAGTGCTGACCGCGGCGGTCTGGTGGATGCTGAAATATTCGCGCATGGGGCTGGTCCTGCGCGCGGTGGGCGAAAGCCACGACGCCGCCCATGCGCTTGGCTACAAGGTGGTGAAGATCCGCCTGATGGCGATCATGTTCGGCGGCGCCTGCGCCGGTCTTGGCGGTGCCTACATCAGCCTGATCCGGGTGCCGCAATGGACCGAGGGCATGACCGCGGGCATCGGCTGGATTGCCCTCGCTCTGGTGGTCTTTGCCAGCTGGAAGCCGTGGCGCGCGCTGGCCGGTGCCTATCTCTTCGGCGGCGTCACCGTGGTGCAGCTCAATCTGCAGGCCGCGGGCGTTGCCATCCCGGTCGAGTATCTGGCAATGTCGCCCTATCTGATCACGATCCTTGTGCTGGTTATTCTTTCTGCCGACAAGAGCAGCGCTCCGGCCTCGCTGGGCCGCAATTTCCACGCCGCCCGCTAGCGCGGGGGCCTACGCCCGCCCCGGGCTGCCGGGGCCAAACAAAACCAACTTGGGAGAGCCCGTTGATGAAACTGACAACCCTTCTCACCAGTGCCGCAATGGCCCTGGGCCTGGCCGGCGGCGCGCTGGCCGCCGAAGACAAGACCAAAGTGGGCTTCGTCTATGTCGGCCCGGTAGGCGATGGCGGCTGGACCTACGAGCACGACCAGGGCCGCAAGGCGGTCGTGGCGGAGTTCGGCGACAAGGTCGAAACCGTCTACGTGGAAAACGTGGCCGAAGGCCCGGACGCCGAGCGGGTGATGACTCAGATGGCGCTGGAAGGCGCGGACCTGATCTTCACCACTTCTTTCGGCTACATGGATCCGACCATCAACGTCGCCAAGAAGTTCCCGAACGTGAAGTTCGAGCACGCCACCGGCTACAAGCGCGCCGAGAACGTCTCGACCTACTCCGCCCGCTTCTACGAAGGCCGCGCCGTGCAAGGCACAATCGCGGGCCACATGACCGAGAGCAACATCGTCGGCTATATCGGCTCCTACCCGATCCCGGAAGTGATCCGCGGCATCAACTCGGCCTATATCCACGCCAAGAAGGTGAACCCCGACGTTCAATTCAAGATCGTCTGGGCCTTCACGTGGTTCGACCCGGCGAAAGAGGCCGACGCCGCCAAGGTGCTGATCGAACAGGGCGCCGACGTGATCCTGCAGCACACCGACTCCACCGCACCGCAAGCCGCTGCACAGGCGGCGGGCAATGTGATCACTTTCGGCCAGGCCTCCGACATGGCGGAATACGCGCCGAAGCCGCGGGTCTCCTCGATTATCGACAACTGGGCGCCCTACTACATCGAGCGCACCAAGGCGGTGATGGACGGCACTTGGGAGAGCGTCGACACTTGGCACGGCATCAAGGAAGGCATGGTCGAGATCGGCGAGATTTCCGACGCGGTGCCGGCCGAAATCAAGGAAGCCGCGCTGGCGGTCAAGGAAGCCATCGCCAGCGGTGAGCACCACGCCTTCACCGGCCCGCTGAACAAGCAGGACGGCACGCCCTGGCTGGCTGAAGGCGAAACCGCCGATGACGGCACGCTGGCGGGCATGAACTTCTATGTCGAAGGCATCGAAGGCGACATCCCGCAGTAAGCCCTCGGCTTTCCCGACACCGGAAAGGCCCGCCGCACGGCGGGCCTTTATTGTTGCGCACCCCTTGATGCGCTGCGCCGGGCTCACGCGGGCGCCGGAAAATTCGAAATTTTCCGGCCAAGAATTTTTCAAAATTCTTCCCCGCCGCCCTATCGGCGGCATCGGCCAAATCGCGCTTTCGCATGGTCCGGTCCTGTGCCACTCTCCGCGCATGAGCAGGATTCTGACCACTCCGGATGGCACTCCGGCCAGCCGTTTTGCCTTTGGCAGCATGCAGTTCGGCGGCCGCGCCGATGAGGCGCAGTCGGCCGCCATGTATGCCGCCTGCAGGGCCGCGGGCATCAATCACTTCGATACCGCCTGGGTCTATACCGATGGCCGCTCGGAACGGATCCTGGGCCGGCTGATCGGCGGCGAGCGCGACCGGTTGCTGATCGCCACCAAGGCGGGCTACTCGGGCGGCGCGGGGGCGGAGAACATCCGCAAGCAATTCGACGAAAGCCGCCGGCGCCTGGGCCTGGAGATGGTCGACATCCTCTACCTGCACCGGTTCGACCCGGACACGGACCTGCTTGAGACGCTCGAATGCCTCGCCACGCTGCAGGATGCCGGGCTGATCCGCTATGCGGGCTTGTCGAATTTCGCCGCCTGGCAGGTGATGAAGGCGCAGATGGAAGGCGCGGCCTCGGGCCTTGCCATCGACATCCTGCAGCCGATGTATTCGCTGGTGAAGCGCCAGGCCGAGGTCGAAATCCTGCCGATGTGCGCCGATCAGGACATCGCTGTGGCACCCTATTCGCCGCTGGGTGGCGGGCTTTTGAGCGGCAAATACGCCGCAGGCAGCAGCGGGCGGCTGGACGAGGATCCGCGCTACAACCGCCGCTATGGCGAAGCGCACATGCACGAGACCGCCCGGCAACTGGCGGAGCTGGCGGCGGAGCGCGGCACCCACCCGGCAACTCTCGCCGTGGCCTGGGCCGCGGCGCATACCTGCCGGCCGATGCCGATCATCTCCGGCCGCGACGCGGTCCAGCTCAGGCCCTCGCTGGCGGCGCTGGACTTTCGGATGGACGGCGCGCTCTACCAGGCCATCGCCGCGCTCAGCCCGCGGCCCGCGCCCGCCACAGACCGGCTCGAAGAACAGGAGGCTTGAGCGATGCAGGATTTCCTCGTGATCGGCGGCGGCATCGCGGGCTTGAGCGCAGCAGCCCGGCTCTCCGCACTCGGCAGCGTCACCGTGCTGGAGATGGAGGACGCGCTTGGCTACCACGCCTCGGGCCGTTCCGCAGCGCTGTTCGAGCAGAACTACGGCAACGCCGCGGTTGTGGCGCTGAGCCGGGCGAGCGCCGCCTACCACCGGGAGGCCAATGGCGGCTACCTCACCCCGCGCGGGCTGCTGCTTGTGGCGGGGCCGGAGGAGGCTGCACTCTTTGAGCGCGACTGCGACGCGCTGCGAATGGCGCCGCTGGACCTGGAGGAAGCGCGCGCCATGGTGCCTATCCTGAAGCCCGGCGCCGTGGCCCATACTGCAATCAGCAGCGCCGCCGAAGATATCGACACCGACCGGATGCTGCAGGACTTCGCCAGGACCATACGCGCGGGCGGCGGCAGGGTGGTGACAAAAGCGGCCGTCACCGCGATCACCCGCACCGCGCGCGGCTGGCAACTGCAGGCGGGCGGCGAGGCGTATGAAGGCCGCCAGCTGGTCAACGCGGCGGGCGCCTGGGCCGACCGCATCGCATCACTAGCAGGCATCGCGCCCGTTGGCCTGCAGCCGCGGCGGCGCTCCATGGCGCGGCTGCCCGCACCCGCCGACCATGACGTGCGCGGCTGGCCGATGCTGATCGGCGCAGGCGAAACCTGGTACGCCAAGCCGGACGCGGGCAAGCTGCTGGTCTCCCCCGCCGATACCGGCCTGGTGGAGCCGCATGATGCCTTCGCCGACGACATGGTGCTGGCCGAGGGGCTCGCCCGCTACGAGGCGATGGTGAGCGAGCCGGTCACCCGGGTGGAAGCCAACTGGGCCGGGCTGCGCAGCTTTGTGGCGGACGGGGCGCTGGTGCTGGGGCCTGACCCTGCCTGCCCGGATTTCATCTGGTGCGCGGCGCAAGGCGGCTACGGCTTCCAGACCGCGCCCGCCGCCTCGCAAATGCTGGCCGATCTGGTGGCGGGCCGCAGCCCGGAGCTGGAGGCCGCAGCGGTGACGGCGCTCCGCCCGGACCGGCTGCGCTGATGCCCCTGCGCGGGGTGCCCGGCGCGGCCCCGGTGGCGCGGCCTGACGCAGGCTTGGAGACGGGCAAGCTCACTGCCCCGGCCGCGGCGCGCAACGCGCCCGCGATTTGCGAACTGCTCCTGCGCATCGCGCCGGAGCGCGGCCACGCGCTGGAACTGGCCAGCGGCACCGGCCAGCACGTGGTGGCCTTTGCCGCCCGCCTGCCGCAGCTCAACTGGCAACCGAGCGAGCTGGACCCGTCCCGGCTCGCCAGCATCCAGGCCTATACGGCTGAAGCCGGACGCGGCAACCTCAAGGCGCCGGCCGAACTGGACGCCACAGCACCGGGCTGGGCGGCGGCACATCCTGGGCAGGACCTGATCGTGCTGGTCAACCTGCTGCACCTGATCAGCGAGAGCGAGGCGCAGGTGCTGATCCGCGAAGCCTCCGCCGCCCTCGCCCCCGGTGGCCGCTTCGTGCTCTATGGCCCCTTTCTGCGGGCAGGGCGGCTGACCAGCGCTGGCGACCGCGCGTTTCACACAAGCCTCAAGGCGCATGACCCCGAGACCGGCTACAAGGACGATCGCGCAGTCCGGAACTGGCTGGACGCGGCCGGACTGCATCTGCTCGAGGCAGCGGAAATGCCAGCCAACAACCTTGCTTTTGTTACCGAAAAACCGGCTGGCTGAGACCTGGCGGCTGCAACGGGGCCCCGGATTCCGGCACGGAATCCGGGCCGGAAAATCTCCATTTTCCGGTTTGGCCGGCACCGGTTCCAGCCGCGGGCGGCGGGGTCATCCGGCGGACCGAAGCGCGCGCAAGCCCGAAAGCACCGTGCGGATCTGCTCCAGTGCCGGGTTGCCCGGCAGATAGAGCGCCTTGCAGCTCAAGAGCAGCTCCGGCGCGCCTTCGGCCACATGCAGGCGCCCGTCCGCCAGGGCCTCCGCCGCCATCACGGCCGGAAAATACCCCGCGCCGCCACGCTCCATCAGGTAGCGCAGACCCATCGGGGCATTGCCCAGAACAACCTGCTGATGGCCGCCGCGCGGCAGCACCTGTGCAACCCCTGCCTGATATTCGCGGCCAAGCTCCAGGTTGACGAACAGCGGCAGCGCATCCCGCTCCAGCCGCAAGGGCCGGTCCGAGAGCAGCAGCAGGCGCTCGGGCGGCAGTTCCTCCACGCCCAGCCGGGTGCCCGCGGGCACCTCGTTCACGATCGCCAGATCCAAGAGCCGCTGCGCCACCGCCTCGTCCATGTTCAGCAGGTGGTCGTAGTTGAGGGTAAATGGCACCGTGCCCTGCCGCCGCTCCAGCCGGACCACCACATCCACGAGAAGCGCATCCCAGACCGACAGCGCAGCCCCAAGACGCAGCGGCGCCTGCCGGACAAGGCTGCCGCGCAAGCCCCCGGACACCATCTCCCAGCTGCGCACCAGTTGCACCGCGTGGGGCAGGAACTGCCGTCCCGCCGCGCTGAGCCTTGCGCCGCCGGGACCGCGCTCGAACAGGGCGGTGCCGAGCCGCTCCTCCAACGCTTTGATGCGGGCGCTCACGGCAGTCTGGGTAATGTGCAGCCGCGCCGCTGCGGCGTGAAAGCTGCCGGTTGCCTCGATGGCGAGAAAGGTCTCGAAAGCGCTGATCTGCATATGAGCAATATTTCTGCTCACAATGACCAAATCAATTCGTTTTTCTGCTCGCCCGCCCGCCGCTAGCCTCATCCGGACACAAGCGAGGAACAACGACTATGCCCGACCAAACATGCAAACCCGGCTGGACCAGTTTCGAACAGGCCACGGCGGCGGACTGGGCCGCGGTGGTGGAGTATGAGGCCGCCTACAACGCCGCCCTGCCCGGCCGCATCCTGGACGCGATCCGCTCCCTTGACGAGGCGTGGACGCCCTACCCGGTCAACCGTTTCCAGCACAGCTTGCAGGCCGCGACGCGGGCCTACGCGGACGGCGCCGAGGAGGAGTTCGTGGTGGCCGCCTTGGTGCATGACATCGGCGACATCCTGTCGCCCTACAACCACGGCGAACTGGCGGCGGCGATGCTGAAACCCTATGTGAGCGAGAAATGCTACTGGATTATGAAGCACCACTGTGTGTTCCAGGGATATTACTACAATCACCATCTGGGCGGCGACCGCCACGCGCGGGACAGATACCGCAACAGCCCTTATTGGGAGGACTGCCGCTACTTTTGCCATGAATACGACCAATGCGCCTTCGACCCGGACTACCCGACACGGCCATTGGAATTCTTCGAGCCGATCCTGCGGCGGGTCCTGACACGGGGCAATGGCCATATGGAACTGAACCAGACCGCATCGGACTGAACCGGGTGCACGACGGCAGTCCGCGCACAAAAAAAGAGGGGCCATGCGGCCCCTCTTCCAGGTTAGGAACAGTTAGTCCCACCAGCCTTCGTCGACCGAGGGCATTTCTTCCAGCTGCTCTTCGGTGAATCGGGTGACGATCACGTATTTCTTGTCATCGACCGGCGTCAGACGCATGTTCTCGACGGGGATCATCACGTGTTTGTCGCCCACGTCCAGAAAGCCGCCAACTTCCGCCACGACGCCGATCATCTGGCCGCTGCGGTCCAGGATAATGTCTTCGATCTCACCGATGTCGTTCCAGTCCGGGCCAACGCCGTCAGCTTCCCAGTTGCCCCAGGTGTCGTCATCCATCGGGCCGTTCAGCGTGTAGATGTCGCCGCCGGTGATATCACGGGTGCGGATCAGGCCGTCGGTGTCCATGCTTGTTTCCGCCAGTGCGGGTGCTGCTGCGATACCTGCGGCGAGAGCGATGGTTGCGAGACGTTTCATGTGTCTTCTCCTTTGCCAGTTGCTTCATCAAGGTAACGAGTGCCGCGCGCGAAAGTTCCTGAAAAACGCGAGACAAGTCTGAGTCTTTGCCGGAGGCCGCCGTCTCGGCGGACCCGCAGGCCGCGGGAAGCAGACACAGGAGGATGCTGTGGACCGTGCGTTGCGCGCCGCCACACGGGCCAGACAGGCCGCGCCTGGCCCGAATGGAACCTCCGGATTTCATATCCGAACGGGGACGGCAGGAGGGCTTCGTTCGGATCGGGCCGGTCCGGACGGACCGGCGCTCGCAAGCGCCAGTCCCGCGAGCGCCCGGAATCAAAGCAACGCCGCCAGGCCAGCGCCTGCCCGCGGAGTTTCAGATCAGCTTTCCCTGCGCAGTTCTCCGACAAGCCAGTCGATCTCGTCAGTTGCTCCGAAACCTTCATCGCTAAGGCGGACAACTGCGGTCTTTACAAGTTCCACGTCGATGTCTTGCGCCGCACTGGATGCTGCAACAGCTTCAAAGTCAGCAGGACCGCAGACAAATACGCTTCTGCGCTGAAGATCGTCCAAAAACTCTATGAAGCCCGAGGAATGGAGAACTTCAGCGGCCAATTCAAGCGGTCCAACGCACAAGTTGTCAAAGGTCTTCATGGGGCCTTTGGTTAAGTGGACCTCCTCTCAGTAATGCAATTGATGAATGCAACGGGCGACAGCGAGCAGCCTTCCCGTATGAGTGTTCACGGGCTGCGGAAGCCAAGGCGGGTAATCCATGCCTGAAGAATGGCGGGATTGCCCAACCCTGTGCAAGCGCGAAGGTTTCACTGCCCCAACAAGAAAGCCCCGGCACATCGGCCGGGGCTTTCTCGTTTCCATACCGGCGGAATTCCTGGGAACTCCGCCTTCGTCACGGATGAGTGCCCACTGGACACCCGTCCAGGCGTCCTTCACCCGTTCTGGCGGATGGTCTCGTTCTTCGGGTCGTAGGGGCTGTCGCAGGTGACGACCGCATCCCACAGTTTGTCCTGGATCTTGACCTTCAACTGAGTGCCTTCCACCGCCTGCTCGGGCTTCACGTAGCCCATGCCGATCGACTTCTCGAAAGCCACCGAGTAGCCGCCGGAGGTCAGGCGCCCGACGCGGGTTCCGTCTTCGGTATAAAGCGCCTCGCGGCCCCAGGGATCGGCGTCCGCCGGGCCGTCGATCAGCAGGGTACAGCATTTGACGCGCACACCGGTCTCGACCAGTTTGTCCTTGCCGTGGAAGTCCTTCTCCAAATCGACAAAGCGCGGCAGGTCGGCTTCCAGCGGGGTCGCGTCACGGCCAAGCTCGTTGCCGAAGGCGCGGTAGCTCTTCTCCTGGCGCAGCCAGTTCTGGGCGCGGGCGCCAACCAGCTTCATGCCGTGTTTCTCGCCGGCCTTCTCCAGCAGGTCGAACAGGTAGTTCTGCATCTCGATCGGGTGATGCAGTTCCCAGCCGAGTTCACCGGTGTAGGCAACGCGGATCGCATTGACCGGGCACATGCCCAGTTCGATCTGCTTGGCCGACAGCCAGGGGAAGCGCTTGTTCGACAGCGCGGTTTCCGGATCCGCGTCGTTGATCACCTCTTTCAGCACATCGCGGGACTTGGGACCTGCGATGGCGAAGACGCCCCACTGGGTGGTCACGTCCTGGATCTCGATATAGCCGAATTCTTCCATCTTGTCTTCGGCGGCCTTGCGCAGGAAGTCCGCGTCATACTCGGACCAGGCACCTGCGGAGACCAGATAGTAGTTGTTCTCGCCGTTGCGCACGATGGTGTATTCGGTGCGGGTGGTGCCAAGCGAGGTCAGCGCGTAGGTCAGGTTGATGCGGCCGACTTTCGGCAGCTTGTTGCAGGTGAACCAGTCCAGAAACTGCGTGGCACCGGGGCCTTTGACCACATGTTTGGTGAACGCGGTTGCGTCGATCAGGCCCACGCCTTCGCGGATCGCCTTGGCCTCTTCCACCGCATGCTGCCACCAGTCTCCCCGGCGGAAGCTGCGGGCATCATGGTCGAAGTTTTCCGGCGCATCCAGCGGACCGTAGTAGTTCGGGCGTTCCCAGCCGTTGACAAATCCGAACTGGGCGCCGCGCGCCTTCTGCCGGTCGTAGGCAGGTGCGGTGCGCAAGGGCCGGCAAGCCGGGCGTTCTTCGTCCGGGTGGTGCAGGATGTAGACGTGATCGTAGCACTCTTCGTTCTTGCGGGCCGCGAACTCGGTGGTCATCCAGTTCTGGCTGTAGCGTTTCGGGTCGAGCGAGGCCATGTCGATCTCGGCTTCGCCGTCGACCATCATCTGCGCCAGATAGTAACCGGTGCCGCCAGCGGCGGTGATCCCGAAGGAGAAGCCCTCTGCCAGCCACATGTTGCGCAGGCCAGGAGCCGGGCCAACCAGCGGGTTGCCATCGGGTGTGTAGCAGATCGGGCCGTTGAAGTCGTCCTTGAGGCCCGACTCCTCGCAGGAGGGCATCCGGTGGATCATCGCCATGTACTGCTCTTCGATCCGCTCCAGATCCAGCGGGAACAGGTCGGCGCGGAAGCTGTCGGGCACGCCGTGCTCGAAACAGGCGGGGGCGTGCTTTTCGTAGACGCCCAGGATCCAGCCGCCGCGTTCCTCGCGCACGTAGGACTGCGCGTCGGCGTCGCGGATCACCGGGTGTTCCGGGTTGCCTTCCTCGCGGTACTGCTGCAGCGAGGGGTCGGCGTCGGTGACGATGAACTGGTGCTCAACCGGGATGGCCGGCATCTTGATACCCAGCATCCTGGCGGTGCGCTGCGCATGGTTGCCCGACGCGGTGACCACATGTTCGGCCGAGACCACGATCTGCTCCTCGCCGGGCACCAGGTTTCCGCCTTTCTCGACCATCTTGGTCAGGGTGACGTCCCAGTGATCGCCCTTCCATTCGAAGGCATCGGCCTGCCACTTGCGCTCGATCGCGACACCGCGCTGGCGCGCGCCCTTGGCCATCGCCTGGGTCACGTCGGCCGGGTTGATGTAGCCGTCTTCGGTGTGGTAAATCGCACCCTTCAGGTCTTCGGTATTGATCAGCGGCCAGCGCGCCTTGATCTCATCCGGGGTCAGCCACTCGTATTTCACGCCGCAGGTTTCCGCGGTGGAGGCATAGAGCATGTACTCATCCATGCGCTCCTGCGTCTGTGCCATCCGCAGGTTGCCGACCACGGCAAAGCCCGCGTTGAGCCCGGTTTCCGCTTCCAGGGTCTTGTAGAAATCGACCGAGTACTTGTGGATGTGGGTGGTGGCATAAGACATGTTGAACAGCGGCAGCAGGCCAGCCGCATGCCAGGTCGAGCCCGAGGTCAGCTCGTCACGCTCGATCAGCATGACGTCGTCCCAGCCCGCTTTGGCCAGGTGGTAGGCAATCGAGGCACCAACGGCACCGCCGCCGACAACCAGTGCTTTGACTTGGGTTTTCATTCGCCCGCTCTCCGGAGTTGTGGGATTCTTGATCACGGTTTATGCCGAAGCGCGGAACAGTGCGCGAAATCCATCCGACCCAAAAACCGACAAAACCGACCTGAGCCTGCCGGCAGGGCGGAATTCTTGCCTCTGGCAGGCAGGAGCGCCCTTGATCGGCGCGAATTTCGCCCTCGCCGCGCCGGGCGGGCGCCTGCCCGTAAAGCGGCGCTGAGCGAACATTGCAGGGAAGTTTATCCCGGCGAAGTGCCTCAAAGGTCCGGCAGGGTGCAGCGGTTGCCAGAGCGCCAGCGCGCGGGGACGGGCAGGCGCTCGCCCGGCGCCTTCGGCTTGTTCCGGGCGGCTGGTTCCGAGCGCGGTTCAGATCTCCAGAATCTTGCCTGGATTGAGGATGTTTTCCGGGTCCAGCGCCGCCTTCACCGCCGCCATGTAGCGGGTGGCCGCGCCAAGCTCCTTTTGCAGATAGGGCCGCTTGCCCTGGCCGATGCCGTGCTCGCCAGTACACGTGCCCTCCATCGAGATCGCCAGATCGTTGAGCCAGCCGATGTAGTCGTCGGCCTTCTGCCGCTCCGCCGCGCTCTCCATGTCGATCAGCAGCAGCGCGTGGAAATTGCCGTCGCCCACATGGCCCACCATCGGCGCCATCAGTTCCAGTTCCTCGGCCTTGGCGCGCGCAGCACCCACGCATTCCGCCAGCCGCGACACCGGCACACAGACATCGGTGGAGATGCCCTTGGCGGAGGGGCGCAGCTGCAGGCAGGCCCAGTACATGTCATGGCGCGCCTGCCACAGCGCGTTGCGCTCCTCCGCGGTGGAGGCGGCGGCGAAGTCGAAGCCGCCGAATTCCTCCGCAATGCCGCCGAAGGTCTCCGCTTGCTCCACAACCCCCGCATCAGAGCCGTGGAATTCTAGCAGCAGCAGCGGCGTTTCCGGCAATTCCAGCTTGGAATAGGCATTGGCGGCGCGCACACTCAGCGCGTCCAGGAGTTCGATCCGCGCGACCGGGATACCGTATTGGATGGTCATCATCACCGCCCGGCAGGCGTCGTCGACCGAGCGGAAGGAGCAGCGTGCAGAGCGGATCGCCTCTGGAATGCCCTGCAGCTTCAGTGTCAGCTCGGTGATCAGCCCCAGTGTGCCCTCGGAGCCGACCAGCAGCCGGGTAAAATCATACCCGGCCGCGGATTTGCGCGCCCGCTGGGCGGTGCGGATCACGCCGCCATCGGCCATCACTGCCTCCAGCCCCAGAACATTGTCCTTCATAGTGCCATAGCGCACCGCATTGGTGCCCGAGGCGCGCGTCGCCGCCATACCGCCAAGCGAGGCATTGGCGCCGGGGTCGATCGGGAAAAACAGCCCCTGATCGCGCAGATGGGTGTTGAGCTGCTCGCGCGTGACGCCGGGCTGCACCACCACGTCGAGGTCCTCCGGGTGAACGGCGATGATCTTGTCCATCCGCATCAGGTCGATGCAGATGCCGCCCGCCGGCGCGTTCACATGCCCCTCCAGCGAAGTGCCGGTGCCGAAGGGGATCACCGGCACGCCATGCTCGGCGCAGACCTTCACGATGGCCGAGACCTCTTCGGTGGAGCTGGGGAACACCACCGCGTCGGGCGCCTGGGTGACGATCCAGGTGGTGGTATGACCGTGCTGCTCGCGGATCGCCTGGCCGGTCTGCAACCGCTCGCCGAATTGCTGTTTCAGGATATCTACGGCGGCTTTGATGCCGGCCTCGTTGCGCGGCAGCGATGTGGCTTGCACCATGTGCGGGTCTCCCTGTGACTGGTATGCGGACACACCATTTCTTTTCCCGGCACTATAGGCGGGCAGTGCCGGGGAACAAGGGCGGCGGGCCTCACCCGCCCAGCGCGATGCCTTCCCTGCGGGGATCGGCCGCGCCCTTCAGCCCGTCCTCCCCGATCCCGATGGCGTGCAGGCCCGAATTCAGATCGCGGATGTTCACCTCATACCCCATCTCGGTCAGCGGCCCTTCCAGCCCTTCGGCGCTTGTGCCCGCCTCCAGATCGTAGGTGCCAAAGCGGTTCACCGCATGCGGCAGCGCCAGCGCCTCCTGCAGGTTCAGCCCCCAGTCGGCCCAGGCGACGATGGATTTCGCCACATAGCCGATGATCCGGCTGCCGCCCGGAGAGCCAATCGCCAGCACCGGCTCGCCCTCCTTCAGCAGTATCGTCGGCGCCATCGAGGAGCGCGGCCGCTTGCCCGGCTCCACCCGGTTGGCAATCGGCGCACCGTCGACATGGGTGCGGAAGGAGAAATCCGTGAGCTCGTTGTTGAGCAGGAAGCCACCCGCCATCAGCCGCGAGCCAAAGCCGTTCTCGATCGTCGTCGTCATCGACAGCACGTTGCCATATTGATCCACGATCGAAATATGAGAGGTCGAGGGCAGCTCGATCGACTGGTCATCCGCAAGCCGGGGCATCAGCCCCGCATGGTCGAACTCCGGCGCGCCGGGCGCCACCTCGGGCAGCGCGTCGTCACCGGCCAAAAGCTCAGCCCGCGCGGCGAGGTAATCCGCCGCCACCAGCCCCTGCGCAGGCACCGGCACATAGTCGCTGTCGGCGATGAAGCGGCCGCGGTCGGCAAAGGCCAGACGCGAGGCGTCGCCGATCAGCCGCCAGGCCTCGGCGCTCTCCGCGCCCAGTTCAGCCAGATCATACTGTTCCAGCATGCCGAGTATCTGCGCCACCGTCAGTGCGCCAGAAGACGGCGGCCCCATGCCGCACGCCTCGAACGCGCGGTAGGTGACGCAGACCGCCGGACGCTCCTTCACGTGATAAAGCGCAAGATCCGTGGCCGAGAGCACGCCCGGGTTGCCTTCCGCGCCGGTCACAGCCTCGACGATTTTGGCCGCCAGCGGGCCGGTGTAGAAGGCCTTGGCGCCTTGATCGGCCAAGGACCGCAGGGTGGCGGCATAATCCGGATTCTTCAGCGTGGCACCTTCGGCCAGCGGCGCGCCGTCCGGCAGGAAATAGGCGGCGGTGGCCGGGAAGCGTCCCAGCCGATCGGCATCCCCCTCCACCAGCGCGGCCAGGCGCGGCGAGACGGCAAAGCCCTCCTCGGCGAGCCGCACCGCAGGTTCGAACAGACCCGCCCAATTGGCCCGCCCCCAGCGCCGGTGTGCGGCTTCCATCAGTGCGGGCGTCCCAGGCGTGCCGACCGAGCGGCCGCCCACCACCGCGTCATAGAATTTCAGCGGCTCACCGTTTTCATCCTGAAACAGCACCGGCGTTGCCGCCATCGGCGCGGTCTCGCGCCCGTCGAGCGTAGTCAGCTCGCCGGTTTCAGCATCATACCAGACCAGAAAGGCGCCGCCCCCGAGGCCTGAGGATTGCGGCTCCACCAGCCCCAGCACCGCCTGGACCGCCACCATCGCATCCGCCGCCGTGCCGCCCCGGCGCAGCACCTCGGCGCCTGCCGCCACCGCGTGCGGATTGGCGGCCGCAACCATCCAGTTTTCCGCCTCCACTACGCGGCCCGCTGCCTTAGCCTCCTGCGCCGCCGCGACTTCTTGCGAGATCGCCGCGGCACTGCCCGCCGCCGCGCCTTCCGGCGCCACCGCATCCGCGGCCTCCTGCGCCGCGGCCGGAGCGGCCAGAGCCGCCGCCAGTGCCAGAGCCAGATTCGAATGCCTCATGGAAATCTCTCCCTATTCTTGCAAATGCTCCGCTTCAATTCCGGCCCCGGCGAGGGCGCCAGCCTACAGCATCGACGGCACCACCTGATCCGGCGGCCGGTGGCCGTCCTCGAAGGTCTTGATGTTCAACAGCACCTTCTCGCCCATCTCGATCCGCCCCTCGAGCGTGGCCGAGCCCATATGGGGCAACAGCACCACATTCGGCAGCTCGCGCAGGCGCGGGTTGATGTCAGTGCCGTGCTCATAGACGTCGAGCCCGGCGCCCGCGATCTCGCCCGCGCGCAGCATCCGCGTCAGCGCATGCTCGTCGATCACCTCCCCGCGCGAGGTGTTCACGATCACCGCCGAGGGCTTCATCAGCTTCAGCCGCCGCGCATTCATCAAGTGGAAGGTCGAGGGCGTCGAGGGGCAGTTGATCGACAGCACGTCCGTCCGCGCCACCATCTGATCAAGGCTCTCCCAATAGGTTGCCTCCAGCGCCTCCTCGACCTCGGGGCGGAGGCGGCGGCGGTTGTGGTAATGCACCTGCATGCCGAAAGCAGAGGCGCGGCGGGCCACCGCCTGGCCGATCCGCCCCATGCCAAGGATACCCAGCCGCCGCCCGGCGATGCGCCCGCCCAGAAGCGCGGTCGGCGCCCAGCCCTTCCAGTCGCCGCTCTGCATCACTGCAAGTCCCTCGGGAATGCGGCGCACCACCGCCATGATCAGCGCCATCGTCATGTCCGCGGTGTCATCGGTCAGCACCCCCGGCGTGTTGGAGACCAGAATGCCGCGCTGCCGGGCCGTCGCGACATCGATATGGTCGACCCCGGCGCCGTAGTTGGCGATCAGTTTCAGCCGCTCGCCCGCCTGCCCCAGAAGACCTGCGTCGATCGTATCGGTGACCGTGGGCACCAGCACATCGGCCTCCTTCATCGCCACCGCCAGCTCAGCCTTGCTCATCGGCGCGTCATCCTCGCGCAGGCGCACATCAAACAGCTCGCTCAGCCGCGTCTCCACCGGTTCCGGCAACCGTCGCGTCACGACAACACTCAGACGTTCTCTTGGCACTTGCGCTCTCCCCTGGTCTTTTCAATTGTTGCGCTTGCATGGCATCGTGGCGCAGGACGCAGACGGGCACAAGAACCCATGCGCATTCCCCCGACCCGCCGCCTTGTGCCGCGGCGCCACATCGGGGAAACAGAGGCGGGCGGCGAACCGGGCAACCCCGGGCGGCTAGGCAGAGAGGCGGACAGGCAGTGAAGACAGCGGCATCGGCATGGCGCCATCTGGCAGCGGCGGCAGCCGCGCTTGTGCTGGCGGCTGGCGCGTGCAGCGCGGCGCTGGCGGAAAACCGCGGCCCGGTCACCAACCTGCCGCTGCCCCGTTTCGTCTCGATGAAGGCCGCCGAGGGCAACGTTCGCCGCGGCCCCTCCCTCACCCACAAGATCGACTGGGTGTTCAAACGCCGCAGCATGCCGCTGGAAATCACCGCCGAATACGGCCATTGGCGCCGGGTGCGCGACCGCGACGGCGCCGGCGGCTGGGTGCATTACGCGCTGCTCTCGGGGGTGCGCACCGTGCTGGTGGAGGAAGACATGCTGACCGTGCACGCCAAACCTGACGACCGCGCCCCGGTCACTGCCGCCTTCGAGCTGGGCGTGGTGGCGCGGCTCGGCAGCTGCACCCCGGACTGGTGCCATATCTCGGCCGGCGGCTACCGCGGCTGGGCGCCCAAGACAAAGCTCTGGGGCGTGGCACCCGGCGAAATCCGCGAGTAACCGCCGCGCTAAAACGTCCCGCAGCCACTTTCTGACCGCAAATACCCCAGGGTGAATTGGCCGTCAGGCCAAGAGGGGCAGCGCCCCTCCCCTTCCTCCGGTCGCACCCCGCACCCGCAAACGCGGCAATCCGCGCAGCGGGAAAGATACATGCGGCAATTGCACCCGCGGCAATCGTGTTTTACATGAGGGCCATACCCGATGGCCGCCCCGCATGGCCGGCCGGTGCCGGCACCGGCCCCGCCACGGGCTTATCCCAGGGGCGCAGCGCCGCTACGCTAAAAGTATCAAAGCTTCCGAACTCTCTGAAAGGTTGTGAAACATGGCAGAAAACTCAAACCCCGACATTCTGTATACCATCGTAGACGAAGCGCCCGAGCTGGCCTCGGCCTCCTTCCTGCCGGTGATCCGCAAGTTTGCCGCCGCCGCAGGCGTCACCGTGGGCACCAAGGACATTTCGCTTGCGGGCCGCATCATCGCAGCCTTCCCGGAGAAGCTGACCGAAGACCAGCGCCAGTCCGATGACCTCGCCGCCCTGGGCGAGTTGGTGAAGACGCCCGAGGCCAATGTCATCAAGCTGCCCAACATCTCGGCCTCGGTGCCGCAGCTGACCGCCGCCATCGCCGAGCTGCAGGCGCAGAGCTACGACATCCCCGACTACCCGGAAAAGCCCGAGGGCAAGGAAGCCGAGTCGATCCGTGCGCGCTACGATGCGATCAAGGGCTCGGCGGTGAACCCGGTCCTGCGCGAAGGCAACTCCGACCGCCGCGCCGCGAAGGCGGTGAAGAACTTCGCCCAGAAGAACCCGCACTCGATGGGCGAGTGGTCCGCAGACAGCAAGACCAAGGTCTCCTCGATGCCGGGGAATGATTTCTACGCAAACGAGAAATCCGCCACCATCACCGCCGCCCAGGCCGGTGCCGCGCGGATCGAGTTTGTTGCCAAGGACGGCTCCGTCACCGTGCTGAAGGACGGCTGGCCGCTGGACGAGGGCACCGTCGCCGATGCAACCTTCATGTCGGTCAAGGCGCTGTCGGACTTCCTGGGCCACGCGATCGAGGACACAAAATCCGACGGCACCATGTTCTCGCTGCACATGAAGGCGACGATGATGAAGGTCTCCGACCCGATCATCTTCGGCTATGCCGTGAAAGCCTGGCTGGCGCCTGTGTTCGACAAATACGGCACCGAGCTGCGCGAGCTGGGCGTGAACCCCAACTCCGGCATGGGCGACCTCCTGGAGCGGGTGAAGAACAACCCCGACATCGTCGCCGCGATCGAAAACATCCGCGCCGAGCGCCCCGAAATGTACATGGTCGACAGCGACAAGGGCATCACCAACCTGCACGTGCCCTCCGACGTGATCATCGACGCCTCGATGCCCGCGGTGATCCGCGCCGGCGGCAAGGGCTGGGATTCCAAGGGCGACAAGGGCGACGTGAACTGCGTCATTCCGGACAACTGCTATGCGCCGGTCTATGACGAGACCATCAATTTCTTCAAGGAAAACGGCGCGCTGGACGTGACCAAGGCGGGCTCGGTCGCCAACGTCGGCCTGATGGCGCAGAAGGCAGAGGAATACGGCTCCCACCCGACCACCTTCGAAGCCCCCGCCGACGGCACCATCCGCATTGTGCTGTCCAACGCCGACACGCTGCATTCCCATGAAGTGGAACAGGGCGACATTTGGCGCGCCTGCACCGTGAAGAAAGCCCCGATCGAGAACTGGATCGAGCTGGCAATGGACCGTCAGCGCCTCACCGGCTCCGAGGCGATATTCTGGCTGGATGCAAACCGCGCGCATGACGCCGAGCTGATCAAATACGTGAAGCCCGCGCTGGACGCGGCCGGTGTCGCGGACAAATTCCAGATCCTCGCCCCGCGCGAAGCCACCCGCCAGTCGCTGGAGACGATCACCGCAGGCAAGGATTCCATCGCCATCACCGGCAACGTGCTGCGCGACTACCTGACCGACCTGTTCCCGATCCTGGAGCTGGGCACCTCGGCCAAGATGCTGTCGATCGTGAAGCTGATGAACGGCGGCGGGTTGTTCGAGACCGGCGCCGGCGGCTCGGCCCCGAAACACGTGCAGCAGCTGGTGCAGGAGAACCACCTGCGCTGGGATTCGATGGGTGAGTTCTGCGCGCTGGGGGAAAGCCTCAAGTTCCTGGCCGACGTCAAGGGCAATGCCAAGGCCGACGTGCTGGGCAAGGCGGCGGAGGACGCGACTCAAGGCATCCTCGACAATAACCGCTCGCCCTCGCGCAAAGTGGGTGAACCGGACAACCGCGACAGCCACTACTGGTTTGCCCGCTACTGGGCCGAGGCGCTGGCGGCGCAGACCGAAGACGCCGAGCTGGCCGCGCATTTCGCGCCGATCGCCGAAGCGCTGGGGGCAAAGGAAGAAGAGATCCTGAGCGAACTCGCAGCGGTGCAGGGCGATGCGGCCGATATCGGCGGCTATTACCACCCCAGCACCGAGCTGAAGGCCAAGGTGATGCGTCCCTCGGCAACGCTGAACGCCATCATCGGCTAAGCGCCTGCGCTTGAACAAAAACTCCGAAATGCCCGGCCCTCGCGCCGGGCATTTTCATTCCGGCTTGACCCGGCGGGCGCCGCCAGAGCTGCCCGCCAGAATGCGGCGCCGGTGACATACAGGTGCCTCGGAAAATACGCTTCTCCCTGTTCCCCTTTTTCAAGCAGGGCATGGGGATGCCGGCCGCGAACGCTTCGCCCAACTGTCTCCAAAACGGCTTGCCCGCAGCAATTTCCTGCAAGGCACCCAAAAATAACGCGATCCTGCGCTTATCCCACTGCGGCCGCGAAAGGCCGGCTGCACACGCTGCCCGAAATTTCTTCGGACCGGGACAGCGCCCGCCCGCCGCATCAAAGACCTGTCGCCGTCACCGCCAGCAGAGGCCCGAGCCGCAAACACGCGAATGTGAGGCCGGAAGCGGAGCAAGCCCTGCCGGGCGCACGGGTGAAAGCAGTTTCTGCCCCGGCGCAAACTGCGCAAACAGAAATCGCCCGGGCCGAACCCGGGCGTCCTGATTTTTTGCCAGGCCGCTGGCAGGTCAGAAATCTTCCCACAGTGCCCTGGCGGTGTTGCCTTCGCTGGCTGGCACTGCCTTGACCGGCTGAACCGCGGCGCTGTTGTCCCAGCCATCGTCGCCATGGGCCGTCGGCACCGCAGGCGCAGCCGCCGGTTCCGCCCGCGCTGGTGCTGCGGCCATGCCGCTGATCTTGAAATGCTCCACCAGCCCGGCCAGCTTGGCCGCGTCCGATTTCAGCATGTGGCCCGCGGCATTGGCCTCTTCCACCATGGCGGCGTTCTGCTGGGTCACCTGGTCCAGCTGGGTCACACCGGTGTTGATTTCCCCCAAACCAGTGGACTGCTCGGCCGCGCTTTCGGCGATGCCCGAGACCAGCTGCGAGATGTGGCCGACCCGCGCCACGATGCTTTGCAGAGCCTCGCCGGTCTTGCCGACAAGATCGACGCCGCGCTCCACCTGTTTCGAGCTGTCGCCGATAAGGGTCTTGATCTCCATTGCCGCATCCGACGAGCGCTGCGCCAGGGCGCGGACTTCGCTTGCAACAACCGCAAAGCCCTTGCCAGCCTCGCCTGCGCGGGCCGCTTCCACACCTGCGTTCAGCGCCAGCAGGTTGGTCTGGAAGGCGATGTCGTCGATCACGCTGATGATCTGCGAGATATGCGTGGAAGATTGCTCTATCCCGGTCATTGCCTGCACAGCGTTCTGCACCACTTTGCCGCTTTCCTCGGCCTCGGCGCGGGCCTCGCCCATCGTGGCCTCGACACCGCGGGCGCCGTCCGCCGCGGACTTGACGCTGGCGGTCAGCTGGTCCAGTGCAGCCGCGGTTTCCTCCAGCGTGGCGGCCTGGCTTTCGGTGCGCTGCGACAGGTCGTCGGAGGCCTGGCTGATCTCGGCGGCGCCATTGCGGATGCTGCTGGCTGCGTCGATCACCTGCGCGACCGTATCACTGAGACGGCTGGAGGTGGAATTGAAATCGGCGCGCAGCTGCTCGTACTCCTCCGGGAAGCTTTCGGTGATCTGCGCGGTCAGGTCGCCATGCGACAGCGCCGACAGCTTGCCGCTGAGCACCCTCACGACCTCGCTCTGCCGCTCGTCCTGCTCCTGTTTGGCTTCCTCCAAGTCGCGCTGCCGGATCTGGGCTTGGCGGAACACGTCCAGGGTGCGCGCCATCTCGCCCAGCTCGCTGCGGGACCGGGTGGCTGGAATTTCGCTCTCCGTATCGCCATCGGCCAGCGTCAGCATCCGGTCGCGCAGCGCGCCGAGCGGGCCGGTGACGCCGCGGGTAATGAAGAAGGCCGCCAGCGTCAGAACCACAAGGCTGATCGCGAACATCACCATCGCCTTGGTGCGCATCACCCCCACATCGGCATCGATATCAGAGACATAGGCCCCGGTTCCCACGATCCAGCCCCAGGGTTGGAAGGCCTGCACGTAGCCGATCTTGGCTTCGATGGTTTCGGAATTCGGCTTCTTGAAGTAGTAGGTCAGCGGCCCGGCGCCATCGGCGGCGGCGATCTTCTCCAGTTCGCGGAATACCTTGATTCCGGTCACATCCTCAAAGTCGCCCTGGTTGGTGCCATTCCAGTCCGGCACGGTCGGATGCGCCTGAACGACCAGGTCATGATCGAAGACAAAAACATAGCCCGCCTCTCCGAAACGCAGGGCAGTCAGGCGCTCGCGGCCGATGTCGCGGGCCTGTTCCGGTGTGAACCGGCCGTCATGGATACCCGCCTCCAGATCCTGCAACAAGCTCACCGCCGCGTCCGTCACATGGTGGAGCTCCTTGTAGCGCATGTCGTAGGCGTTTTTGACGGACTGCGACAGCAGCACCGCCGTCAGCGCGGCCGCCAAGCCGAGCGCAAGCGCCGCCAAGGCGTAAATTCGCACAGGAAGACGGTAGAGAAGTGCAGGCATCGGGAACAGGTCCTTTCTGAGGGCAGTTCCACATACGGTTAGGCAGGGAATCCTAAGAATTCCCTAGCCACTGAGGTTCGCATAAATTCCGGCCTATTATTTGCGCCCGCGCAACGCGGACCGCCGCGCCAAAACGGCAGGACCAAGGCCATTCCGTGGCCCCGGCCCTGCCCCAGGCGCCCGGCAGCGGACCCGCCCGGCCGCGGCCACCGCAAAAGACCCGCGTCAGGCGGGCTTCTTCTTCAGCGCGTAAAATTCCGGGCGGCAAAAGCCCCGCCCGCCCGTCTCAGATCACCGTCCGCAGTACGGACACCGGCGGCAGGGTCCGGCCCGAAACCTTGCGCGCCTCTGCCGAGTAGTTGAACCAGAAGCATTCCTTGCCGGTCTGCCGCACCCGCACGCCTTCCGGCAGGTCCAGGCAATCCAGCCCGGCTTCGCCTGCCGCATGGCGCAGCACGCGGGCCAGAGCGCTGGGGTCCATCCAGCCGCAGAGGTAGATCATGCGGCCATCCGCGGCGGCGGCGGGGCTGCCGTCGTCCAGCTGCACCACGGCCTCGAAGTCGCCCTCCACCGCCTCGCGGTAGCCAGTGACCGCGCCGCCGCCCTGCAAGGGAATGGGCATGTCCGGCCGCAGGCTTTCGACATGGGTGACAGTCAGGTTCCAGCCCGGCAGAGCCGGCGGCAGCGGCACCGGCGTGCGCATGGTGGCGTCCCGGGCACCGCTGCGCGGGCCCAGGATGCAGATGGCATCGCTTTCCCTCAGCCTCTGCTTCAAGGTATCCGTCATATGCATCAGCCCAGGTGCAGCGATCAGGCGGTAGCCGCTCAGATCCGCATCAGGGCGCAGGACGTCGATCGACCAGCCAAGCTGGCGCATCGCGCGGTACGTCTCAAACGCCAGGTCGAAATAGCTGAGCCCCGCGCCATGCGGCTGGATCGACCAGGCCCAGTCGGCCTCGTAGTCGAAAATCAGCGCCACCTCGGCCTTCCGGGGCGCGACCTCCGGCGCCTCCGCAAGCTCGCGCGCGACCTCCGCGGCCTCACCCAGCCCGGGCGCGGGCAGGCTGTCGGGCCGCAGGAGCCCGGCATGCATCTGCTCCTGCGCCATCGGCGCCTGCCGCCAGCGGAAATAGCAGACCGCCTCGGCACCATGGGCAAAGGCCTCCCAGCTCCAGAGCCGCACCATGCCCGGCAGCGGCGCCGGATTGTGCGGCGCCCAGTTCACCGGCCCGGGCTGCTGCTCCATTACCCACCAGCGGCCGCGCCCGACCGTGCGGTAGAGGTCGTGGTGGAAGGCCTGGAAGTCCGGATCACCCTGGCGCGCATAGGCGCGCTGATGGGCGGCGTCCGTCTTGACCCGGTCTTCGAGGAAACCGAGCGGGTAGCTGTCCCAGCTGGCGATATCCAGGTCGCCGCCCACCTTGTAGTGGTCGAAACCGGTGATCCGGCCCATGTAGTTATGGGCAATCGGCGCCTTGGAATGGGCGCGGATGATCTCGGTCTGGAGCCGGTTGAAAGCCACCACCTGATCGGAGCTGAAGCGGTGGAAGTCGAGCACGTGGGAGGGGTTCGGTTCGGTCACGGTGAGGTTGGGCAGGCCGATCTGCTCGAAGTCGCCATAGTCCATCGACCAGAACACGTTGCCCCAAGCCTCGTTCAGCGCCTCGATCCCGCTTTGGTTGCCTTGCGCCGGATAGCGGGCCTCAAGCCATTTGCGGAACGCCTGCAGCGCGCAGTTGCTGTAGGAGAGCACGGTGTCGTGGCAGCCGTATTCGTTGTCGGTCTGCCAGGCGGCGACATGGGGGTTGGTGCCGTAGCGCTCGGCGAGGAGCGTGACGATCCGCGCGCATTCAGCCTTGTAGCCCTCGTGGCTGAAGCAATAGTGGCGGCGCGAGCCGAAATGGCGCGGGCGGCCCTCGGCATCGCGCGCCAGCATGTCCGGGTGACGGTCAAGCATCCAGCGCGGCGGTGTCGCGGTGGGCGTGCCCAGCACCACCTTGAGCCCCGCCTGCCCGAGGATCCCGATGGCCTCGTCCAGCCAGGCAAAGTCATAGGCGCGTGGCTGCGGCTCCAGCCGGGACCAGGCAAACTCGCCGATGCGGACCCAGGTGAGCCCGGCTTCTGCCATGCGGCGGGCGTCCTCCTCCCAGATGTGCCGCGGCCAGTGCTCGGGGTAATAGCAGGTGCCAAGGGTGCGTTTCATGGTGCCCTCATATGGTTGGATGGCCGGTCAGCGGTCTGGGTGGCTCGGGGTGATGAACCGGTATCTGACCTGGTGTCTATAGGTCTCTCCCGGACACAGGATCGCAGCTGGGAAATTGCGTCGGTTCGGAGCGTCCGGCCAGGCCTGGGTTTCCAGCGCGAGCCCGGCGCGCGGCCCGTAGCGGCGGCCCTCCAGCCCCGGCACGCCAGCGGGCGGGAGGTGATCGCAGGTATAGGCCTGCACCCCGGGCGCGGCGGTCTCCACCACCATCGCAAGCCCGCTCTGCGGAGCGTAAAGGACCGCGGCCTCACGCAGCGTTCCAGGCTGCGAGCAGAGGCAGAAGTTGTGGTCCAGCGGCTGGGTGCCGATATTGCGGGGGCTGCGGAAGTCGAACTCTGTGCCGGCGACGCTGCGGATGTCCCCGGTTGGGATGCTGTCTTCGTCCACGGGCAGGTACTCCGGCGCCTCAATCTGCAGCATGTGCCCGCCAATCGACGGGCTGCCGTCGAGGGTGAAATAACCGTGATGCGCGAAGGACACCGGGGTGGGCGCGTCGGTTGTGGCGGATAAGTCTATCTCCAGCGCCCTTGAGGCGGTGAGCGTGAAAGCCGCCCGGACGTCCAGGTTTCCCGGAAAGCCCATCTCGCCATCCGCCATTTGCAAGGACAGAACCACCTGGTCCCCGCGCAGCTCCGCAAGCGACCACAGCCGGAAACTGGCCCCCGCGCGTCCGCCATGCAGGCAGTGCTTGCCGTTCTCGTTGCGGTCCGCCTGGAACGCCTGCCCGTCCGTCTCGAAGCGCCCGCCCGCAATGCGGTTGGAGAACCGCCCCACCAGACCGCCAAAATAGGCCATCGGCCCGAGGTAGGGCGCCAGGTGATCCGCGCCGAGGACCAGCGGGTGCGTAAAACCCTCCAGCCGCAGGTCCTGCACGGTTGCACCGTAGCTCAGGATGCTGGCCGTGAGCCCGCCTCCTTCGATGGTGAAACGGCGCACCGCATCTCCCGAGGGCAGCCTGCCAAAGTCCCCGGCGCCTTCCATCCCTTGCCTCACCCAAGCAA
Organism: Cribrihabitans pelagius; assembly: GCF_048820915.1. Lineage (NCBI taxonomy): Bacteria > Pseudomonadati > Pseudomonadota > Alphaproteobacteria > Rhodobacterales > Paracoccaceae > Cribrihabitans > Cribrihabitans pelagius. Next base: position 12,151 of record NZ_JBMERR010000029.1, on the reverse strand, counting down.
AACGCGGTGTTCGGCCTGCCCGGTGAAGCCGGTTTTCACCGCGAAGGTCCGCCCGTCATGGTCTCCCGCAGGATCGAGCCCCTGCGCGGCGGAGGTGGCGAACAGTGTCTGCAAGCCGGGGCCGCCGAAGGCCGGGCAGGACATCTGGCTGGCCGGAAATTCGATGGCAGAGAGGAACGCCCCGTCCGGCCCGTAACGTGCCACACGCGAGGCGCCCCACTGGGCACACCACAGGCAGCCCTCGGCGTCCACGACCGCGCCATCCGGGTTCAGACCTTCTTTTGAGAGATCAAGGAACAGTTCCGCCGCGCCCTCGGGCCAGCCTTCGGCATCCAGCGGCTGGCGCAGGATGCGGCGGGCGGGCGTGTCGGTGTAATAAGCGTGGCGCCCGTCCGGGCTGAAGCAGATCGCGTTGGAGATAGTGATATCCGGCACCAGCGGCACCAGCTCTCCCTTGTAGAAGCGGTAGATCGCGCCCGCCCCCGGCTCGGCCTGTTTGCCCATGGTGCCGATCCAGAAGCCGCCGAAGGGGTCGGCGCGGCCGTCATTGGAGCGGGTCACCGGGTTGTCCGCCTCCAGCGCAACCACATCCTCCCGTGAGCCGTCCGCAAGGCTGAACCGGAACAGCGCAGTCTCAGACGCGATCAGCAAGATGCCGGGGCCGATCCAGCCCGCGGCCGAGACATGCTCGCCGAATTGCCACTCCAGCGCGCCGCTTGCGTCCCGGCTCATGAGCCGCTTGCCCAAAATATCGAACCAGAACAGCTGTTCGCGCTCCGGGTGCCAGAGCGGGCCTTCGCCCAGCGTGCAAGCGCGGCTGTCGAACACCTCGGGGCTCATGACGCGACCGCCGCGTCGTAGGCAGAAACGATGTCGGCGGCGCGGGCGGCAACCTCCTTGGCCGTGAAGCCGGGCTTGTAGAGCGCGGTTCCAATGCCGAATCCGGTGGCGCCGGCAGCGAGCCATTCGGCGAAATTCGCAGGCTCCACGCCACCGACGGCATAGGTGCGCGCGTCAGACGGCAGAACGGCGCGGATGGCATTCAAACCGCCGATGCCGATGAGCGTGCCGGGAAACAGCTTCAGCCCGTCGGCGCCGTGGCGCAGGGCGGTGAAGCACTCGGTCGGGGTCATCACGCCGGGATAGGAGGCCATGCCCAGCGCCTTGGTGCGGGTGATCACCTCCGGGTTGCAGTCGGGCGAGACGATGAGCCTGCCGCCCGCGGCGTGCACAGCGTCCACCTCTTCGGCGCGCAGCACGGTGCCCGCGCCGATCTGCGCCGTCCCGGACAGCGCGGAAGCAAGCGCTTCAATGGAGCGGAACGGGTCGGGCGAGTTGAGCGGCACCTCGATGCGGTCAATGCCGGCCGTGGCCAGGGCCTGCCCGATCTCCAGAACGTCCTCGGGTGTCACCCCGCGCAGAATTGCAATGATTTCGCGGCTCATGTCGTCATCTCCTCGTAAGCGGCCGTCAGCCCCGCCAATGCCAGCCCGGCACCATCCGTTTCACGCACAGCGGCGCCCTGGGCCTCCAGCGCCGCGCGGTAGAGCGCGGTCAGCATTGGCGCGCCGATCAGCACGATGGCCTGTCCCTGCCAATGCTCCCGTGCGGCGGCGAGCTCCGCTCCCATCAGCAGCCCCGAGAGGCGCGCGCGGCTGGTGGCGGCACTGGCGCCCTGCAAAAGAGACGCCGCCCGCAAGGGAAACAGCAGCGCCGCCAGCTGCTCAGGCGCGGCTAGGACCTCCCCGGCAGCGCCATGGAAAGCCGCGTCCTCCCAGCCCTCTCCCGCCAGTGAATGGCGCAGGACCGAGTGGCCGGACAGCAGCGCAAACAGCTCTCCGGTCATGAAAGTGGTGAACCCCGTGATCTGCCCGCCCTTGATGCGGACCCATTTGCTGTGGGTTCCCGGCAGGCAGAGCACACCTTCGAAAGCAGGATCTTCGCGCAGGAAGCCCGCGATCTGGGTTTCCTCGCCGCGCATCACGTCCGGCGGGCTGTCTTGCTGGACCCCCGGCAAGATACGGACGTCCAGCCGTGGGTCCAAGACCACCGGCCGCGCTGCCGCGCCCGCGCCCGGCGGCGGACAGGGGGCCGCGGCATAAGGTGCCTCGACCCAGCCCTGCCGGGCGCCTGCCATGCCGCAGACGATCACCGGCATGGGCCGGTCCGTAAGATGCGGCGCGAGCAGGTCCAGCAGCACTGGTTCGAACTCCGCGGGCTTCAGGCTGCCCATGCCCCGGTCCGACGACAGCGCCGCGATCACGCCGCCCGAACCATCCATCACCCAGGCCCGCAGGTTCGACGTGCCCCAGTCCGCCGCAACCCAGGCTGCCTCCGCCGTGCTCATCCCGTCACCACCACGCCGCCGTCGACAACCATGGCCTGCCCGGTCATCATCCGGCTGGTATCGGAGGCGAGGAACAGCACAGCATCGACAATATCCTGCGGCTTCAGGTGATCCTTCAGGCATTGCCGCTCCATATGCGCCGCCAGCGCTTCGGGCGTGGCCCATTGGTCCAGCTGCTTTTCGGTCAACACCCAGCCCGGTGCCAAAGCGTTGACGCGGATGCGGTCCGGCCCGAACTCCCGCGCGAGCGAGCGGGTCATGCCGTTGATGCCGGAGTTGGCGGTGGTGTAGCTGACGTAGCCGGTATTGCCCATCATGTAGCTGATCGAGGAGAAGTTGACGATCGCGCCGCCGCCGGCATCGCGCATGCCGGGGATCACCGCCTGGCAGGCAAAGAAATAGGCCTTGAGGTTGATCGCCTGGCTCCAGTCCCAGAAGTCCTCGTCCACCTCCAGCGCGCCGTGCCGCTGGTCGTTGGCGGCGTTGTTGACCAGCGCGGTGACGGGGCCATGCGCCTTTGCGGCCCGCGCGATGCAGTCCTTCAGCGCAGCGATATCGGTGATGTCGCAGGGCAGGAACAGCGGCCTCGTGCCGTGCTTTTCTTCCATCGCATCACAGAAAGCGGTGGCATCGGAGCGCTGCACGAAGGCGACCCGCGCGCCCTGCGCCATGAAGCCATCGGTCAGCGCAGCGCCAATACCCGCGCCGCCGCCGGTGATGAAGACGCTCTTGCCCGCGAGGTCGTGGAATGTGGCGGTCTTGGTCATCAGTGGCTCTCTCTTGTTACCGGGCGGGTGTCCTTGCCGACGAGGAAGTCGAGGTCCGCGCCCTGGTCAGCCTGCATCACGTGGTCAACGTACATCTTCGCATAACCGCGGGTATAATGCGGCTCGGGCGGTTGCCAGTCCGCGCGGCGGGCGACGAGTTCTTCCTCCGGCACCAGCAGCTCCAGCACGCCCGCCTTGGCCGAGACCCGGATGCGGTCGCCGGTGCGCACCAGCGCCAGCGTGCCGCCCTCGTTTGCCTCGGGCGAGACATGCAGGATCACCGTGCCATAGGCCGTGCCGGACATCCGGGCGTCAGAGATCCGCACCATGTCGCGCACGCCCTCCTGCACCAGCTTCAGCGGGATCGGCATGTTGCCGACCTCGGCCATGCCAGGATAGCCCTTGGGGCCGCAGCCCTTCAGCACAAGAATGGTGTCCTTGTTCACCGGCAGGTCCGGGTCGTTGATGGTGGCCTTCAATTCCTCGATATTCTCGAACACATGCGCCGGCCCCTCGTGTTCCAGGAGCGCGTCGGTGGCGGCCGAGGGCTTCACGATGGCGCCGCGCTCGGCCAGGTTGCCGCGCAGCACACGCAGGCCCGCGGCTGGTTTCAGGGGCGCGTCGAAGGCATGGATCACGTCGCGGTTCCAGCACTCCGCGCCTTCGCCGTAAGCCTGGATATCGGTATCCATCACGGTGCGCGCCGGGCGCAGCAGGTGCGACAGCTCCTTCAGAATCACCGGCATTCCGCCCGCATAGCAGAAATCTTCCATCAGGTATTTTCCCGAGGGCATGCAGTTGACCAGCAAGGGTATTTCCGAGCCGATCTCGAAATCATCCAGTGTCAGGTCGATGCCGACACGGCCCGCGATGGCCAGGAGATGCACCACCGCGTTGGTCGACCCGCCAACGGCGGCATTGGCGAGGATCGCGTTTTCGAAGGCTTCGCGGGTCAGGATGGAGGACATGCACATCCCCTCTTCGACCATGCCCACGATGCGCTTGCCGGTCAGATGCGCCAGCGCCATGCGGCGGGCGTCCACTGCCGGGAGCGCGGCGTTGGTGGGCAGGCTCATGCCCATCGCCTCGACCAGGCTGGCCATGGTACTGGCGGTGCCCATGGTCATACAGACACCCTTGGAGCGGCTCATGCCCGATTCCGCGGCCATGAAATCGGCCAGTGTCATCTCGCCCGCGCGCACCGCTTCGGAGAACTTCCACACATCCGTGCCCGAGCCGATGTCCTGGCCCTGCCACTTGCCGTTCAGCATCGGACCCGAGCTCACCACGATCGCGGGCAGGTCGACCGAGGCCGCGCCCATCAGCTGCCCGGGCGTGGTCTTGTCGCAGCCGCCAAGCAGCACCACGCCGTCGATGCCATAAGCGCGGATCGATTCCTCCACATCCATCGCCAGCAGGTTGCGGAACAGCATCGCGGTGGGTTTCATCTGGGTCTCCCCGAGGCTCATCACCGGGAATTCCACCGGGAAGCCGCCCGCCTCCCAGACGCCGCGCTTCACTCCCTCGGCCAGCTCGCGCAGGCCGCTGTTGCAGGGCGTGAGCTCGGACCAGGTGTTGCAGATGCCGATGACCGGGCGGCCGTCAAAGACATGATCCGGAAAGCCCTGGTTCTTCATCCAGCTGCGGTGAATAAAGCCATCCTTGTCCAGCTTGCCATACCAGGCGCGGTTGCGTCGCTCCTTGCTCATACCTGCTCTCCTTTGATGACCCACATCGTTTCCGGGAACGTCCACGGAAGCGTCAGGCCCTGGGTCATCAGGCTGGTCCCGCTGAGGACGAGGGGTTCCGATTTGATCGCCTGGGCACCGCGCGACAGCGCCGGGGCATCACCCCGGTTCACCAGCTCGATGCGGTAGTAGCACTCCGGTTGCAGCCGGGTCAGCCGCAGCGGGCGAGGCGCGATCTGGGGCGAGGTTTCGGCCTTGCCCGCAAAGACCACGAACTGGCTGCCGTCCTGGGCCAGCTGCTGTTCGGCAATCACCGCGGCATCGGCGCTGTCAAGGCGCAGGATATCCGCCGATGCCATCCAGCCGCGGTTGGCCTTCCACCAGCCGGTGACCTCGCGCAGCACCTGCGCCTCCTCATCCGTCAGCTCCCGCGGGTCCATCTCGAAACCCATGTGGCGCTGAGCCGCGGCCCAGGCGCGGAAACGGATATCGAGGCTGCGGCCCGAGGTGTGGCAGCGGCGCGGGCCGACATGGCTGCCGGTCACCGCCAGCGGCAGGAACAGCGCCGCGTTGTGCTGTATCCTGAGGCGTTCCACCGCGTCGTTGCTGTCCGACAGCCACACCCGCTGCGTTCGCTGCAGAATGCCAAAATCGATCCGCCCGCCGCCGCTGGCGCAGCTTTCGATCTCGACCCGCGGGAAGGCCTCCCGCAGCCGGTCGAGCAGCGCATAGGTGCCGCGGGTCTGGGCGGCATCGGGCGCGGGCAACACGCGGTTGTGGTCCCACTTCACGTAGTCGATCTCGTGATCCGACAGCACCTTGCCGATCCGCCCGAACAGGTAGTCCCGGACCTCCGGCAGGGCCATGTTCAGCGCGAACTGCTGGCGGCCGGGGATCTGGTCCTCATCCCCCAGCACCCAATCGGGATGGGCGCGGAAGGTGTCGGAGTCGGCGTTGATCATCTCCGGCTCGAACCAGAGGCCGAAGGATATGCCCAGCCCTTGCACATGGTCGATCAGCGGCTTGAGCCCATCGGGGTACTTGCGCGCATCGACCTGCCAATCGCCAAGCGCCCTTGTGTCATCGTCGCGGGTGCCGAACCAGCCGTCATCCAGCACGAAGCGCTCCGCGCCAAGCTCCGCCGCGCGGCTGGCGATCTCTTTCAGCTCGGGCAGCTTGTGATCGAAATAGACCGCCTCCCAGCAATTGTAATGCACCGGACGCGGGCGGGAGGGATCGGGGAACTGCACGATCCGGTCGCGCAGGTGGCGCTGGAAGGCGACACCGCAGCCGTTCAGCCCCTCGCCGGAATAGACCGCGTAGAGCGGCGCGGTGGCAAAGCGGGTGGCCGGTTCCGCCTCGATCCCGGTGGCATGCCCGAACTGCACCTGGCGGCGCCCGTCGGGAAGCTCCTCGGCCACCATGCGGTGCCCGCCGGACCAGCCGTAGTGGAACCCATAGGCCTCCCCCGCGGTATTGGTGGCGCCGCGGCAGGGAACGATAAGTCCGGGAAAGTGCTCGTGCCCGGAGCGGCCGGTGCGGTTCTCGCGGCAGCGGATGCCAGCAGTCCAAGGCGTGCGCACCATCTGAAACTCGCCGCACCAGCGTCCGGCAAAGTCTATCATCCCGTCGCTGAGTTGCGGCGCGGGGACCACCGGGGCAGCGAGCCAGTGCAGGCGCATTGGCTGGGTGCAGTCGATCTCGGCCCGGACCTCAAGCACGTGGGTCTGGGCATCCAGGGCAAAGAGCGCCCGGTAGGCCAGCCCCGCGGCCTGATCGCGGAACGTGAGCGTCAGGCGCTGGCCGTCCGCCTCCGCCGCGTCGAACCGGAACCGCGGCAGAACCGGCCGCCCTGCCGCATCCGCGATCACCAGCCCCGGCTGGCCGGGGAAACTGCGCGACGCCTCGGGGCAGAGCGACAGTTCGGGGTTTTCGTCCAGCATACCGCCGGTCACGTCAATGGCCTGCGCCCGGGCCAGCGTGTCGAGGTTCTCATCCTCCGGCAGGCGCGGGCCCCAATAGACCACCCCGGCCAGGCGGCCGTTCTGCGAGGCGAGGACCAGGGTCTGCTTATTGTCATCCAGCCGCCAGCTTCGGATCATTTCACGGCTCCCAAGGTCAGACCGGCGATGAAGTGGCGCTGCATCAGAAAGAACATCAGCACCGGCGGCAGCGCCGCCACGATGGACCCGGCCGAGACCAGGTGCCAGGCCGCCACCCACTGGCCGTTCAGCGAATAAAGCCCGGCGGTGATCGGCTGGTTGTCGGCGCCCTGGGTCAGCACGGTGGCCCAGAAGTAATCGTTCCAGATGAAAGTGAAAATCAGCACCGACAGCGCCGCAAGCGCGGGCTTCATCAAGGGCATCACCACGAACCAGAAGATGCGGATCTCGGAAATCCCCTCGACCCGTGCCGCCTCGATCAGCTCGTATGGCAGTGCGCGGATGAAGTTGCGCATGAACAGCGTGCAGAACCCGGCCTGAAAGGCGATATGGAACAGCGCCAGCCCGTACCAGGTGTTGTACATGCCCAGATCCAGCGTCAGGTCGCGCACCGGCACCATCAGAATCTGGAAGGGCACGAAGTTGCCCGCGATGAACATGAAGAAGATTAGAAGGTTGCCCTTGAACCGGTAGACCGCCAGCGCAAAGCCCGTCATGCAGCTGAGCGCCACAGCCCCAATCACCGTCGGGATCGTCACCTTGAAGGAATTGAGGATGTACTGGCCGATCGGGGTTTGCTTGAAGATCGCAGTGTAGTTCTCCAACAGGTTGAAGCTGGTCGGCCAGCCCCAATAGTTGCCCGCAGTGATGTCACCGGCCGAGCGCACCGAGGTGAGCGCCACGGCAATGAGCGGCAGCAGCCAGAGGATCAGCGCAACCGGCAGGGCGATCTTGTAGGCAAGCTGGGTGGCGGGAGAGGTTTTCTCGATGGGTCTGGGGAACATCTCAGTGGCCTTTCTCGTCGCGGTACATCTTCCACAGGAAGCCCACGATGTAGATCATCATGATGAGGAACAGCACGACGGCGATGGCCGCGCCATAGCCCATGCGGAAGCCGTATTCGGAAAACGCCTGTTCATACATGTAGAAGGCCAGCACCCGCGAAGACCCCCAGGGCCCGCCGTCGGTCATGATCGAGACCAGATCAAAACTGCGCAGCGCACCGATCACCGTCACCACCACGGCAATGAAGGTCGCGGGCCTCAGCTGCGGCAGGATCACGTACCAGAGCATCCTGGCGCCCTTGGCATTGTCGAGCCGCGCCGCCTCGATCTGCTCGGGATCGACGGCGTTCAGACCGGTGAGATAGAGGATCATGCAATAGGCGGTCTGCGGCCAGAGCCCGGCGGCGATGATCCCGTAGGTCACGTAGTCCTCATTGGCCAGCACCGCGACCGGCTCGATCCCAAACCAGCCCAGCGCGATATTCATCAGCCCGTAGCTGGGATCGTAGAACCAGGCAAAGACCAGCCCTACGACCACCTGCGAGATCACGAAGGGAAAGAAGAACAGCGACTTGTAGATGCGGATGCCGCGCACCGTCTGGTTCAAAAACAGCGCCACGAACAACCCCATCGGGATCGCCAGCATGTAGAGGACAAGCCAGATCACGTTGTTCTTGAGCGAGGTGTAGAACGCCTCGTCATCCATCAGCTCGGCGTAATTGGCACCCCCGACCCAGGTTTTCGCGCCCAGGCCATCCCAGTCGTAAAAGGAGATATTCACGGACTGGAAGATCGGGATGATCACGTAGATCAGGAACATGAAGATACCCGGCGCCAGGAACAGCCAGGGCGCAAGCCGCTGCTGGTTCTGCTTCCACCAGCTTTTCTTGCGCAGCGGCGGATGGGTGTCGGGGACAACGGGGGCGGTCATGGCTTCTCCTCCACTGGGGCGCGCAGGCTGGCGCCCTGCCCCGCCCGGCGCTGCCGGACAGGGCCATGTTCAAGGGATGTCAGTTGTAGACGCGCTGGCGGGTCTTCTCGAGCCGCTCCAGAATCTTGTCCATGCGCTCGGGCTTGACCATGAATTCCTGGAAGCCCTCCATGCCCGCCTTGGCCATTTCGGCGGGGGCGTCGCGGTCAAAGAACTGGGCAATGCCGCCTTCGGTCGAGGACAGCATCTCGTAGCCGGCTTGCAGGAACTTGTCGTCGCCCACTTCGGAGTTCTTGTTGATCGGCAGCTGGCCGAGTGTCTTGTTGATCTCGGTCTGCACCTCGGCGCGGGCCAGATACGCCAGGAACTTCTTGGCGTCCGCCTTGTTCTTGGCGTTGGCCGGGATGTGCATCGTGTCGGTCGGCGCGTCTTCGGCCATCGGCACGTCCGGGTTGATCTGCGGGAACTGGAAGAAGCCCAGCTGATCGTCGCTCAGCCCCGCCTCGCGCAGCGGCGCGACCGCGAAGTTGCCCATCACATACATCGCTGCATCGCCCTGCACCATCGGCGCCAGCGCCTCCTGCCAGGAATAGGCGGCGTGGTTTTCGAGGAAGAAGCCCGCGTCGATCAGTTCCTTCCAGTTGTTGAAGGTCGCCTTCACGCGGTCGTCGGTCCAGGGCACTTCGCCCTTGGTCAGCGCCATGTGGAAATCATAGCCGTTGGTGCGCAGGTTCAGGTAGTCAAAGACGCCGCCCGCGGTCCACAGGTATTTGGTGCCGATGGTGACCGGGGTGATGCCCGCCTCCTTCAGCTTTGCCCCGGCCGCCTTGAACGCCTCCCAGTCCGCAGGCACCTCGATGCCATGCTCCTCGAACAGGTCTTTGCGGTAGTAGACCCCCCATTGGTAGTAGGTATAGGGCACGCCCCAGATCTTGCCGTCGATGGTCATGGAACCAAGCGCCGAGCCAAGGGTCTCCTCCAGGCCGTTGTCCTCCCAGACGTCATTCACCGGCTCGAACAGGCCCGCGTTCACGTAAGGCAGCATCCGGTTGCCGGCATACCAGCTGGCAAGATCCGGCGCATCGGCGGTCAGGAAGTTGCGGATCGAGGTCTTGTAGCCCTCGTGGTCGAACAGGTTCCAGGTCACCTTGACATCGGGATGCTCGGCCTCGAACCCGGCGATCAGCGCTTCAAAAGCCGCCTTGGGCGCGGGGTCGGAGGTATCGGTGTTGATCACCAGCTCGCCCCCAAAGGCCGCCGATGCGATGAGGGTCGACGCGGCCAATGCCGCCGTCAGCTTCTTTGCTCTCCGGATCATGTCTCTCCCTTTCTCCTCCAGACATTTCTCAATCCGTAAGTTCCACATATTGGAACAAACGTTTTATCAATTGACACTCTAGTTTCGACTTGCTATTGAGTCAACAATTGCTTTTGGCAGCCCCGGACATCTGAGCAAGCGGACAGCATGAACAAGCAGACAGGAACGGACGGAACGGTCGGAAAGGCTCTGGATCTCCTCGATATCGTAGTGGCCTTTGGCCGCGCGGTGCGGTTTTCCGAGGTTCTGGAGGCCAGCCCCTACCCGAAGGCCACCCTGCACCGCCTGCTGCAGACCCTCACCAACCAGGGCATGCTGGCCTATGAGGCGGAGCGGCAGGTCTATGTCCCCGGCATGCGGCTGGTGCGGATCGCCCGCCATGCCTGGGACCAGTCCTCGCTCGCACCGATGGCCCTGCCGTTCCTCGGCACGCTGGCCGATGACGTGGGCGAGACCGTGCACCTGGCGCAGATGGAAAACAGCCGCGTGGTATTCATCGAGAAAGTGACGCCCGCGCAGGGATTCCAGACCATGGCCCGCCCCGGCCGCCGCTCCCCCGCCCACTGCACCGGCGTCGGCAAGGTGATGCTGGCCTTCATGGACGCGGACCGGCAGAACGCCGCGCTGGAGCGGCAGCTCTACGAAAGCTTCACCCCTGCAACCCACGCCGGCCCCGACACCCTCTGCCCCGAACTGGAGCAGATCCGCGCCGAGGGCGTCGCCTTTGACCGGGAAGAGCACGAGCAGGGTATCATCAGCATCGCCGCGCCACTCCTTGGCGGCGCGAACCGGGTGATCGGGGCCATTTCAGTGGTCACGTCGACGTTCCGCATGCCATTGGAAGATCTAGACAAATTCCGGCCCGCGCTGTTGCGGACCGCGGCACAGATCGGCTCGGAAGCCGCGGTCTGGCCCTATCCGCTGGCGCAATAGCCGTATCGGAAAACTTGGGAGGAAAACCATGTCAGGTGTTGCACTTCAACAGGCCGTCAAGCGCTATGGCAAAGCCCAGGTGATTCACGGCGTCGACCTGCAGATCGCCGACGGCGAGTTCTGCGTCTTCGTCGGCCCCTCGGGCTGCGGCAAGTCCACGCTCCTGCGGATGATCGCCGGGCTGGAGGAAACCTCGGACGGCGCCATCATGATCGGCGGGCGCGACGTGACCCGCGCCGACCCGGCCGAACGCGGCGTCGCCATGGTGTTCCAGACCTACGCGCTCTACCCGCACATGTCGGTCGAGGAGAACATGGGCTTCGGGCTCAAGATGAACGGAGTCGACAGGGGCACCATCAAGGCGAAAGTGTCCGAGGCCAGCCGCATCCTGAAGCTCGACGACTACTTGAGTCGCAAGCCCAAGGCGCTCTCCGGCGGCCAGCGCCAGCGCGTCGCCATCGGCCGCGCCATCGTCCGCGGCCCCGAAGTGTTCCTCTTCGACGAGCCGCTCTCGAACCTCGACGCCGAACTGCGCGTCGACATGCGTGTCGAGATCGCCCGGCTGCACAAGGAAATCGGCGCGACGATGATCTACGTCACCCACGACCAGGTCGAGGCGATGACGCTGGCCGACAAGATCGTGGTGCTGCGCGCGGGCCATATCGAGCAGGTGGGCACCCCGATGCATCTCTACCAGGACCCGGACAACAAGTTCGTCGCGGGCTTCATCGGCTCGCCTGCCATGAACTTCATGGCGGGCAAGGTGACGGGCGGTCAGGTGACGGTTCCCGCCTTGGACAACACCGCGATTCCGGCCCCCGTCGCCCTGCCCCGCGACGGCAGCGAGGTGATTGTCGGCTTGCGCCCCCAGCACCTGGCGGTCCGCGAAGGTCCCTCGCCGGTGACCGTCGACATCCGCGAAAGCCTTGGCGGCGTCGCCTACGACTACCTCGACACACCCACGGGCGAGCGCATCGTGGTCGAGACCAGGGGCGACGAGGCGATCCCGGAAGGCAGCGGCGTCATGCTGGATTTCGATCCGGCCAATGCGATGTTCTTCGACGCCAAGACGGAACTCCGCCTGCGCTGAACGGGCGTTGTTGCAGAACTCTTACTGCTAAGGATTCACATCACGAATCCATGCGGTTAGACGGGGCCGATGAGTAAGCCCGCACCTGCCCGCTACCGCACGACGAATTGGTCCAGCTACAACGATGCGC
>NZ_JBMERR010000028.1:0-55213 GCF_048820915.1 Cribrihabitans pelagius | reverse complement strand
GGGAAGAAAGGCTCAAGGCGCGCCATCTGCGCGTCAGTTAGCCAGAAAAGATCAGACATGGTCACCGCTCGTTTTCGAGCCGTGAATCATACCGATAGCCGAAAATCAATGGGTCCTGACCCTAGGCCGTGTTGACAAAAGGGATTCACATTAGGTGCCGGGCATGATTCAAGCTGGCATCTACGATGGAGGCCAGCTTGGCACGAGATTTGATGTCGGACGAGGAATGGGCGTTTTTTGAACGGTTCATCCTGACAGCACGCGCCCCGAACGGGCGCAAGCCCACCAATCACCGCCTTGTTCTCGATGGAATTTTCTGGATCGCCCGCACCGGCGCCCCTTGGCGTGACCTGCCCGAGGAGTTCAGCAAGTGGTCGAGCGTCTACCGACAGTTCCGGCGGGGGACCTTGGCCGGGCTCTGGGAGCAGATCATGGGTGGTTTGAACGAAAGTGGCGCCGTTCCGGACGTGCTGCAAATGATCGACAGCACCGTGGTTCGCGCACACCATCAGGCAGCGGGCGCTAAAGGGGGACTCCGCGGCAGGGTTTTGGCCGTTCAAGAGGTGGCTTCACGACCAAGATCCACCTCCTCGTCAATGCCGCCGGGCTGCCCATGAGAACTGAGATCACTCCGGGGCAAACGTCCGATTATCTGGGCTTTGACTTGGTCATGGCCGAAAACCTGCCCCAGCCAAAAATATTGCTGGCCGACCGCGGCTATGACGCCGACAGCATCCGGAAGTCTATGGACAAACGAGGCGTTCGGCCCGTAATCCCCATGCGCAGGTCCCGCAAAAAACGTGTCGGCGTGGATCGCTCTCTTTATCGGCTTCGAAACCTGGTCGAACGGTGTTTCAACAAGCTCAAGAACGCACGCAGGGCCGCAACCCGCTACGACAAGACTGCCGAGAGTTTCCTTGGCTTCGTCGACATCACGTCAATCCGCCTCTGGCTGCGCCATTTGTCAACATGACCTAGGGCGAAAATTAGCCGAACTTTCAGACCGTGAGGCCATGCGGCAGGGATATCGCGAAATGGGTTTGAACACCCATGTTGAGATGCCCGAGAATGTTCTGCACTATCAGCACTTGGGATGGGCTGAGGTTTCCCGAAACGGGAACACGGTCTTGAGGAAAAGGCACCTGCCGAATGACTGACGACTGGGACGATTATGCGAACGGCTGGGACGGAAACGCGGCGGTCAAGCTTTATGCAGATCATGCCTTTGCGTGTTTGGCCGCAAGGGCTGACATTTGCAACGCGGGCTGGTCATCGAAACGGGTTTTGGACTTCGGATGCGGGACAGGTCTCCTTGCGCAAATAGTCGCGCCACATGTAAACGAACTGGTTGCTGCCGATACGTCCGAAGCAATGATCGCGGTTCTGAGAGGCAAGAGCATTCGCAATGTGATTGCCGTGCATGGCGACATTCTGGCGGCTGACTATGAAGATACGGCGGACTTGGATTCCGGGTTTGATCTGATCTACGCGTCATCCGTCTGTGGTTTTTTACCCGATTACGCGAATGCTGTGCAGGCACTTGCGCGCCTGCTTAAACCTGCCGGGCAATTCATCCAATGGGATTGGAGGGCGTCCGAGGGCGGCGACTTCGGGCTGTCAGAAAACCAGATCAGCAATGCGCTCCAAGCAGCAGAGCTGAGGTCTATTCAAGTGGAGCAAGCGTTCTCTATTGTATCTGGCGAGCAGAGCTTGCCTGTCCTGATCGGTGCTGGGTTCGCCTGAGCCGTTGTTCTGGAAACAGACATTCACGCCGGTTTCCCGATTGGCAGCTATGCCCCGCTAATCGGACTTTCAGTAATCCACGAGCTGAATGGTTCCAAATCCGGACTTGCCTCCGGCCGCCTCTTGCTGCCCCCGCCGGAACATGCTTTGAAATCCGGCAACCGACGGAGGGAGGCACGCCATGGACCAGAACGCATTGACCCGCATCGCCGAAGCGCTGGAGCGGATGTCGCCGGCGCCCTTGCAGACGCCCGATTTCGCGGCTGCGGGCGCCTTTGTCTGGCACGTGGCGCCGGACCGGCTGGAGCCGGTGGCCGAGGTGAACCGGATCGATCTGGAGCTGCTGATCGGCATCGACCGCGCCCGCGACACGCTGCTGGAGAACACCCGCCGCTTTGCCGCAGGCTTTGCCGCCAACAACGCGCTGCTGTGGGGGGCGCGCGGCATGGGCAAGTCGAGCCTGGTCAAGGCGGTGCATGGCGCGCTGGCGGCGGATCATCCGGAGCTCAAGCTGGTGGAGCTGCAGCGCGAGGATCTGCCCTCGGTCTCGCGGCTTCTGAACCATTTGCGCGGCTCGGACCACCGCTTCATCCTCTATTGCGATGACCTGTCGTTCAGCCATGACGATCAGCACTACAAGAGCCTGAAAGCGGTGCTCGATGGCGGCATCGAGGGGCGGCCTGCCAATGTGGTGTTCTACGCCACCTCCAACCGGCGCCACCTGATGCCGCGCGACATGATCGAGAACGAGCGCTCCAGCGCCATCAACCCGTCGGAGGCGGTGGAGGAGAAGGTCTCGCTGTCGGACCGCTTCGGGCTGTGGCTGGGCTTCCACCCGTGCGGGCAGGACGAGTACCTCGCGATGATCGCGGGCTACTGCGCGGCTTATGGGGTCGAGGTGACACCCGCGGAGCTGCGCGCCGAGGCGGTGGAATGGCAGGCAACCCGCGGCGCGCGCTCGGGCCGGGTGGCCTGGCAGTTCTTCACCGACCTTTCGGGCCGGCATGGGGTGAGCCTGCGCTGAGGTCCGCCCTGGCGCGGGACAAGGCCGAAGGCCGCCGCGCATCGACGCCGCGCCCCCGCGCGGCGGCGATGCGGGGCTTTTCCCTTTTTAATGTCCAGTCTTTACAGGGTCAGGGATTCTGACCCGCTCGGCATCTGACAGCCGCTCGCGGCACGCCGTGCAAAAAACCCGGCCGTATGGCCGGGTTTTCCTGGTCTCAATGGGCCGGGCTCAGTTCAGGTAGTCGAGCGGGTCGGAACTTTCGAACCCGTCGCGGACCTCGAAGTGCACATAGGCATCGTCCTTGCTCTGGCGCAGGGCGGCGATCTTCTGGCCGCGGGCCACCTTGTCGCCCTTCTGCACCTCGATCGCGTCCACGTTGGCATAGACCGTCAGCAGCTTCGCGTCGTGGCGGACCACGATGATCGGCACGTTGTTGGAATCCTTGGTGATGGCAGCGACGGTGCCGCTCTCGGCCGCCTTCACCGGCGCGCCGGGGGCGGCGGCGATGTCGATGCCGTCGTTGCGGCCCTTGGAATAGGTGCGGGTGATGCGGCCTTGCACCGGATAGGCCATCGCCGCGCCGCTGCTGGCGGTGCTGGCGCTGGGTGCGGCGAGCGCCGGTTTCGGCAGCGGCTCTGAAGGCGTGGCCGCGGCCGGTTCGACTTTCTCGGCGGGCAGCGGTTTGCTGGCGCTCGGTGGCACCGGGGTAGCGGTGCCGGTGCCGGGCTCCGTCACCGCGGGGGTGGCGGCGGCGGCCGTGACGCTGGCCTCGCGCGGCGGCTCGGCGCTGTCTTTCAGCGGGATCAGCAGGTGCTGGCCCTCGCGCACGCTGAAGTCGCTGCCCAGCCCGTTCCACTGGGCCAGGGACTTCACCGGCACCTGGTAGAGCCGCGAGATCGTATAGGCGGTTTCGCCCCGCGCGACCTTGTGGCGGACCGGCTCGGGGCCTTTCTGGACATTGGCGGGCAGCGGCTTGGCCACCGGCTGCAGCGTGGTCGTGGTGACCGAGCCGGGGTTGCGGGCCGAGGCAGGGGCGTTGTCGATCGCCCGGCCTGCCAGCGAGGCGATATCGACCGAGCCCGGGATGGCGTTGCCAGCCGCGGCAGGTCCGGCGGGCGCCCGGCGCGGCAGCGCCAGCACCTCGCCCTGGCGCATGGTGTCGCCCGGACGCACGCCGTTGTACCGGGCGACCTCATCGGCGGGCAGACCGATACGGGCGGCCAGATCGGCCACGGTATCGTCACGCCGCGCCACCGCGACCTGATAGGAGGGGTAGGTGATCAGCCCGCGCGAATCCGGCGCCGGGCGGTCCGAGGTGGCCGATTGCGCGGCGGAGGCAGTGTTGAAGGCGCCGACCTGGCCGCGCAGGTCATAGTCCAGCGGGGTCTGGCAGGCGGCGAGCAGACCGGCCAGCGGCAGCGCCGCCAGCAGCCGGGTGCGGCGGCGCGGCGCCGGCACAAGACCCGCAGGCCTGGCACCGGCAGCGGCACGGCCGGCGCCAGGCCGGGGGGGAAGGGTCCGGTGGGGGGAGGTCCGGGTCATTTTGCTCTCCTCAAAACACGCACCCCTTTTTCGCGGGGGGTCTGTCGCGTCAATCATTATGCCCAGGCACTGCCGGGGCAGGCCGGTTTCCGCCGCTGACGGTCTGCAACCGCCACGCCGGGCGGCGCGGCCGCCGGTTCACACGGGCCGGGGGGCACCGCGGCGGCACTCAACTGTCCTGGCCCAGGCCTTCGAGCAGCGGCACAAAGCGCACCGGGCGCAGCTCGTCATACTCCAGCCCGTCTTCGGTCTTGCGCACACGGATCAGGGTCTGCACCGTGTCGGACTGGCCGACCGGCAGCACCATGATACCGCCAACCTTGAGCTGGGCCAAGAGCGGGCCGGGGGGATCTTCGGCGGCGGCGGTCACCAGGATGCGGTCGAACGGCGCCTGCTCGGGCAGCCCGTGGCTGCCGTCGCCCACCAGCGAGGTGACGTTGCTCAGCGACAGCTCCTCGAACACCTGGCGCGCCTCGCGTACCAGCCGGGGGTGGCGGTCGATGGTGTAGACCCGGCGCGCGAGCCTGGCGAGGACCGCCGCCTGGTAGCCGGAGCCGGTGCCGACTTCCAGCACCTTGGCGCGCGGCGGCACGTCCAGCGCCTGGGTCATCATTCCGACCACCGAGGGCTGCGAGATGGTCTGGCCGCAGGCGATCGGCAGAGGCACGTCCTCATAGGCGCGCGCCGCGAAGATGCCGCGCAGGAAGGCGCCCCGGTCGATCTCCTCCATCGCCTCCAGCACGCGCTGGCCGGTCACCCCGCGCGAGCGCAGGGCGAAGAGGAACTGCATCTTGGTTTCCGGATCCGGTCCGCTCATTCGATCGCCTTCAGCGCGTCCAATGCATCATGCGCGGTGAGGTCGGCGCGCATCGGGGTGACCGAGATGTAGCCGTCGAGGTTCGCTTCGGCATCCGAGCCTGGGGTGGCCGGCACATGCTGGTTGCCGCCGCTGATCCAGAGGTAGCGGCGGCCGTTCGGCGAGATCTGCTCCTCGGCGGAGAAGTGGCAGCCCGGGCGCAGGCCCTGCACGGTGGCACGGGCGCCTTTCACATCTGCCGCGGCGACTGGCGGGAAGTTGATGTTGTAGAACAGCCGGTAGCTTGCAGCAGGGCCGGCCGCGGAGGCGGCGGCCTCGGGCGGCATGGTTTCCAGCACCCGGCGCACCAGGTCTGCGCCATGCACGGCGGCGGCCTCGAAGGGGCTTTCCAGAGCCCGGTTGCCGGGGCCGTAATACTGCGATAGCGCCATTGCCGGGATGCCTTGCAGCGCCGCCTCCATCGCGCCGCCCAGGGTGCCGGAGTAGAGCGCGTTTTCGGCCGAGTTGTTGCCGCGGTTCACGCCCGACAGCACCAAGTCCGGCTTGCGGTCGTGCATCGCGACGTGAATGCCCGCCAGCACGCAGTCGGCCGGTGAGCCTTCGGCGGCAAAGCGGCGCTCGCCGAGGCGGCTCAGCATGGTGGGTCGGGTGTAGCTGATGCAATGGCCGACGCCGGACTGCTCGAAAGCGGGCGCCACGGTCCAGACCTCGCCGCCGGGGCCTGCGACTTCGGTGGCGATGGTTTCCAGGACGGCGAGGCCCTCGGCGCTGATGCCGTCGTCGTTGGTGATCAGGATGCGCATCTCTTCCCCCTGCTTTCGCCCTGTGTGTGGCCTGCTTGCGTCCTGCCATGGCGCCGGACGGCCGCAGCGGGCCGCGTGGGGTTTTGAATAGGACCTGGGGCCGGAGGGGGCAAGTATTTCGCCGCCCCGCGCGGGATCGCGGCGGCAGGCGGGCAGGGAAGCAACAGGGGCGCGTGAAAAGCGGGCAGGCCGGGAAGGCGGGCGGCTGCCGCGCCGTCCGCGGGCATCACAGATGCGCGCGGGACCCTTGGGCCGGGCGCTGCGTCAGCACCCGGAAGCCATGAACCGGCGGCCGCGCTTCCGCACGGAAGCCTTGAACCGGGCGCTGCGCTTGCGCGCGGAAGCCTTGAACCGGCTGCTGCGCTTGCGCGCGGAAGCCTTGAACCGGCTGCTGCGCTTGCGCGCGGAAGCCATGAACCGGGCGCCGCGCTTGCGCGCGGCGCGGGCAGCGTGTGCGGCGGGCCTCAGCCCTCCATGATCAGCGGCAGCAGGCGGGCGGCCTCGTCCTGGACCGGGGTGAGGGCGGCGCGGTCCTCGCCCGGGTGGAAGCGGGCGCGCAGCGCGGTCGGCATCGGGCGCGGCTCCAGGATGCGCACGGCGGGCCCGGTGCGCGCGCTCTCGGCCTGCCAGCTGCGCGCCAGCGCCATCTGCGCGGCTTTGGTGGCGCCATAGGCGCCGTAGAATTTCTCCCCCGCCCTCGGATCGTCGAAGAACACCGCGCGGCCCTCCTGGCCGAGAAGCGGTGCCACATAGGGGATCAGCACAGAGGTCGCAGTGGCGTTGACGGCCACCGACTTCATCCAGTCCTTGGGCGCCACCGAGGGCGCCGGCGCCAGCGGGGCGGCGTGGATCGCGGTGTGCAGCCACAGGTCCAGCTTGCCCCAGCGGTCATGGATGCCGCGGCAGAGGGTCGCCATTGCCTCGGGCAGGGTGATGTCCATCGGCGCCAGCGTCGCCGCGCCGCCCGCCGCCTTGATGGCGTCGTCGAGCTCTTCCAGAGCGCCGGTGGTGCGGCCGACGGCCACGATGTGGTGGGTCGGGGCAAGCGCCTCGGCCAGGGCCCGGCCCAGGCCCCGCGACGCGCCGGTGATGAGAGCGAGTTTTTCTGTCATGGCCGCCTTGTGCGGCGGCGGCCCGGTCAGGTCAAGAGGCTGCACGGGCTCAGCTGCCGGGCATGGCGACGCGCTTGGTGGTGCCGTTCTCGCTCAGCACCAGGCCCTCGGTGTCGATCGCCACCACCTGCGCGCCGGAAATTCGGGTGCCGCGGGTCACCTTGCGGGTGCGGCCGCTGGGCAGGCGCACCAGCGCGGTGAGATTGTCCTCCGGCCCGTAGAGGCCGAGCAGGCTGAGGTTGCGGCGGTTCATGGCGTTGCTCTGGGTGGCGAGCCCTGCCACCTTTGCGGAAGTTCCTGCATCCGTGTTTGCCATGTCGTGCCTCCTGTGTCTGCTGACGTGGGGTCGGGTTCGGATGCTACTTGGCGATCCGGGAGCGCGCCTGCAAGCGGGGGCCGCGGGGATCGGCGGGAAGCCGCGGGCGGCAGGCCGCGGGACCGGTGCCAACGCGCCGGTTCCAAGGGCGGGCATGCGGCCCGTTGGGCTTGGGCGGATACGGGCGGCAGCGCGCTCAGGCGTCGAACACCAGCGAGGGCAGATCGTGGCCGTAGGCATAGAGCAGCTCCAGAAGCTCCTCCAGTTCGGCGCCGTTCTTCTGCAGCGTATGGAGCGGATGCGCGGTCTCGCTCACCATCAGCTCGGGATACTGGCCCTCCGGGCGCATTTCCAGCATGCAGGCGGCGGGCTGCGCCATGTCGGGCGGGATCGCATTGGCCAGCCAGGCCGGGCGGCTTCCCAGGTCCTCGGTCTCGCGCAGTTCGAAATGGTCGAGATAGGCTTCGAAATCGGCCCGTCCCAGGCTTGCCCAGGTGCCAAGCAGGAATTCCTCGCCACGGCTGCCGGCCAGCGGAACTGCGAGCACCGCGCGCACAAAGCGCAATTCGCCGAGGCGGCAGAAATCCTCGGTCAGTATATCGCCCCGGGTGGCGAGCAGCGCAGAGTTGTCCTCCGCCTCCATGTCCTCGGGGCAGATATCCGGCCGGTCGCAGGTCAGGCTGAGCAGCTGCGCAAAGGTAGCACCGCAGCAGCGGCACTGGCGCGGGGAGGTCAGCATTCGGGCAAGATGGGCGTCCAAAAGGCGGCCTTTCACGTATTCGGAGCAAAGGAAAAGGCGCCAGCCCGCCGGGCCGGCGCCTCCCCCCCTGAATTGTTCGCAGGCTTCTTACTCTGCCGCGGCCTTCATTTCAAACCCCTGATCGATCATGTCGCTGGGGGTGACCGGATATTCGCCGGAGAAGCAGGCGTCGCAATACTGCGGGCAGGCCTTGTTGCGGCCCTTGCGCTCGCCCACAGCGCGGTAGAGCCCGTCGAGCGAGATGAACTTGAGGCTGTCGACCGCAAGGTGCTTGGCCATCTGGTCCTCGCTCATCGTGGCGGCCAGCAGCTTGTCGCGCTCGGGCGTGTCGACACCGTAAAAACAGGGCCAGGCGGTGGGCGGGGAGGCGATACGGAAATGCACCTCGCGGGCGCCGGCATCCAGGATCATCTCCTTGATCTTGCGGGAGGTTGTGCCGCGCACCACCGAGTCGTCCACGAGGATCACCCGCTTGCCCTTGATCAGGGCGCGGTTCACGTTGAGCTTCAGCCGCACTCCCATGTTGCGGATCTGCTCGGTCGGCTCGATGAAGGTGCGGCCCATGTAGGAATTGCGGATGATGCCCATCGCGAAGGGGATACCGCTTTGCAGCGAATAGCCGATTGCCGCGGGGGTGCCGCTGTCGGGCACCGGGCAGACCAGATCGGCCTCCACCGGGTTTTCCTTGGCAAGTTCCCGCCCGATCGCCTCGCGGGTTTCATAAACCGAACGGCCGCCGAGAATCGAATCGGGGCGGGAGAAATAGACATGCTCGAAGATGCAGAACTTGGAGGGCTGGCGGCGGAACGGGAAATGGCTTTCGACGCCCTTGTCGGTGATCACCACCATCTCGCCCGGTTCGATCTCGCGCAGGAACTCGGCACCGATGATGTCGAGCGCACAGCTTTCGGAGCTGAGCGCATAGCCGTCGCCGATCCGGCCCAGCACCAGGGGGCGCACGCCGCGCGGGTCGCGCACGCCGATCAGTTTGGTGCGGGTCATCGCCACCACCGAGAAGGCGCCTTCGACGCGGCGCAGCGCGTCTTCCATACGCTCGGGGATGTTGCGCTGCAGCGAACGCGCCATCAGGTGGATGATGCATTCGCTGTCGGAGGAGCTCTGGAAGATCGAGCCGCGCTCGATCAGCTCGCGGCGCAGGGCGTTGGCATTGGTGATGTTGCCGTTGTGGGCAATCGCCGCGCCGCCCATGGCGAACTCGCCGAAGAAGGGCTGCACGTCGCGGATCGCCGCATGTTTGGTCCCGGCGGTGGAGTAGCGCACGTGGCCGATGGCCAGCGGGCCGGGCAGGGTCGCCATCACGTCCTGCGAGGTGAAATTGTCGCGCACGTAGCCGAAGCGGCGGGCGCTGTTGAAACCTTGTTCGGGGTCATGGGCGACGATACCGCCGGCCTCCTGGCCGCGGTGCTGCAGCGCATGCAGCCCAAGGGCGACGAAATTGGCCGCGTCCTGGACGCCGATGACGCCAAAAACGCCGCATTCCTCGCGCAGCTTGTCATCATCGAAGGGGTGGGCGGGGGGCATCTGCGGCATCGGCAAGGCGGGTGGCTCCGAATCCGTTTCCTGTGTTGCCCCTCACATAGTGCCTAAGTGCCCCGCTGTCATCAAAGGATCATGATTCCCGCGCCGCGCTGCGGCAGATGCGGCCCATGGCCGCGCCTGCGCGTTGACCTGGGGGCAGTCAGAAACGCAAACGGCCCGCCGGGGGCGGGCCATCCTGCACGAGGGGAAGGGCCGGGCGGTCAGGCCGCCATCGGCGCGAGGATGCTGTCGAGCAGGGTGAACTGGCGGGCGTCCTGCTCGCCCATGCCGGTGCGGGCCAGCGCGCGGCCATCCTCGCTGGCCAGCACCTGGCGGGTCTCGGTCAGCGAGAGCTGGTGGAAGGCGCCATCCTCGCCGGTCTCCGCGCCGTTGCCTGCGGGCAGCAGCATGCCGCTCTCGGCCCAGAGCAGCTCTTCCTCTTCGAATTCCACGTGGATGCGGCCCAGGCGCCCGGGTGCCGCGGGGGTGATGCCCTTGTAACCGGCCAGCGCGATCAGCTTCACGACCACCACCGGCAGGCCGAACAGGCGCTCGGCGGTGTCCATCTCCAGCGCCACCGTCTGGTCCGAGGGCAGCATCAGGTCGCTGTCGTTGCCAAGCGCGCCTGCGGGCACATGCATCAGCGTGGTGAGCCGCGGCACCGCGTGGTTCACCGCCTTCACTGGCTGCGCGCCGCCGTCGAGCGTGTAGACCATGTCGCCGGGCTTGAGATCGCGGGCCTGTTTGAAGCCTTCCTCGGTCTCCACCAGCGTCGCGGGCAGGAAGCCGCCGCTGCGCGGGCGGGCGCGGCGCGGCGCCAGGGTCTGGGGCAGCGGGGTGTCCAGCAGCAGGTCAACCGGCGCAAAGTCAGCGAAAGTTGTGAAGTGATCCAGCAGCATAGTGTCGTCCCTTCTGAGCCATCCGTCCCGGCGTTTTGCCGATGAGGCCAATTGGCCCCCGAATTGGGCCGAAATTGGGGCAAGCTTTGGCCGATTGCGGGACGGGGCGGTTTTTCGGGGACAAACCGGCCTTTTTGCCGAGGATTGTTAACCTTTGCCCTGCGCCGGGTGAGGTTTCCTTAACGTTTGGCGCCGGGTTCGCCTTGGCCCGGACGGCGGGCCGAATCTGATTCTGATATGGTTAACAGTGTATTAACTTGACTGCAGGGGCCTTAACCCATGCGCTGGCGCGGAACAGGCAGCGCGGCGCAACCCCTTGATATCATTTATGAAGGCAGAAAAAACGGGCGCCCGAAGGCGCCCGTGGCCTGCGTCAGCCCTGCGGCACCGGGGCCAATTACTGTTCGCAGGACCCGATCAGCGCCTCATACTGCTGGGTCACCCAGCCAAGCGCCTGCTCCGGGTTGCGGTCCTCGATCTTGCCGATCATGCGCTCGAACACCACTGCCGAGCGGCTTTCGTCAACAATGGTAAACGACTGGCCGGTCATGACCACATTGTAGAGGAAGAAGGCAATCGCCACGAGCAGGATGCCGCGCAGCACCCCGAAGAAGAAACCCGCGCCCTGGTCCAGCCCGCCAAGCGCCGAGCGCTGCACCATGGTGGAAAACAGGGGCGTGAAAAAGGAGACCACGATCAGCGCCAGCGCAAAGACCGCGGCAAAGGCGGCGATGATCGACAACTCGCAGCTGCCCGCAATGAATTCGCCGATCACCGGGAGCTCGGCCATCAGCGGCTCCACCTGCGGTGCGAAGATGAAGGCGAGGATGCCGGCCGCGATCCAGCCCGCGATCGACATCGCCTCGCGCACGAAGCCGCGCGAATAAGCCAGCAAGGCCGAAACGACTATGACCAGGGCGACAACCCCGTCGATGATGGTAAATCCGTCCATGTCCCTCGCCCGTTAACCTGCGATTTGAAATTTTTGCGACCTTAGCCGGCCCCGAAGAATTCGCCAACAAAACCCGCGAGATCGGTGGTCTGGCGCAGCGTCAGCCCGGCAATGGCCGCGGATTTGCCGCCGCTGGGGGCGATGGCAGCGGTGAAACCAAGTTTTTGCGCCTCTTTCAACCGGTTTTCGGTTTGCGGCGCAGGGCGCAGGGCGCCGGATAGCGAAATTTCTCCGAAAATTGCCGCATCTGCGGGCAGGGCGACGTCTTCGCGGGCGCTAAGCAGCGCCGCCGCCACCGCAAGGTCCGCGGCCGGTTCCGAGATCTTGATGCCGCCGGCCACGTTCAGATAGACATCGAGCCCGGCAAAGGGGATGCCGCAGCGCGCTTCCAGCACCGCCAGGATCATCGCCAGCCGGGAACTGTCCCAGCCCACAACCGCGCGGCGCGGCTGCGAATGCGGCGAGGGCGCGATCAGCGCCTGCATCTCCACCAGCACCGGCCGGGTGCCCTCGATGCCCGCAAAGACCACCGACCCGGGGGAGGGATCGCCGCGTTCGGACAGGAAAAGGGCCGAGGGGTTCACCACCTCGGCCAGCCCGCCGCCGGTCATTTCGAAGACGCCGATCTCGTCCGCAGGGCCAAAGCGGTTCTTGACCGCGCGCAGGATGCGGAACTGATGCCCGCGCTCGCCCTCGAAATAGAGCACCGTATCCACCATGTGCTCGACCACCCGGGGGCCCGCGATCTGGCCTTCCTTGGTGACGTGCCCGACCATGATGATCGAAACGCCGTGCCGCTTGGCAAAGGTGGTCAGCTCATGCGCCGCCGCCCGCACCTGGCTGACCGAGCCGGGGGCGCTGTCAACGTGATCGGCCCACATGGTCTGGATCGAGTCGATGATCGCAAGCTGCGGCTTCTCCGCCTCCAGCGTGGTGAGGATGTCGCGCAGGTTGGTTTCGGCCGCAAGCTGCACCGGCGCATCCGCCAGCCCCAGCCGCTGGGCCCGCATCCGCACCTGGGCGCTGGCTTCCTCGCCGCTGACATAAACCGTTTTCAGGCCTGCATGAGCGAAGCGCGCCGCTGCCTGCAAAAGGAGCGTGGATTTTCCGATGCCCGGATCGCCGCCAACCAGAACGGCCGAAGCCGGTACCAGCCCGCCGCCCAGCACCCGGTCCAGCTCGCCCACGCCGCAGCAGGTGCGCGGCGGCGGGGTCTCGCGCGCCGACAGGTCGGTCAGCTGGATGGTGCGGCCGCGGCGCACGCCGAGCGACTTCTTGGCCGGACCCGAACTCAGCCCCTGATCTTCGGAGATGGTGTTCCAGTCGCCGCAGCCCTCGCAGCGGCCGGACCATTTGGAAAAGCTGGCTCCGCAGGCGGAGCAGGAGAAGGTTGTTTTTGCCATCCCCGGTTACTGCCCGGGATTGGCGCCCGTCTCAAGCCCTGCCGTTGCAGGCGGCGTCAATCGGCGCGGCGCGGCGGCTGCATGGGCACGACGCTGCCGGTGCCGGGGCCCGAATCGGGGCCGGTGCCGTCCGGTTTTCCGTGCAGTTGCGCCGACAGTTCCGGCATCAGCTCGAAAACCTCTTCCCGCAGCCGCGCCAAATGTGATTTCGCCAGCGATTCCTCGATTTCGACGTCCCGGGTCCACTGGCGGAGCTCCGCCACCACCGCCTTGGTATCTTCCAGCCGGGCCTGGAACGCCTCCAGCTCTTCCTGGCGCTGTTTCAGGAAGGTCCGGGCGCGGCTGACATTGTCATCCGAATAGGTTTTCGCCAGATCCTGGCTCACCTGGCTCATCTGCGCGGCCAGTTCCAGCACCTCAGGTTCCAGGCCGCCCAAATCCGGATGGTTGCGCATGAAGGCAAGCCGTTCCTTGACGGCGTCGAACTCCGAAGCGGCATTGAACAGGCCCTTGCGGTCCGCAGCGTGAGCGGCGTGATAGGCGCGGGCCACATCCTCCATTTGCAAGGTGAATTTCCGGTGCGAATTTTCCAGCGCCAGCATCCGGCCATTTGCCGGGAGGAAGAAGGCCAGCATCACGGCCAGCACGGTGAGGGCGATCTGCGCGACCATGCCGGCCTGGGGATACAGCGTGCCGTTCAGCCCGGCCTCCAGCGTGAGCCAGGGCCAGACCCCCGCCGCCGAGAGGGCGGTCGCCACAACCGCGCCAAGTGCGGCGGCGCAGATCAGCGCGAAGGTAAGCCGCTGAAACAGGGTTTGAGCTTTGAACAGGACATCGTGAAAAGCGGTCATGCGTACCCCTCCAGAAATTCAATACCACCCGGGGGCTGGCGGCGGGGCGGGCGGCCTTGCAGGCCGTCCGCGGCGGCACCCTCGGAACACGTCAACGCGGCCAACCGGCAATATGTTGCACAAGAATCGAATTTTTGGCAATTATCCGCCGTTCGCGCGGCCGGGGCCTTGCAGCCGGTGCCGGCTGCCCGGCGCGGGAAAGCTGGCGGGCCAGCGGGCAGCCGCGCCGGACCGGTCTGGCCAGGCGGATGTGTCCCGAGGCAAGCCGCATCAGCGGGCCGCACAGTGGTGGCCCTTGCGGTACCGGGCCATGCAGCAGAGGCCCGTGCGAAACCGAGCCGTGCAGAGATGAGATAAGGCAGCAATCTGGCCATAGGCCCCCCTTCCAGCGGCAACAAGAGGATCTCCGGGGTCCGGCGCGCATGGGGGGACGCCCGGTCAGGGCACAGCGGACGGACCCGGGCGTGGAATCCCGGATGGTTCTTCACATTGAACTGGGGCGGTTTGCCCGCGGATCAAGAGGTTATAGCGGCCGCGCGCAGCCTGGGGCGGCGGCACCAAGAGGGGGCGCTGCCCCCGCCGCGCGGCAGCGCGGCTCCCCCGGGATATTTGCAGCAAGAAGAAGGCGGCGGGGGCGGCTCAAGGCGCAGGCGGCGCGGAACTTGCGGATGCCGGAACTGGGGCGCGCGGCTCCTCCGGGGTTTTCTGGCGGCCTGAAGAAGCGGCGGGGTGGTTTGGATGCGCGGAGCGGGCAGGGGCTTTAGCGCACCGCCTCGATCGGGCCTTCGGCGCGGCCGTGGATGAACTGTTCCACGTAAGGATCGCCCGAGGCGTCCATCTCGCGCACCGGGCCGGTCCATTGGATCACCCCGCCGTGCAGCATCGCCACGTTGTCGGCAATGGCGCGCACTGAAGTCATGTCGTGGGTGATGGTCATTGCGGTGGCGCCCATCTCGACCACGATCTCGCGGATCAGGTCGTTGATGACGCCGGACATGATCGGGTCGAGCCCGGTGGTGGGCTCGTCAAAGAAGATGATCTCGGGCTCGGCGGCGATGGCGCGGGCCAGCCCGACGCGCTTCTGCATGCCGCCCGACAGCTCGGCCGGCAATAGGTCGGCAACGGAGGATTTGAGGCCGACGCGGCGCAGCTTCTCGATGGCGATCCCGCGGGCTTCCTCCACCGGGCGCTTGAGCGCGCCGCGCAACAGACGAAAGGCCACGTTCTGCCAGACCGGCAAGCTGTCAAACAGCGCGCCGCCCTGAAACAGCATCCCGAAGCGGGCGAGGAAGGCATCGCGGTCGCCCGCGCCCGCGGGCTTGCCATCGACCAGGATCTGGCCGGAATCGGGCTGTATCAGGCCGAGGATGCACTTAAGCGCCACCGATTTGCCGGTGCCCGAGCCGCCGATGATCACCATCGAGCTGCCCTTGGGGATCTCCAGGCTCATGCCGTTCAGCACACGGTTGCCGCCGAAGGCTTTTTCTACGTTGTCCAGGCGGATCATAGCGAGAAGAACACTCCGGTCAGGATGAAGTTGGCGGCCAGAATCAGCACCGCGGCGGCCTCGACCGAGCCCTTGGTGGCGCGGCCCACGCCCTGGGCGCCGCGGCCCGACTGCATGCCGTAATAGCAGCCCATCATTGCCGCGATGGTGCCGAAGGCGGCGCCTTTTACCAGCGAGGAGACAATATCGAGCGTTTCCAGGAAATCGACCGTGTTCTTGAGGTAGGCAGCGGCGTTGAAGCCGAGGTTCTGGGTTGCCACCGTGTAGCCGCCGGCAATGCCGATGATGTCGCCGACGCCGACCAGCACCGGCACGGTGATCAGCGCCGCCAGCACCCGCGGCGCGACCAAGTATTTCATCGGGTGCGTCGACAGCGTCACCAGCGCGTCGATCTGCTCGGTCACCTTCATGGTGGCGATCTCGGCCGCGATGGAGGAGGTGACGCGCGCCGCGATCATCAGCCCGACCAGCACCGGGCCCAGCTCGCGCACCATGCCGATGGCGACGATCTGCGGCACCACGGCTTCGGCGTTGAAGCGGGCGCCGCCGGCGTAGATCTGCAGCGCCAGCGCGCCGCCGGTGAAGATCGCGGTCAGCCCCACCACCGGCAGCGACAGCCAGCCGATGTTCATCAGCGCGTGCAGGAACTCGCGCGGGTAGAAGGGCGGCCGCAGCATGTGGCTGAAGGCGCTGAGCGCGAACAGCGCCGCACGGCCCACCGCTGCCAGCGCCGCCAGCGACGTGCCGCCGAGGCGGGCCAGGAGGGCAAGCGGGTTCATCCCAGGTAGGTCCGCGCGAAGCGGTGGCCGAGGCCGGTCAGGATCTCGTAGCCGATGGTGCCCGCCGCGTCGGCCAGGGTGTCCACGGTCTGCTGCTCGTTGAGAATGCTGAGCGCTGCCGGCGGCTCTTCCAGGCCGGTCACATCCACCGTGATCAGGTCCATCGAGATGCGGCCCACCACCGGGCAGGGGGTATCGCCGGCAAAGACCATGAGGCCGGTGCCGCTCAGTGCCCGGTGCAGCCCGTCGGCATAGCCCGCCGCGACGGTGGCGATGCGGCTGGGGCGGCGGGCGGTCCAGGTGTTGCCGTACCCCGCGGTCTCGCCCGGCTCCAGATCACGCAGCTGGATCACCGGCAGGTCGAGCCGGGTGACCGGCAGCGCTTCTGTGAAGGGGCGGCCGCCATAAAGGCCGATGCCCGGGCGGCAGAGGTCGAAGTGGTAGTCGGGGCCGAGCATCATGCCGCCGGTTGCTGCCAGCGAGCGCGGGATATCCAGCCCGTCGGTCATCTCGCGGAAGGCGCGCAGCTGGTGCGGGTTCATCGGGTGGCCCGGCTCGTCGGCGCAGGCGAGGTGCGACATCAGCAGCACCGGGCTCTGGCCCAGCGCGATATCGCGCACTGCGGCCCATTCGGCGGGCTCCATGCCAAGCCGGTTCATGCCGCTGTCGAGCTGCACGCCAAAGGGGTGGCCGGGCAGGTTCTCGAAGTGGCGCAGCATCTGGTCGAGCGAATTCAGCATCGGGGTGAGCTGGAAATCCTTCAGAAGCTTG
The DNA here is from genome assembly GCF_048820915.1 of Cribrihabitans pelagius. Classification (NCBI taxonomy): domain Bacteria; kingdom Pseudomonadati; phylum Pseudomonadota; class Alphaproteobacteria; order Rhodobacterales; family Paracoccaceae; genus Cribrihabitans; species Cribrihabitans pelagius. The sequence continues at coordinate 38,413 of NZ_JBMERR010000028.1, read as the reverse complement.
GTGTCGCCGTCCATGTGGCCGGAGAAGACCGAAATCCCCACCCCGGGGCCCAGCGCGCGGCGCAGCGCGCCGCCTTCCTCGGCGGCGGCAACGAAGAAGTTGCGCACCCCCGCCTTGGCCAGCGCCTGGCCGACGCGGCCGGCATCCAGGCCGTAGCCATTGGCCTTGACCACCGCGGCGGTCTCGCAGCGGGTCAGGGCATCGAGATTGCGCCAGTTGGCCACCAGCGCATCCAGGTTGATTGTCAGTCTTGCCATGCTCATGCGCCGTTCATGACATGGGCGGCTGGCAGGTCAAGGGGAAAGGCTGCCGCGGCGGTGTTTCGCCATGCAAAGGCCGCGGGAAATTGCCGGTTTACCGTGCCGCGGCAGCTGGTTAGCCTCACGTCTGGTTGACTGGGTAGGGGAACGGCCCCGTGGAGGCCGGAGGGACGGGCGGTGGAGACCAAGCTTCTGATTGCGGTGATCGGCCCGACGCTGGGGTTCTTCCTGTGGTTCGGCAAGCGGCTGTTTGACGACTGGCGCGCGGCCAGGCGGGCCCGGCGCGACAAGCGCAACCTGATCCGGGCGCTTTATGCGGAGATCGACTTCAACACCCGGGACATGGAGCGGTTCCTGGCGAAATCGGTCTCGTCCGAGAAGCTGCGCGCGACGCTGGAGGCCTATCCCAAGCTGATCCCGCATATCACCGACGCGCGCCATACGGAGATCTACCGGACACGGATCGCCGAGGTGCACAACGTGGCCGACGGCGCGTTGTTTGCGCTGGTGGATTTCTACGGCACGCTGGAGCGCATCCGGGTGCAGGTGGAAGGGGTCAACCTGCCGAGCTACGGAACGCTGACGCTGGAGGGGCGGATCAACGCGGTCGAGGTGATCCGGCGCACGGCCGGGACGGCACAGGCGCGCGGAGTGTCGTTGCTGCAGAGATTCGAGCGGGACTTTCCGGATCTGGGTCTGCACCGGCAGCAGCCGGACTGAGGCGCGCGCGGGGCGTTCACCCGGCGCCCGGCGCAAGGGGGGTGAAGACCGTCAAGGCGGCTCGCCGGGCGGCGCTGCGCAAAGCTGGGAGCTGGCGGTGATCGAAGGCGGAGGGCTGAACGGGCAAGCCGCCCCCCGGGAGGGACGGCTTTGCGTTTCGGGTCAGACGATGATCGGATCGGGTCCAGTCATATTTCACCTTCCTCTTGCTGCTCTTGTGCAGCGGATCCCTGTTTTACCAAGTGCCGTGCGGTTAATCAAGCAGGAGCTCTCCAGCATGGTTATCGCAGGCCCTTGCATGGTTCGCGCATTCCGGCGCTGCGTACAAGTGAAATTTTGACGGCAAATTGCCAAATTTCAAGTAAACGCGCCGTTTTGCCACATCATGCTGTGGGTGCGGTGGATTTGCCCCCAAGATACCGCGTCAGTAGCCGTCCTGCGCCTGCTGCCAGGGCTTCGCCAGGTTGCCGAAGCGGGTGAACTGGGCCTCGAAGGACAGCTCCACCGTGCCGATGGGGCCGTGACGCTGCTTGCCGACGATGACCTCGGCCTTGGCGTGCAGCCGCTCCATCGCCTGTTTCCATTCTTCCATCTTGTCCAGCTCATGATCGCCGGGCTTTTCGCGCTCCTTGTAGTATTCCTCGCGGAACACGAACATCACCACGTCGGCGTCCTGTTCGATCGAGCCCGATTCACGCAGGTCCGACAGCTGCGGGCGTTTGTCGTCGCGGTTTTCGACCTGTCGCGACAGCTGCGACAGCGCAATCACCGGAATGTTCAGCTCCTTGGCAATCGCCTTCATCCCCATGGAGATTTCGGCAATCTCGTTCACCCGGTTTTCGGCCATGCCGCGGCAGAGCTGCAGGTAGTCGATCACCAGCAGGTCAAGCCCATGCGTCCGCTTCAGCCGCCGTGCCCGTGCCGCGAGCTGGGAGATCGGGATCGCCGGGGTATCGTCGATGAACAGCGGACAGCTTTCCAAGTCCTTCGCAGCCTGCACGAAGCGGCGGAATTCGCCCTCGGTCATGTCGCCCTGGCGGATCTTGTGCGAGGAGATTTCCGAGGCTTCCGCAAGGATCCGGCCCGCGAGCTGCTCGGCCGACATTTCGAGCGAGAAGAAGCCCACCACGCCGCCATCCAGCGCACCTTCGCTGCCGTCGGGCTTCACTCCGCGCTTGTAGGCCTTGGCAACATTGAAGGCGATGTTGGTCGCGAGCGAGGTTTTCCCCATCGAGGGGCGCCCGGCGAGGATCAGGAGGTCCGAGGGGTGCAGGCCGCCAAGCTGCTTGTCGAGGTCATCCAGCCCGGTGGAGATCCCGGCCATGCCGCCGCCGCGCTGATAGGCCTCGTTGGTGACGTTGACGGCCTCGGTCACCGCTTTCAGGAAGGACTTGAAGCCGCTTTCGGTCTGGCCCTGCTCGGCGAGCTGGTAAAGTGATTGTTCCGCTTCCACGATCTGCTCGCGCGGCTCGGAGGCGACATCGACACGGCGGGCCTTTTCCGAGATGCTCTGGCCCAGCGCGATCAGCTCGCGCCGGATCGCGAGATCATAGATCATCTGCGCATAATCGCGCACCGCAAAGGCCGAGATCGAGGCGCCCGCAAGCTTGGCCAGATAGGCCGGGCCGCCCAGCTCCTTCAGGCCTTCGTGATCTTCGAGGAAGGCCTTCAGCGTCACCGGCGAGGCCAGCGCGTTCTTGGAGATCCGGGCCGCCGCAACCTCGTAGATGCGGGCGTGGACCGGGTCGTAGAAATGGGTGGAATTGATGATCGAGGCGATCTTGTCGTAGACCTCGTTGTTGGTCAGGATCGCGCCCAGAAGCTGCTGCTCCGCCTCCACCGAGTGAGGCAGCTCGTTGTCCGGCATCGGCGCGCCTGCGGCGGGCTCGCCGGGCATCGGGGCGGGCGGGACATTGCCGTCGAAAGGGGTAATCTCGTTCATCACTGCTCTCGTCGTTTGGCCGCTCTCATTAGGCGGTTTGCCGGCAGCTGGCTATCTGGAAATCCCTGTGGACGGCCTGTGGAAGCCTTGTGGATATCCGCCGCTGTGCCTGTGGGCATAATTGGCCGGTTTAATCCGGTTCTTGATGCGCAGCCTACATGATGGGGTCTGCGCTGCATAGTCCCCCAGATCTCTGCCGGGGCGGGATTCGCGGGCGGTTTTGTCCACAGGCCGCCCGCGGGAAGTGTTGCGGGGTCAGGCGGATTTATGCGCGTCCTGCCAGGCCCGGGGGGCCTTCAGGAAGCGCTCCACCTCGTCCAGCGTCTCCGTGCTGAACGCGCCTTGCGCGCGCGCCTCGGCCAGGACGTCCCACCAGGTGCAGAGGTAGTGCAGCGCAACCCCATGATCGCCCAAGGTCTTTTCGGTGTCCGGGAAGATGTCGTAGTAGAAGATCACCGCCGTGTGCCCGCAGGAGGCGCCAGTCTCGCGGATCGCATCCACAAACGACAGCTTGGAGCCGCCGTCGGTGGTCAGATCCTCCACCAGCAGAACCCGCTCGCCTTCGTGCATCGCGCCTTCGATGCGGGCATTTTTGCCGTAGCCCTTGGGTTTCTTGCGCACATAGGTCATCGGCAGCGCCAGGCGCTCGGCCACAAGTGCTGCAAAGGGGATGCCCGCGGTCTCGCCGCCGGCAATGTTGTCGAAGGCTTCAAACCCTGCATTGCGCATCACGGTCACGGCCATGAAATCCATCAGGGTGGAGCGGATGCGCGGGAAGGAGATCAGCTTGCGGCAGTCGATGTAGCTGGGCGAGGGCAGGCCGGAGGCGAGCGTGTAGGGCGTTTCGGTGTTGAAGTTCACCGCGCCGATTTCCAGCAGCATCCGGGCCGAGAGGCGGGCGATTTCCTCTTTCGAGGGGTAGGAGGTGGGGATCATGGGCGCATCCTTTCCGGCGTGGGTCTGACCGTCCTTAGACCGGATGCCCGCCGGTTTGAAGCCCCGGCCTGCGCAATCGCGAAACGCCGGGCCGCTCAGGGCCCGGCGCTGTGCTGCTAAGCCTCGGAGCTGGCGTCAGAACAGGAAATCGTTGCCTGACAGATCGCCCATCGCCACATCTTCCAGGGTGATGCTGTTGCCGCGGCCATCGCTGATCACCGCGTCGCCATCGGCGTTTTCGCTCAGGTGGTTGTTCTTCAGATCGCGGAAGCTCTTGATGGCGGCGGCATCGGAGAGGTCGATCTTCTCCTTGCGCCCGGCGGTTTGGAAATCGCTGACGGTGTCGTCCCCGAACGCGCCGCGGAACACGAAGCAGTCGTAGCCGCCGTTACCGGCCAGCACATCGTCATCGCCGCCGCCGTCCAGTCTGTCCCTGCCGCTGCCGCCGGAGAGAGTGTCGTTGCCGTTCAGGCCAAAGAGCTTGTCGTTGCCGTTTTCGCCCTCAAGAGCGTTGCGGCCTCCGTTGCCGGTAACGCGGTCGGCGTGGCCGGAGCCGCGGACGTCCTCGATGTGGCGCAGCGTGTCGCGGTCGCCGAAGCCGTCGATGGCAAAGCCTTTGTTGAGCTTGACGGTCACCCCCTCCTGGCCGCCGTAGCGGTCGTCGCGGTCATAGCGCACCTGGTCGCGGCCCTTGCCGCCGTCCATCATGTCCTCGCCTGCCAGCCCGCGGAATATGTTGCCCCCGCGGTTGCCGGTGAAGCTGTCGTCATGGGCAGAGCCGCGCAGCATCTCGATCGACTGCAGCGTGTCGGTCTTGCCCCAGCCATCGGTGGCCTCGCCGGTCTTGAGGTTGGCGATGACGCCGTTCGGGTCCTGGTCGAAGGTGACTTGATCGGTGCCCTTGCCGCCATTGTAGGTGTCGCGCCCGTCGGAGCTGCGGAAATAGTCGTCCCCGATGCCGCCATGGAATTGGTCGCGGCCGCCGGTGCCGTGGAACTCGTCGTCTTCGCTGACGCTGTAGTTTTCGAACTCGGTCCAGGCGATGTCCTGCCCGGGGGCAAAGGCCCCTGCAGGCGTGCCGAAATCCTCGATCGATCCGTCGAACTGCTCCCAGGCCGCCACTGAACTGAAGTCGGGCACCGGGCCGTCGAGCACGAAATAGATGTCGGAGTCGGTGAATTCTCCGGTCGCGAAGTTCACCCCGATAATGGTGGTTGTGCCCTCGCTCCAGGTGACGCTGGCGGCAAAGGTCATCATGTGGCCCGAGGCGTCCAGCTCATCCGTGCTGTGGCCGTCCAGCATCACGTGATAGGAGTCGTCCTCGAAGTTGATGTAGGGCACGCCCTCGTCCTCTTCGCCGGTCAGCGAATAGGAGAAGGTGGTGGCGGAGCCGGGCACGGTGATGACCGCCTCCGCAGTGCCGATTTCGACGGGATCCCCGTCCACGAAATCCAGCCGGATGCCTTCCAGGGTAATCGTTGTCATATCTAGCTCATCTCTTAACAAATTACGACGTCAGCACCGGCTGACGCTTCAATATTGGCGATCTGAGCCCTGCGAATCGATTCCCTTCAACTGTTATGATTTACCGTAGGTAAAGATGGCGGCAGCTGTGGCTATTTCACGTCCCAATGCACCGGAAAGCCCGGATCAAACACGGTGACGGGGCCGTCGCCGGTCTCGATCTTGCCGGGGAAGGCCGTGGGCTGATCGGACTTTCGCAGCGTCAGCGTGTCCGCGTTGACCGGCAGCCCGTAAAAGGCCGGGCCATTTTCCGAGGCAAAGCCCGCCAGCTTGTCCAGCGCGCCTTCTTCCTCGAACACATGGGCAAGAAGCGCCATCGTGTTGGTGGCGGTGAAACAGCCGGCGCAGCCGCAGGCGCTTTCCTTGTTGGCGTCGGTGTGCGGCGCGGAATCGGTGCCAAGGAAAAACCGCGCATCCCCCGAGGTGGCAGCGGCGCGCAGCGCCAGCCGGTGCTCTTCGCGCTTGGCCACGGGCAGGCAATAATAATGCGGCTTGATGCCGCCTGCGAGGATGTGGTTGCGGTTGATGATCAGGTGGTGCGTGGTGATGGTGGCGCCCAGGCCGCGGTCATGCGCGCGCACGTAGTCGGCGCCGTTCCTGGTGGTGATATGCTCCATCACCACCCGCAGGCCCGGGGTCGCCTTGCGGATCGGGTCCAGCACCCGGTCGATGAACACCGCCTCGCGGTCGAAGATATCGATTTCGCTGTCGGTCACCTCGCCATGCACACAGAGCGGCAGGCCGATTTCGGCCATCTTCTCGAGCACACCGCGCACCTTGGTGAAGTCGCTGACGCCGGAAGCCGAATTGGTGGTGGCGCCTGCCGGATAGAGCTTCACCGCCTTAACCAGCCCGCTGGCATGGGCGGCGGCAACATCTTCGGGGCTGGTGTCTTCGGTCAGGTAGAGCGTCATCAGCGGCTCGAACACCATGCCTTCGGGCAGGGCGGCGAGGATGCGGTCGCGGTAGCCGGCGGCCTGATTCCCGGTCACCACCGGCGGCACCAGGTTAGGCATGATGATGGCGCGGGCGAAATGGCGGGCGGTTTCGGGCAGGACGGCCTTCAGCACCGCGCCGTCGCGCAGGTGCAGGTGCCAGTCGTCGGGGCGGGGGATGGTCAGCTCACGGGTCATGCCGTGGCGTTAGCATAAGCGCCGGGCAAAAAGAAGCGGCGGAATGCGGGGCCGCGCGCGCCAGTTTCACGCCAGTTCGGCGTGCCGCCCGCGCGCGGGCCGCTCAGGGCTTCGGCGGCAGGGTGAATTCGCCCGCGGCGGCGCGTTTCTCCAGCCCCTGCAGGCGGCGGCGGAAGCGCGGCGCGCGCAGCCGCTCGGCCACGTTGCGGCACAGCAGCGTCACCAGATAGGGCCGGTCGTCCTGGTCCAGCCGCGCCATCAGGCTGCGCAGGTAGGCGGAGTTGTTGCGCCGGTTGCGGTAGAGCTTGTGAAAGGCCCGCGCGCTCAGCCGGCCGGAACCGGCCAGCGACAGGATGTGATAGAGCACCTCCATCTCGATCAGCCGGGTCTGCACCGTGCCGCCAAGGTTCGGGGTGCGCAGCCGGGTCACGCCCGCGCGCTGGAACAGCGCCGCATGCATCGCGTCGAGCCGCTCCATCGGATCGTAGATCACAAAGGCGCTGGCGGCCGCGTCCAGCATGTCGGGCGCATAGCCGTAGCGGTCGGTGAAGGAGGTGCGGCGCATCTCGACAAAGCGGTCGTCCCACTCGGTCATGCGCGGGTCCAGCGTTGCCTGCGGCTGCACCGCCACCACCGCCGCACCGGGCGAGGCCACCGAAAAGGCCGCCGCTGCATAGGCGCAGGGGCCTGCGCCGTAGAAGACCACCCGGTCGAATTCGTCGAAGAAGCCGTCGTCGATCAGCTGATCGAAGAACTCGTAGATCATCTCCTCGCGGAACCAGGTGTCGCCGTCGGAGATCACGCACATATGCGACCAGCCGAGGTTCTTGACCAGATCGAAGCCCAGGGGCTGCGCCTGGTCCGACAGGTTGTGAATGCCCTGAATGGTCTCGAAGGTGACCAAGAGCGTGTTGCCCTGGTCGATGAAGGTTGCGAAATGCCGTGTGCCCAGGGGTTGATGCATGCCGTGCTGCTCGGCCAGGGCCGAGAGCCGCTCTTTCCATTCGGCTGGTTTCAGCCCGGAGAGGTCTTCGTCCAGATTTTCCAGTCCGTCCTGCATGACGCTTTTCCCTGTACCCGATCCCCAGTGTCCGGTGCCCGGCTCCAGCCCTGGCCACGCGGCCGGTCTTCCGGCCTGTTGTTTGGCTATCTGGCTATCCCAGAAATATGGCTAAAATTGGAAAAACTCAGGCCGCTTTGCGGAGCGGCCGCGATTTGAGCAGAGGCCCGCGCGCTGGGCTCTGCTTCCCAGGCTCAGCTTTCACCGCCGCCGTCCGCGCTGTTGCGGGCGGCACGCTCCAGCGCGGCAAAGCCGCTCAGCGTGCGGGCGGTGGCGGCGTTGACCGGGCGCGAGGGCGGCGCCATCAAGAGCCGGGCAAACAGCGCGCGGCCCGGCTCCTGCCGCATCAGCTCCAGAAAGCGCGCCTGTCGCCAGTCCACCGCGCGGGCGTGATGGCGGGCAAGCTTGCGGTCCTGCATCAGCTCGTCCTGCAGCGCCGCGCGCGCTGCCGTGTAGCGGGCGATGGAGGTGTCCTCTGCGGTGCTGAAGTTGCGCTCCACCCAGTAGTCCATGCCCAGGCGGTCGTCTGAATGCACCGCGCGGCCGCGGTCGGCCTTGAGGACGAAGCTTTCCATCGCGCCCAGCGGATAGTGGTTGAGCTGCGCCAGCCCGTAGTTGGGCTGGCCGAAATCGGAGAACAGCCGCTGTGTCTTGAATTGACCGCCGAGTTCGCGGCCCTCGCAGTCGAACCAGCGGAATTGCTCCAGCCGGTCCGGATCCTTGTCGCCCCGCGGCCGGTGGATGCCAACTTTGCGGTAGGTGCCGTCGTTGCGGTAGAGCGTCTTGAACATCGAGGCGCGCCAGGGCCAGTGCATCACCTCAGGCGCGCAGCGGGTGAAGGTTTCGGTGACCGGCCGGTCGGCATAACGCACCACGCCCGCATTGCCGAACAGCCGCCAGGTGAGGGTGATGGCACCGGCTTCGGGCAGCGCGTCCAGCAGATCCGGCAGCGTGCCGTCGCCGGTCTTGATGTTGACGAACTCGTCGATGTCGAGCGCCAGAATCCAGTCCGCCTGTTTCTCCAGCGGATGCTTGGACGCAAGCTTCATCGCGGTGAACTGCACGCCCGCCTTGTCGTAGGGGCCATCGTTGCGCACATGGGTGAGCTGGCCCATTGCCTCCAGCTGGTCCAGCATCTTGTCTGTGCCGTCCTGGCAGTTGTTGGAGAACACCAGGAAATCGGTAAACCCCGCTGCGCGATGATGGGCAAGCCATTCCAGCAGGAAGGCCGCCTCGTTGCGCACGCAGAGGATGGCCAGCGCGCGCAACCCGCTCACCAGTCGGCGCGGAACACGGCGACCTTGCCGTGCGACCAGCGCGGGAAGAACACCAGACCGGCGGCATCGAGGCAGGCAAAGACCTTGCGGATGCCGTCCTTGCCGATCCATTGCGGATGCGTCTCGATCACCGCGGCCCGCAAGCCGGAAAGGTCCATCTGCGGCAGGAGATCCGCCTCGGCGCCCTCGATGTCGCAGACCAGCACGGTGGGGCGGATGCGGGCGATTTCGGCGTTCATGTCGAGTATCGGCACCTGCACCGCCTCCGCCGCGCTGCCGTCCTCATCGGGGGTGAGGGAGGAGGCCAGGAGGTTCTCGCGCACGTAAAACGCCGTCTTGCCGGCCTCGGCACCCAGCACGCCGTGATGGACCTGCGCGGTGTCCGCCCCGTTCATCTGGTGCACCCGGCGGATATAGGGGATCAGGCCGGGGTTGGCCTCGAACGCATGCACGGCGCCCGCCGGGGTCTGGGTTGCGGCCAGGGTGGACATGTAGCCGATACCGCCGCCGAGCTCCATCACTACGTCGCCCTTGCGGACCAGCTTGCGCAGGGCGGTGGCTTCCTTGGCCTCATACTTGCCTTCGCGCAGCAGCGTGCGGATACGGCGCGGCAGCACCGCCGTGTCGAGCGGGAACTTCACCCCGCCGCAGGTCAGCAGAGGAGGGGATTCACCGGGGCCAGTGGCGGCGGGCGTGGTGTCACGGGGGTCGGGCATGGGTCAGCTCTCCATGTCGAGGGCCAGCGCGTAGGCCGCGCGTTCGGTTGCGTCGAGCTTCAGGCGCAGGGCCTGCGCGTAGAGTTCGGCAAACTCCGGCACCCCGCGCAGCTCCTGCGCCTTGGCTTGGTGCCAGGCCAGCCCGGCTTCGTGCAGGCGGCGCAGGGTGTCGTCCTGCATCAGGCGGCGGTACTCGGCCTGCATCCGCGGCAGGTTGCGCTGGATGGTGCGGTCCTTGTGGTCGCACCAGTCCATCCGGATCCAGTAATTCAGCCCGATCGAGCGGTCCACATGCAGCGCGCGCCCGCGCTGCCGCTTTACCAGGAAGCTCTCGGCCGAGCGCAGCGCGTAGTGGTTGAGCTGCAACAGGTCATAGCCCACCGAGGCGCGCGAGTTGCGCCAGCCGCGTTCTGCCGCCTCCGCTGTCATGTCGCGGCCTGCGCCGTTCACCCAGCGCACGTCGCCCTTGCGCGCCTCGTCCAGCTTGTTCGGCCGGTGGCAGCTCAGCTTGCCGTAGGCGCCGATGTTCTTCACCATCGTCTTGAAGCCCCAGGCGGTGTGCGGCTTGGGGCAATAGGCCGGCGCGCAGACATCGAACTGGCGGATCACGAAGTCATCGGCAAGGCGCGTGACGCCATTGTGCCCGAACAGCCGCCAGGTCATCGCCACGTTGGTGGCCTCCGGCACACGGCCGAAGAAGTCCTGCAAGGTGCCGTTGCCGCAGCGCACGTTGATGAACTCATCGACGTCGATATGGATGATCCAGTCGGCGTTCTGCAGCAGCGGTTCCTTCAGCGAAGAGTTCAGCGCGTGCTGCTGGGGCGAGTTGCCCTTCCAGCCGTCGTTGTTGCGGTGCTCGATCACGCCCATGGTCTGCAAGCGGCCGAGGATTTCGGCAGTGCCGTCTTCGCAGCCGTTGGTGTAGATCAGGAAGTTGTCGATACCGATGGCACGGTGATAGGCCACCCATTCGGCGATATAGGGCGCCTCGTTCTTCATGCAGCCGACGATCACGTTGCCGCTCCGGCTCTCGGGCAGGGCGCGGGGGAGGACCTCGGCGTAGGCTTCCGGTTCGGCGGCTTCTTCCGGCAGGGCGATGCGGTTGTGCGGTGCGTAGGGGCCGCCCCGCAGGTTCTCCAGGAGCTCACGGGCCCGCAGGGGCAGCGGGCTTTCGTTGCCAGCCGGGGCAGGCTGGGCGATCTGTTGCAGCGCCCCGGCCTTGGCAGCGCTCTGCTCTTTCGCGGCCTGTTCGATGCGGGGCAGGAAGGCGAGCAGGTATTGCGTCGCCCGGAAGCCGCGCGCGGGGTCCGCTTCCTGCCAGTCTCCGGCGCCTGCGTCCTCCAGCGGTGCAAGCGCAGTGCCCAGCGCGGGATGCTGCGCGGCAAGCGCCTGGTTGGCCTCCGCAAAGCGGTGGTCGAGCGCGGCAAGGCTCGCAGGCGCTATGGGATCACCGCCGGTCTCCAGCTCGCCAATCAGGGAGCGCCACAGGGACCGCGGCAGGATCAGCTCCTTGCGTGCGAGAACTTGCAAGAGCAGCGCGTTGAACTGCCGCCCGCGGGCGAGCCACGCAGCTGAGGGCGGCGCCGGAACCGGCGCCGGTTTGCAGCGGCCGCGCAGATCGTTCAGCCCGAAGGCGGCGCAGATCTCGCCTGCGGCATCGCCGCTGTAGAACAGCGCCTCGTCATAGGGCCGCAAGCTCACGGAGCCCGCGCCGAACACGTCCTCCCACTGCGCCTGAAGCCCGGCAAAGTCGAGCCAGATGGCCGGGCCCTGGGTCTCTTCGAACTGGCCTGCCTGCGGGTCGATCGCGGGCATCGCGTCCAGGCAGGCCTGCCGCCAGTCCGCATGCCCCGCCAGCTCCAGCTCGCGCGACAGCGGCTGCGCGCGGCCTTCGAAAACCTGGCCCGCATACCCCCGCGCCATCAGCGCCGAGGGCCGGTCCACATGCGCGATGATCGAGATGTCCCCGGACAAGGGCCGCAGCAGGTCCCGCAGGCGCTCCAGCTCCGAGCGGCGGGAAAGCCGGGTGCCGAGCTGGCAGGCTGACAGGATGAGCAGTTCGGGCTTCGCCTCTGCGACCTCCTTCGCCAGCGCCGAGGTGAGGTTGCTGCGCAAGGCTGCCTGTTTCTCTGCCGTGATATGGCCGCGGTTGAAGCGCAGCGGGTCGATATGGGCGGGATCGGTGACCGCCATGAACAGCCGGGTGTGGTTGCCGCCGCCGGGCGCGCGCGGGAACAGCACACCTTCGCGCCGCAGGCCCTCGCGCTGGGCGGCGAGCAGCTTCTGCAGCCGGTCCGAGCCGGTATGCTCCAGCCCGATGTGAAGACAGATCCGCATCAGCTCTTCCCGTTCCTGCGGCTCACGTTGGCGCGGCCCCACCAGGGCAGATCGCAGCCCAAGAAAGCGCCCAGCTGCACCTGTGCGCCGGGCGCGGCGACATCCAGCTCCAGGTAATCGGCACTGCCGCGGAACCACTGGGCCAGCGCGGTGTAGTGGCCGTCGATCCAGATCATCTGCTCGTCCGCGCTCTTGCCAAATCCGATGGGCAGCCCTGGCACCGTGCTGGCGGGCAGCCGGGTTCTGCCGAGGTTGTTCCAGCCCATGATCGAACGCGCATGGCTTTCCGCATCGCGCCGCGTGGCGACAAATTTCACCTCCGGAAAAAGCGTTTTCAGTGTGTGCAGCAGGGCGAAATCGAACTGCGGCCAGACCGAGTGCTTGCCATGAAGGAAGCTGATCTCGGTGAGCGCGTCATAGCCCTGCAGGAAGGCCATCGGGTTGCCGCGCTCGTAGAGCCCCTTGTAGAGCAGGCTGCCCACGAAGATCCGCCGCTTGCCGGGGCGGTCCTCCTCCTCGCCGCGCAGCCGGTGGTCGGCGACGCGGAATCCCGCCTGCGCCAGCGCCTTGCCCAGGGTCGTGGTGCCGGATTTCGGCAGACCGAGGTTCACCACCTTGAGGCTCATGGGCGCAGCCCCAGCCGTTCGATCAGCGCCTCTTCCTGCGGCGGCAGCATGGAGGCGGCCAGCAGCTCCGCGCGCAGCGCCTGACAGGCGGGCTCAGCCAGCAGCGCATCGCGCCGTGCCAGGTGCAGGCGCACGCAGGTATCGTGCAGGGCGGCGATCCCGGGGTCGGACTTCAGCTCCGCCAGCGCGCCTTCCAGCGCGGGCAGGTGGCGCAGGATCGACCGGTCCTGCCAGGCCGCATCATTGCGCTCGCGCCAGTAGCCGAGGTCAAAGGCGCGGTGCTCCCGGTTCACATCGCCGCGGTCGTGTTTCACCAGGTAGCTGTCGAGCGAGCGCAGCGCATAGTGGTTCAGCGCCGCAAGCTCCCGCGCCCCGCGGGCGGGCAGCTTGCGGATATGCTCCGTGCCTTCGGCAAGCAGGAAGGGCTGCGGCACCGGGCGGCCGCTGCCATCGCGCCAGGACGGGCGCTTGCGCGGCGGCAGGCCCTTGCGCAGGAAGGGCCGGTGCGCGCCGTAATACTGCAGCGGGAAATCGCGCCGCACCAGCGTCTTCACCTCGATCGCCGTGTCGCCGCACCACAGGTCGGGATTGTGGCTGCGGGTGAACTGGGCAATCACCGGCCGGTCGGCAAACTCCGCGACATTGCCGTTGGCAAAGAACTGGAAGCTGAGCGAGACCGCTTGCGGGCTGCCGCAGGCCTCGATCAGGGCGGGGAAGCTGTGGCCGGGGGCGTGGATATTGGCAAACTCGTCCACATCGGCAATCCAGACATAATCCGCTTCTGTGACCACCGCTTGGCGCCGGGCATCCTTCAGCGCCTCCATCTGGTAATGGCGGCCCCGGGCGGGGTTCGGCAGATGCGTGACCAGCCCGCGCCGTGCCAGCGCGTCCAGCAGCTCAGCCGTGCCATCGCTGCAATCGTTGGAGTAGAACAGGAAGTCCGTGACCCCGGCCAGCCGGTGAAATGCGATCCACTCCAGCAGGAACGGGCCCTCGTTCTTGACGCAGGTAACGGCGGTGATGCGCATCCGGGTCTTGGTCCTTTTCCCCGCTGCCCCTCAGCGGTCCCGGCTCCCGTCATGGCATCCAAGTGATTAACGGTCAATTGCCGCCCCGGCATTGCGCGGCCGCTGTGGCGCAGCGGCGCCGCATCCCCCGTGGCTGGGCGGCAACTGCGGGTTGACCGCGGCGGCTGCCCGTGGCCTCTTGGGCAGGGCTACAGGGGAAGGAGCCGGCCATGACGCAGGCGCAATCGATCGCTCAGGTCCAGGACATGCTCGCGGCCGAGGGCTATGTCTGCGGCCGCCCGCTCGCCACGGTGGTGTTCCTGTCGCTGCGGCTGGGCCGGCCGCTGTTTCTCGAAGGCGAGGCCGGGGTCGGCAAGACCGAGATCGCCAAGGCGCTGGCCAAGGGCCTCGGCCGCCGCCTGATCCGGCTGCAATGCTACGAGGGGCTGGACGCCGCCAGCGCCGTCTGCGAGTGGAACTTCGCCGCCCAGATGGTCGCCATCCGCACCGCCGAGGCCGCAGGCGCCAGGGACCGCGCCGCGCTGCAGGCCGAGCTGTTCTCCGAAGAATACCTGACCGAACGCCCGCTTTTGCAGGCGATGCGCCCCGATGCCGCCGGCCCGCCGGTGCTGCTGATCGACGAGTTGGACCGCACTGACGAGCCCTTCGAGGCCTTCCTGCTCGAAGCGCTCTCCGATTTCCAGGTCACCATCCCCGAGCTGGGCACCATCCATGCGCCGGAGCCGCCCGTCGTCGTCCTCACTTCCAACCGCACCCGCGAGGTGCACGACGCCTTGAAGCGGCGCTGTCTCTATCACTGGGTCGACTACCCGGATTTCGCCCGCGAGCTGGAAATCCTCAAGGCCCGCGCGCCGGAGGCTGGCGCGCAGCTGAGCCGCGAAGTTGTCGCCTTCGTGCAGGCTCTGCGGACCGAGGATCTGTTCAAGAAGCCGGGCGTGGCCGAAACCATCGACTGGGCCAATTGCCTCCTGGCGCTGGACGTGGTCAGCCTCAGCCCGGAGGTGATTGCCGACACGCTCGGCGCGGTGCTGAAATACCAGGACGACATCGCCCGCTTGCAAGGCTCCGAGGCCAAGCGCATCCTCGATCAGGCCCGCGCCAGCCTCGAGCCCGCCTGATGCTTCTTCTGGCTCCAAATATCCCGGGGGTGCGGGGGCAGAGCCCCCCCCATCACTGATGCCCGAATACCCGCCGCTGCCGCTCCCGGACCACCCCAAGCTGGTCGAAAACCTCACCCATTTCGCCCGCGCCCTGCGCCGCGCAGGCCTGCCCGCAGGGCCGGGACGGGTGGTGCACGCGGTGGAGGCTGTGGCGGCCGCGGGCTTCACCAGCCGCAGTGATTTCTACTGGGCGCTGCACGCCTGTTTCGTCTCCCGGCCGGAGCACCGCGCGGTTTTTACCCAGGTCTTCCGTCTGTTCTGGCGCGACCCGCGCTATCTCGAGCACATGATGGCCGCGATGCTGCCCGCAATCCGCGGGGTGCAGGCAGAACAGCCCGCCCGGCCCGGTGCCAAACGCGCGGCCGGCGCGCTGCTCGACGGCGCCGAGAACCTCCCCGAGGCGCCGGAGACGCCGGAGGAGGGCAGCGAGATCGAACTGGACGCCTCTCTCACCATGTCCTCCGAAGAACGGCTGCGCACACTGGATTTCGAACAGATGAGCAGCGCCGAGGCGGCGGAGGCCAAGCGCATTCTGGCGCGGCTCTCGCTGCCGGTGACGCCGCTGCAGTCGCGCCGCCTGATGGCTGCGCCGCGCGGGAACCGTGCCGATTGGCGGCGCAGCCTGCGCGAGGCCGCCCGCCGCGGCGGCGACATACAGAAAATCGCCCGCGCCAAGCGCCGCATCCGCTGGCCCAGCCTCGTTGTGCTCTGCGACATTTCCGGCTCGATGAGCCAGTACAGCCGCATCATCCTGCACTTCCTGCATGCCGCCGCCAATGCAAAGGGAGAGGGCTGGGCCAGGGTGCATGGCTTCACCTTCGGCACCCGCCTCACCAACATCACCCGCCACCTCGCGCAGCGCGACGCGGACGCGGCGCTGGCGGCGGCGGGTGCCGAGGCGCAGGATTGGGAGGGCGGCACGCGGATCGGCGGCTGCCTGCACGCCTTCAACCGCGACTGGTCGCGCCGGGTGATGGGGCAGGGGGCGGTGGTGCTCTTGATCACCGACGGGCTCGACCGCGGCGATGCGGAGGATCTGGGCCGCGAGATGCAGCGGCTGCGGCTCTCGGCGCGCCGCCTGATCTGGCTTAACCCGCTGCTGCGCTGGCAGGGCTTTGCGCCCAAGGCCCAAGGCATCCGGGCGATGCTGCCGCATGTGGACAGCTTCCGCGCGGGCCACTCCATCGCCTCGCTGGAGGATCTGGCCAAGGTGATCTCCGCCCCCGGCGACAAGGGCGAGAAAGAGCGCCTGCTGGCGCTGTTGTAGGGCGAAGGGTACCGGAGGCCGCGCCGGCGCAGTTCCGGCTTGCAAGCCGGCCGCGCAGCCCCGATCCTGAACCGGCGGACACAGCGGTTCCCGCGGCGAGGAGTTTAACAGATGCAGAACCTGACCCTGGCAGATCACGCCCCCGAGAGCGCGCTTGCGTGGCACCAGGGCGGTGCCCGCGCGGCGCTTGCGACGGTTGTGGAGACCTGGGGTTCGGCGCCGCGCCGGGCCGGCGCGCAGCTGGCGGTGAGCGGTGCGGGCCGGATCGAGGGCTCGGTCTCGGGCGGCTGCGTCGAGGGCGCGGTGGTGGCCGAGGCGCTGGAGGCGCTGGAGGACGGGCAGCACCGGCTGCTGGAATTCGGGGTGAGCGATGCCGATGCCTTTGCCGTGGGGCTTGCCTGTGGCGGCACCATCAAGGTGCTGGTGGAACCTGTCGGCGGCGCGTTGCCCGGCGCATTGCTGGAAGAGCTGGTCGCCGCCCGCGCCGCCCGCCAGGCGCTGGCCTATGAGGTGAACCTCAACAGCGGCGCCAGGCGGCTGGTGCGGGGTGGCTACCCTGACCGGATGCGTATGGACCGCTCGGGGCTTGAAGACGATGGCGAGACCTTCGTTGCGGTGCACAACCCGCCCCTGCGGCTCATCGTTGTGGGTGCGGTGCATATCGCCCAGGCGCTGGTGCCGATGGCGCGGCTGGCAGGCTATGACCCTGTGATCATCGACCCCCGCGCGGCCTTTGCCTCCCCCGAGCGCTTCCCGGGGGAGGAGCTGCTCGACGACTGGCCGGACGAGGCGGTGGCCAGGCTCGGCCTGGACGCGCGCAGCGCGCTGGTGCTGCTGACCCACGACCCCAAGCTTGACGATCCGGCGCTGCACGCCGGGCTGCTGGGCGATGTCTTCTATATCGGCGCGCTGGGCTCGAAACGCACCCATGCCCAGCGGCTGGAACGGCTCGGGGCGGCCGGGTTCTCCGAGCCGCAGATGGCGCGCATTCATGGGCCCATCGGGCTGGACATCGGCGCCGCGGGCCCTGCCGAGATCGCTGTCTCGATCCTGGCCGAGATAACCGCAGTGCTGCGCGGCAAGCAGCCATGAGGTTCGGCCCGGTTCCGCTGACGGCGGCCAGGGGCGCGATCCTGGCCCATTCTCTGCAGGGCGGCAGCCGCCGCATCGCCAAGGGCCGGGTGCTGGAGGAGGCCGATCTCGCCGAACTGGCCGCCGCCGGGCACAGCGAAGTCACCGTGGCGCAGCTCGAAGACGGTGATGTGCACGAGGACGCCGCTGCGCTGGCACTGGCCCTCGCCTTGGTGCCGGATGAATCCGCCCAAGGCATCCGGCTCTCCGGCGCCGGCGCCGGACGCGTCAACCTCTACGCCCAGGGCTGCGGCCTGCTGCGGCTGGACCGGGCGCAGCTGGAGGCGGCCAATGCGGTGGACCCGATGATCACCGTCGCCACGGTGCCGGATTGCCACCGGGTCGGCGCGGGCACCATGGTGGCGACGATCAAGATCATCTCCTACGCGGTGCCGGAGCGCGCGCTGGCGCAGGCAAGCGGCGTGGCAAGGGGGGCTTTGCGGGTGCTGGCGCCGGTCTTCGGCACGGCGACGCTGATCGAGACCCGCGTGAGCGAGGCGGTGCCGCCGGAGAAGGGCCGCGCGGCCATGACCGCGCGGCTGCAGCGGCTGGGCATGGCGCTCACACCGCGCATGGTGGTGGCGCACCGCGAAGCTGAGCTCGCGGCGGCGCTCACCGGGGCGCCGGGCGATCTGCTGCTGGTGCTGACCGGCTCGGCCACCTCCGACCCGGGCGACGTTGCTCCCGCGGCGCTGCGGCAGGCGGGCGGCCATGTCGCCCGTTTTGGCATGCCGGTCGACCCAGGCAATCTGCTGTTCCTCGGCACGCTCGGCGCCAAACCGGTGATCGGCTTGCCTGGCTGCGCCCGCTCGCCCGCGCTGAACGGCGCCGACTGGGTTCTGGAACGGGTGGCCTGCGGCGTGCCGGTCACCTCCGAAGACATCGCGGCAATGGGTGTCGGTGGCCTCCTGAAGGAAATTCCAGCCCGCCCGCGCCCCCGCCGCGAGGGCAGCGGCTGAGGCGCGCCGACGCTCTCCCGCCCGTCGCCCGGACATGAAACATGCCCGGCTCCCGTTGGGCCAAGCGCGGCCTCTGGCCGCGCCAGCGCCGCGCGGCAGCGCGGCGCCACGCCCAAGGCCGCACGGAAGGCGCCGGGCGCCTGCGGGCGCGGGAGCCGCTCCCCCGCCGACGGCTCGCCTTGCACCGGGGCCGCACTGTTTTCCGCAACCGTAAGTGCGATCTCTGCAGCCGGAAATTTACCCCTGCTTGAGCGCCAAAAACACTTCGCAGAGCGCCCGGCCCGTGTTTAACTCCCATCAGCCAGACAAGAACAAGCTAAAGGGAGGACAACATGGCCAAGGTCTCAATGACCGTGAACGGCAAGGCGGCCAGCGGTGAGGTTGAGGGGCGCACATTGCTGTCGGCTTTCCTGCGCGAAGAGCTCGGGCTGACCGGCACTCACATCGGCTGCGACACCAGCCAGTGCGGCGCCTGCGTGGTGCATGTGGACGGCAAACCGGTGAAGGCCTGCACCATACTGGCCTGGGAGGCCGAAGGCGCCGAGGTTGCCACCATCGAGGGCCAGGCCGCCGCGGACGGCACGCTCAACACCATCCAGCAGGCGTTTCAAGACCACCACGGGCTGCAATGCGGCTTCTGCACGCCGGGCATGGTGATGTCGGCGGCAGCGCTTCTGAAGGAAAACCCCAAGCCCAGCGAAGCGGAAATCCGGGAATATCTGGAGGGCAACCTCTGCCGCTGCACCGGCTACCACAATATCGTCAAGGCGATCATGGCGGCCTCCGGCCAGGAGGTGAGCGGCATCGCCGCCGAGTGACGCGAGACAGCCCTTGCGGCCGCGGGGAGGACGCGGGCGCGCGGGAGAGCACTGGACCCCAGACGTGCGGAAACCAAGGCAGGCGCCCAGGCGCATTGCCCAGGGAGGAGAGGCAACACATGCCCAAGGACAGCGGTATCGGCGCCAGCAGCAAGCGGCGCGAGGACGTGCGGTTCCTGACCGGGACCGGCAATTACACCGACGACATCAACCTCAATGGCCAGGCCTATGTGCATTTCCTGCGCTCGGACGTGGCGCATGGGCGGATCACCAGCCTGGACAGCTCCGCCGCGGCGGACATGCCCGGCGTGGTCCGCATCTTCACCGGTGCGGATTTCGAAGGCGTGGGCGGGCTGCCCTGCGGCTGGCAGGTGACCGACCGCGAAGGCAACCCGATGCAGGAGCCGGCACACCCGGTGCTGGCCCAGGGCAAGGTGCGCTACGTGGGCGATGCCATCGCCGCCGTGGTGGCGGAGACCGCCGATCAAGCCCGCGACGCGGCCGAAGCCATCGAGCTGGAGATCGAGGATCTGCCTGCGGTGATCGACATGAAGGCCGCACTCAAGGACGGCGCGCCCAAGGTGCACGATGATCTGACCTCGAACCTCTGTTATGACTGGGGCTTTGTGGAGGACAACCGCGAGGCAGTGGATCAGGCCATCAAGGAAGCCGCCCATGTGACCACGCTGGAACTGGTTAACAACCGCCTGGTGGCCAATCCGATGGAGCCGCGCGTGGCGGTGGGGGATTTCAACCGGGCCACGGGGGAATCGACGCTCTACACCACCTCGCAGAACCCGCATGTGATCCGGCTCTTGATGGGGGCTTTCGTGCTTGGCATTCCCGAGCACAAGCTGCGCGTGGTGGCGCCGGATGTGGGCGGCGGCTTCGGCTCCAAAATCTTCCACTACGCCGAGGAAGCCTTCTGCACCTTCGCCGCCAAGGCGCTGAACCGCGCGGTGAAATGGACCTCCTCGCGGTCCGAGGCTTTCATCACCGACGCCCATGGCCGCGACCATGTGACGAAAATCGAACTGGCGCTGGACGCAGACAACAACTTCACTGCCATCCGCACCGACACCCATGCCAACATGGGTGCCTATCTGTCGACCTTCGCGCCCTCGGTGCCGACCTGGCTGCATGGCACGCTGATGGCGGGCAACTACAAGACGCCGCTGATCTACGTGAACGTGAAGGCGGTCTTCACCAACACGGTGCCGGTCGACGCATACCGCGGTGCGGGCCGGCCGGAGGCGACCTTCCAGCTGGAGCGGGTGATCGACAAGGCCGCGCGCGAGCTGGGCGTCGACCCGATTGCGCTGCGCCGCCAGAACTTCATCACCGAGTTCCCCTATGCCACCCCCGTGGCGGTGGAATATGACACCGGCGACTATGTGGCGACGATGGACAAGCTGGAGGAGATCGCCGATCTCAAGGGCTTTGCCGCCCGCCGTGCGGAGAGCGAGAAGAACGGCAAGCTGCGCGGGCTTGGCGTCAACTGCTATATCGAGGCCTGCGGCATCGCGCCTTCGAACCTGGTGGGCCAGCTCGGCGCCCGCGCCGGGCTGTACGAAAGTGCGACGGTGCGGGTGAACGCCACCGGCGGCATCGTGGTGATGACCGGCAGCCACAGTCACGGCCAGGGGCACGAGACCTCCTTTGCCCAGGTGGTGGCCGACATGATCGGCATCGACGAGAGCATGGTCGAGATCGAGCATGGCGACACCGCCAACACGCCGATGGGCATGGGCACCTATGGCTCGCGCTCCATCGCGGTGGGCGGCTCGGCGATGGTGCGGGCAACCGAGAAGATCCTCAAGAAGGCGCGCAAGATCGCCGCGCATCTAATGGAGGCCTCGGACGCCGATATCGAGCTGAAGGACGGCCGGTTCAGCGTTGCCGGCACCGACAAGTCGGTGGCCTGGGGCGATGTCACTCTGGCGGCCTATGTGCCGCACAACTATCCGCTGGAGGATATCGAGCCGGGTCTGGAGGAGACCGCCTTCTATGACCCTGCAAACTTCACCTACCCCTCGGGCGCCTATGCCTGCGAGGTGGAGGTCGATCCGGACACCGGCAAGGTCACCATCGCGCGCTTTGCCGCGGCGGATGACTTTGGCAATATCGTCAACCCGATGATCGTCGACGGCCAGGTGCATGGCGGCATTGGCCAGGGGATCGGTCAGGCGCTGCTGGAAAACGCGGTCTATGACAGCGACGGGCAGCTGCTGTCGGCCTCTTTCATGGATTACGCGATGCCGCGCGCCGACGATGTGCCGTTCTACCAGGTGGATCATTCCTGCCAGACGCCCTGCACCCACAACCCCTTGGGCGTGAAGGGCTGCGGCGAGGCCGGGGCCATCGGCTCGCCGCCTGCGGTCGTCAACGCGGTGGTGGATGCGCTGCAGTCTGGCGGCAAGGAGGTGACGCATATCGACATGCCGCTGAGCCCTGCGCGGGTTTGGGCGGCGATGCAGGGGTAAGTTGAAAAGGGCGGGGGCCAGCCCCCGCACCCCCGGGATATTTCCAGCCAGAAGAAGTGACTTCTGTGCTCGATGGAAGGAAGAGAAGATGTATGAATTCGAGTTCGAGAAACCCTCGACCGTGGCGGAGGCCGTGGCGGCCCTGGCGGAGGAGGACGCGCAGCCCTTGGGCGGCGGGCAGACGCTGATCCCGACGCTGAAGCAGCGCCTGGCGATGCCGTCGAAACTGGTGAGCCTTTCCGGCATCGCCGAGATGAAGGGTGTGAGCGAGGACGATGACGGCGCGCTGGTGGCGGGCGGCGGTGCCACCCATGCCGAGGTCGCGGAGGCCGCGGCTTCCCGCTATCCCGCGCTGGCGAAGCTTGCGGGCCACATCGGCGACCCGGCGGTGCGCAACCGCGGCACCATCGGAGGCTCGCTTGCCAACAACGACCCGGCCGCGTGTTACCCGGCGGCGGCGCTGGCGAGCGGCGCCGCCATTGTTACCAACGCGCGCGAGATCGCGGCGGACGACTTCTTTCAGGGGCTGTTCACCACCGCGCTCGACGAGGGCGAGATCATCACCGCGGTGCGTTTTCCTGTGCCGCAGAAGGCGGACTACCAGAAGTTCGTCCAGCCCGCCTCGCGCTTTGCCTTGGTCGGCGTCTTCGTGGCGCAGCACGGCGATGGTGTGCGGGTGGCGGTCACCGGCGCATCCGAGGAGGGCGTATTCCGCTGGAGCGAGGCCGAGGCGGCGCTTTCGGGAGATTTCACCCCCGATGCGGTTTCGGGCCTGAGCATTGATCCCGCGGGCATGATGGCGGACCTGCACGGCAGCAAAGAGTACCGCGCGCATCTGGTGAAGGTGCTGACCCAGCGGGCGGTGACGGCCGCGGAGTGAGACGCGCGGGCGAGGAAAGGGGGGGGGCGTCCGTGCGGCGCGGCCCCTGTTGCCGGGCAAGCAATCGCTCCGCTGCGCGATCAGCATCAGTTCCCTGATGTCTGCATTCAATGCAGAGCAGGCGGCTCGACCTGCCATTTCTGCCCTTCTTGAGCGCAACCCTGGAGTGCCGGGCAATGACGCTTTTCCGGGACAAAATCATCAAACCAAATCTCGGGCTTCCTGGCTGGATAATTCGGGTCTCCGCCATCTTCAGGTAAACCTGAATGCAGCCGCCGGAGGACCGGCGGCTGCATCGTTTGCTGCAATCGGCGGGGAGGGATCAGAGGCCCTCTCCGTTTCGGTACGGAACTCTAGAGAATGGCCCGCGCGATGCGGAGCATCTGAAGCAGCTCGTATCCTTCGTCGTCCAACAGCACGAGTTGCCCGTTCAGCACGGCGTAGTTTTCATCGGCAGACGGCTGAGGTAGCCGGTACAGGCTGACCAATTCATCCTGCGTCAAGGCAGCCGCGGGGGCAACCGGCACTCCGGCCGCGAGGTCCGGCACTTGTGCCATCTGGTTGACCAGGAGCAGAGAATTGTAGTCCTCCTCGTCGAGCAGCACGGGCATGCCGTCGATCAGGGCATACCGCTGCCCTTCGGGCGCGGGACCGAGACCGAAAAGTGTCGCGATCTGGTCCGATTGCAGCAGCAGGAGTCCGGGGTCCGGATCGGCGAGCGTATCGGCTTCGGAGCTGAGCCATTGGTTGCGGCGCTCGACCCAGATTGATTCGTACCGGTCCTGATCGTTAGACGCCCATTCATCGTAGGTCACGCCTTTCTTGGCGAGACCGGGCGGCACGCAGGGCGGATCCTTCTTTGCCAGCCCCGGCGGGCAATTGCGGTAGACGATCAGCTCATCCTCGGGGATGTCGGACACGATGAGCTGCGGCGTGACCAGGGCGAGGGCTGCTGCGCCCAGGACGCGCGTCATGTCGCGGCCTGCGGGGGCCGGTGCCGAGGAAATGCGGCTCGCGGCCTCTTCGCGCTCTGCCTTGGTGAAGGCCCGGCGGCTGTGGGCGCCATTGCCATTCCCGCTTGAGGCGTGCCCGGTATCTTTGCCTTTCGCCTTAGGCTTTGGTCCGCCGGCATGGCCGGGCTTGCCGTTGCCCATACCATCACTGGCGCGGTCATTTCCATTGCCTGCATGAGCGTTCCCGTTGCCGGGGTTGCCATTGCCGGCATTGCCATGGCCTTTCTTGGGCAGCTTTTTCTTGCCGCCCCCGTGACCGTCGCCATGGCCCTTGCCGTTGTTGCCCTTGGCGAGCCAGATCTGTTCGCCAATTGCCGTACCGAAGCCTGGGATGCTGCCCTGGGCTTGGAGCGGGGCTGCAGACAGGGACGTCGAAGCCAGAGCGAGCGCCACGGCGCTGCCGATCAATAATTTGGTCATGCCAAACTCCTTTCATTCGGGAAAGCAACGCGGCAATCCCGCATCGCGTTCCCCCGTTTCCGCGCTGCCGCCCGGAGGACCCGGAGATGAAACGGATGCAGGGCACAGGCAGCTGAGGGGAGGAGGGGCCCGCTATGCCCCGCTGGCGGGGCAGGCAGCCCGGCCCTCTCCCCGCGAGAGCCTGGTTCCTCCGGGCGGTACCCGCTGAGAGCCCCGGCACAGCTGCAAAAAAAAGCCCCGTCCGGCAGTCGGACGGGGCTTGGCATCTTTGCGCTGAAAAGCAGCTTACTTGTTGGGCAGCGGGCCGATCATCATGATCATCTGGCGGCCTTCCATCTTCGGCATGTTCTCGATCTTGCCGATGTCCTTCACGTCCTCGGCGACGCGCTGCAGCAGTTCCCGGCCGAGGTTCTGGTGCGCCATCTCGCGGCCGCGGAAGCGCAGGGTGATCTTCACCTTGTCGCCGTTCTCGAGGAACTTGAACACGTTGCGCATCTTGACGTCATAGTCATGCGTGTCGGTGTTCGGGCGGAACTTGACCTCTTTGACCTCGATGGTCTTTTGCTTCTTGCGGGCTTCGCTCTCACGCTTCTGCTGTTCGTATTTGAACTTGCCGTAGTCCATGATCTTGCAGACCGGCGGCTTGGCGTTGGGCGAGATTTCGACCAGATCCAGACCGGCTTCGGCAGCCATGTCCATGGCCTTGGCCGGATGCACGACGCCGACATTCTCGCCGTCGGCCCCGATCAGGCGGATTTCGGAGGCACGAATCTTTTCGTTGGTGCGCGGGCCGGTGTCACGTTGAGGCGGCGCGTTGTGAGGTCTGCGGGCTATGACTGCGATCCTTCTGTCATTGCAAAAAGTGCGGGAAAGCTACTGCTCCCCTGTATGTGATTCAAGGCTTAAGGCCGGTATGGCGGCAGGAAAGCCGCATTTCAAGGCCGCATGTTGCGCCGCGGCGCGGAAATCCCCCGCCGCGGCAGGCATCTGCGGCCGAAGACGCAAAACGGGAGGCCGCGGGCCTCCCGTCGCAATTCTGCGCAGAGCGCTGAAATCAATCGAGGAAGGCCTTTTCCACCACGAAATGCGCGGGCTTGGAATTTGCGCCTTCTTCCAGCCCGTAGGTGTTCTCGAACAGGTCCTTGAGCTCCAGGTTGAAGGCCAGGTTGCCGCAGATCATTGCGCGGTCGCTTGCGGCGTTCAGGGGCGGCACGCCGAGGTCGGCAAAGGCCTCGCCGGAGCGCATCAGGTCGGTGATGCGGCCCATCTTGGCGCTCTCCTCGCGGGTGGTGGTGGGGTAGTACTTGATCTTCTTCCAGAAGCCCTCGCCGATCAGCTCGTTCAAGAGCTCGTCGTCCTTCAGGCTTTCGATCAGCTCAGCACCATAGGTCAGCTCCCCGGCCTCGCGGCAGGTGTGGGTGATGATGACCTCGTCGTAGTCGTGATAGGTTTGCGGCTCCCGCAGCAGCGAGGCGAAGGGCGCAAAGCCGGTGCCGGTGGCAAAGAACCAGATCCGCTTGCCAGGCAAGAGCGCGTCATGCACCAGGGTGCCGACCGGCTTGGGGCGCAGGATGATCTCGTCGCCTTCCTTAATGTGCTGCAGCCTGGAGGTCAGCGGGCCGTCCTGCACCTTGATCGAGTAGAATTCCATTTCCTCGTCCCAGGAGGGGGAAGCGATGGAATAGGCGCGCAGCAGGGGTTTCACCTTGCCGGTCTTGGGGTCCGGGTCGTTCATCAGGCCGATCATCACGAACTCGCCCGAGCGGAACCGCAGGGAGGCCGGGCGGGTCACCTTGAAGGAGAACAGCCGGTCGGTCCAATGCTTCACGTGCGTTACGGTCTGCGCATCGGGCAGAGCCGGTTTCGCCTTTTCGGGCGCGGGGGGGAGTGCGGTGTCGGTCACGGGCGTCATCTCGTTCATCGGTTGCTCTGCCGGAGGGTAACTCCGGCACCTCTGATTAATCGTTGATCCGGGGCAGGGGAACCCCTGCAGGACAGAAGCCGGCTGAAGCCCGGGATTTTGCCGTGGTTTTACGGCGCCATCACGGGCTTTGGCGGCGGGATGTGCGGGGCCGGCTCAGCGGGCGGCGGTGCTGCCGCGCAGGCGGGCCTGATAGCTGTGCGCCTGCCAGTTGGCGCGGGCCAGCCACTGCGCCTCGGGCTGGCGGGCGGCCAGCTCGCCGCTGATCTCCACCTCGTCAAAGCCGGAGCGGCGGGCCATCGCGTACTGATCGGCCAGCACATGGCCGAAGGCGCGCAGGCGGCCTTCATACCCCCGCAGCCGCAGCTGGCGGGCCAGCGTGAAGCCGCGCCCGTCCGCAAAGCTCGGGAATTGTACCCGCACCAGCTCCACCCCGTCCAGCGCCACGTCGTTCAGGCTGGCGTCCGAGGCCAGCTCCAGCACATTGGCGCCGTCAAAGCCGCCGGTCCAGTCATCCTGGGCAAAGCCCGTGTCGGTCACGATAACAGTCATCTCACTTACGCTCCTGTGCGCACGAATTTGCCATCCACCACGTGGATGCCGCATTCTTCCTTGTTTTCCCCGCGCCAGCGGCCGGCGCGCGGGTCTTCGCCTTCCTTGACCGGGCTGGTGCAGGGCGCGCAGCCGATCGACGGGTAGCCCTTGGCCACCAGCGGATGGCGGGGCAAGCGGTTTTCATCCATGTAGGCGCGCACGTCCTCCGGCGCCCAATGGGCCAGCGGGTTGATCTTGAGCCGTCCGGTTCCGTCCTCGACCTCGAAGAAGTCCAGGGCGGCGCGGCTGCCGGACTGGAAGCGCTTGCGGCCGGTGATCCAGCCCTCGAAGCCCGTCAGGGCCTTTTGCAGCGGCGCGGTCTTGCGCAGGGTGCAGCAGGCGTCCTTGTCGCTGAAGCGCAGGGCGCCGTAGGGGTCTTTCTCCGCGATGGCTTCGGCGCGGATGATCTGAACATTGCGCAGGCCAAGGCGCTCGCTCACCTCCTGCTGGTAGACCAGCGTTTCGGTGAACAGCAGCTCGGTGTCGACAAACAGCACCGGCGTCAACGGGTCGATGATCGCGGCCATGTGCAGGAGGACCACCGATTCAGCCCCGAAGGAGGACACCAGGGCGATATTGCCCGCCTCGCGCAGCGCGCCTTCCATCACCGAGGTGGCCGAGTGGTGGCGGAAGCGCGCATTGAGCGCCTCCGCCTTGGCGGCCAGCTCCCGGGCGTGGGCGGCATCAGCCTCCCCGGATCCGCCGGGAGGCGTATTTCCGGTTGCATGGAACATGGGGTCAGGCGACCTTTTTCTGGGTCTCGGGATAAAGCGCGGCCTTGAAGGGGGCCATGCCGATGCGGTTGTAGGTCTCGATGAAGGTCTCCCCGGCGCCTTCGCGCTGATCGAGGTAGGTCTCCACGATGCGTTCCACCGCCGGGACGATCTCGTCATAGGCGAAACCGGGGCCGGTGCGGGCGCCGATGGCGGCCGTCTCGGTGGCGTCGCCGCCGAGCGTGATCTGGTAGTTCTCCACGCCCGCGCGGTCCAGCCCGAGGATACCGATATGGCCCACGTGGTGATGGCCGCAGGCGTTGATGCAGCCCGAGATCTTGATCTGCAGGTGGCCGATGTCGTGCTCCATCTTCAGCTCGTCAAAGCGGGTTGCGATCTCCTGCGCAACCGGGATCGAGCGGGCGGTTGCCAGCGCGCAGTAGTCCATGCCGGGGCAGGCGATGATGTCCGAGATCAGGCCGACGTTGGCGGTGGCAAGGCCATGCGCCTTCAGCCGCGCGTGGATCGCGGGCAGGTCCGACTTGTGGACATGCGGCAGGATCACGTTTTGCTGGTGGCTGATGCGCAGCTCGTCATAGGCAAATTCCTCCGCCAGATCCGCCATCACCCGCATCTGTCCGGCACTGGCGTCGCCCGGCGTCGCGCCATGCGCCTTGACCGAGATGGTGACGATGGCGTGATCCGCCTCGCGGTGCGCGTCGAGGTTGGTGTCGGCCCAGGCCCGGAACACCGGGTCGGCGGCATAGGCGGCATCGAAGGCATCGACCGGGCCCTTGCGGAAGACAGGCGCGGTGAACTGCGTCTTGATCTCCTCCAGCAGCGCCTGGTCGGTGCCGTCGAATTCGCCGCGCCGGGCCAGGAAGGCTTCCTCCACCATGGCGCGGAAAGTGTCGATGCCGTTTTCCTGAACGGTGATCTTGATGCGCGCCTTGTACTTGTTGTCGCGGCGGCCAAGCACGTTGTAGGTGCTGAGCACGGCCTCCAGATAGGGCAGCAGATCGGCCTGCGGCAGGAATTCCCGCAGCACCTTGCCGACCATCGGCGTGCGGCCGAGCCCGCCGCCCACGATCACTTCGAAGCCGGTCTCGCCATCCTTCTCGACCATGCGCAGGCCGACGTCATGCGCCTTGGTCACGGCGCGGTCGTTGGGGCTGCCGGTGATGGCGATCTTGAACTTGCGGCCGAGGAACTGGAACTCCGGGTGGTCGGTGGACCACTGGCGGATCAGCTCGGCATAGGGGCGCGGGTCCACCAGCTCATCCGCGGCGGCACCGGCGAAATGGTCGGCGGTGGTGTTGCGGATGGTGTTGCCCGAAGTCTGGATCGCGTGCAGGCCAACCTCGCCCAGCGCATCCAGCATGTCCGGAATGTCGCGCAGCTTGGGCCAGTTGTACTGGATGTTCTGGCGGGTGGTGAAATGGCCGTAGCCCTTGTCCCACTTCTCCGCCAGCAGCGCCAATGCGCGCATCTGATTGGAGTTCAGGGTGCCATAGGGGATTGCGACCCGCAGCATGTAGGCATGCAGCTGCAGATAGACGCCATTCATCAGGCGCAGGGGCTTGAATTCATCCTCGGTGAGGGAGCCGTCGATGCGGCGCTCGACCTGGGCGCGGAACTGGGCGTTGCGCTCGGCCAGGAAGGCGGCGTCGAACTCGTTGTACTTATACATTGGCTTCAGCCTCCTGTTTGCCATGGGCGTAGTTCGAGGGGCCGGTGCGGCGGAATTCCTCGCGGAAGTGGGTCGGTTCGGGGCCGTTCGGGCCTGCCTTGGCGTCGGCCAGATAGGCGCCGACGATGCGAAGCGCCTGCTGCTCGGCCTCCAGAAGGCGCAGCTGGGCGTCGGCCTCATCGGTGATCAGCTCGGCCTCGGACATGTCCCGGGTCCAGCTGTTGTCGGCCTTGAGGTAGATCACATCGCCTTCAAGCAGGTCGTTGGCGGTGACAACTTTGGGCGTAAAGGGGCGCGGCATCAGGCAAGCTCCGTCTTGAGGTCGGTCAGGGCCGCCGCCGCCTTGCGCGGGGCGAGACCCAGGAAGGTCAGGGCAGGGCCGTCGAACCCGGCCGCTTCGAGGTCGGCGGGCAGGCGGTCCAGCGTGGTTTCCAGCACCCGCTGATCGGGGCGCGAGGCATTCTCGACAATGGTCACGGGGGTCGCGCGGTCCGCGCCGTGCATGATCAGGCGGCCCTGCACGAAGCGGGCGGATTTCTTGCCCATGTAGATCGCGGCCACTTCGCCCGGGCGCGCAAGTGCGGCCCAATCGTGATCGGCAAAGCCGCGCATCACATGGCCGGTCAGGAAGCGCACCGCGGCGTTGCGGCCGCGCTGGGTCAGGCTCTGCCCGATGCCTGCGGCGGCGGCCGAGGCGGCGGTGATGCCGGGGATGATGCTGTAGGCGATGCCCGCGGCCTCGCAGGCGGCAAGCTCCTCGTCGAGACGGGCAAAGATCGCCGGATCGCCGCCCTTCAGCCGCAGCACCTTGCGGCCCGCGCGGGCATGCGCAGTGAGGCGGGCGCAGATCTCTCCCTGGCTCATCGAGGGGCCGAAGCCTTCTTTGCCGACGTCTTCCAGCGCCGCCTGCGGCCCGGCCAGCGCCAGGATCTCCGCGCTCACCAGCCGGTCGTGCAGCACCACGTCGGCACCCTGCAGCGCCTTCAGGGCCTTCACGGTCAAAAGGTCCGGATCACCCGGCCCGGAGCCGGCAAAGACCACTTCGCCCGTGACCTGCGCGCCAAGGGGGGCGGCGGCATCGGTGGATATGGGACGGGATGGCATCGCTTGGCTCTCCGGCGCGGGTTTGACTTGCTTTCAGATATAGGAAATATTCCCGCCATGACGCCATATGCGCGCCGAAATAAGAACATCGGTTCCAGCAGGCTGGAATGGCGGGCCGATTGGTCCTCAGAGAAGGAGAAAACAGGAATGACGGTGCGGATCGACGCCACAGACCGGAAAATTCTGGCCGAGCTGCAGCGGGATGCCAGCCAGTCGCTGGACGAAATCGCCCGCCGGGTGGGCTCCTCCAAGACCCCTGTGTGGAATCGCATCCGCAAGCTGCGCGAGGCCGGGGTGATCGGCCAGCAGACCGTGCTCCTGGACCCCGAAGCGCTGGGGTTCGAAGCCTGCTTCTTCGTTCTGATCCGCACCTCGGAGCACGAATCCGACTGGCAGGCGAAGTTCCTCAAGGCGCTGAAGGAACGGCCGGAGGTGCAGGAGGCGCACCGGCTGGCGGGCGAGATCGACTACATTCTCAAGGTGCGGGTGCGGAATGCGCGGGCCTATGACAAATTCTACCAGGCGCTGATCTCCGAGGTGCGGGTGCACAATGTCACCGCGCTCCTCTCGATGGAGGAAATCAAGTCGACCACCATGCTCCCCCTGCAGGAGCAGGATTTGGGTACTTGAGGTCAGAACGCGGCAGCGGACGCATACAGTCACTTTCTGACTTAAAATACCCCGGGCGCTGCCGCGGGCCCGGGGCGCGGCGGCTCAGATCTGCACCATCAGCCGCTTCAACCCATGGAAATGGTAGGTGTTGGAATATTCCGGCGGCTCGGCGAGACGCAGGCCCGGGCAGCGCTCAAACAGCACGGGCAGGGCGATCTTCATCTCCAGCCGCGCCAGCGGCGCGCCGACGCAGAAGTGCAGCCCGCCGCCGAAGGACTTGTTGACCTTGGGCGGGCGCGCCGGGTCGAAGCGCTCGGGATCCTCCAGCGCCGCCGGGTCGCGGTTGGCGGCGGCGAGCAGCAATGCCACCTGGTCGCCGCGCCGGAAAGTATGGCCAAAGACCTCGGCCTCCTCATAGGCATAGCGGGTGAACATGTGCAGCGGCGGGTCGTAGCGCAGGATCTCCTCGACCAGCCCGTCGATGCCTTCGTGTGCGAGCCATTCCGGCTGCCAGCCCTGTTCCAGCATCGTCTTCACCCCGTTGCCGAGCCCGTGCACCGTGGCCTCGTGGCCCGCGTTCAGCAGCAGGATGCAGGTGCCGATCAGCTCGTCCGCGGAAAGCTTGTCGCCTTCCTCCTCGGCCGCGATGAGGCGGGTGATCAGGTCGCCGCCGGGACGGCTGCGGCGCTCTTCGACATAGGCGCGCAGGAAGTCCGCGAAGGCCTGCGTGGCGTCTGCCGCCGCATGTTCGGTCTCTTCGGTGCGGGAGGCCTGGTACATCGCCACCATCTTGTGCGACCAGTCCAGAAGCTGCGGCGCCATCTCTGCGGGCACTCCAAGAAGGCGGCAGATCGCCAGCACCGGCACCTGGGTGCAATATGCCTCCAAGAGGTCGAAGGGTTCGGAGGGGAAGGCCGCGATCAGCTCGTTGCAGAGGTCTTTCAGCCAGGGCTCCAGCGCCGCGATTTCGCGCGAGGTGAAGGCGCGCAGCACCAGCCGGCGCAGGCGGGTGTGGCGCGGCGGCTCGGCGTCGAGCATCGAATGCGCCTCCATCGCCAGGAAGGGCGCCAGATGCGCCGGGCCGGGTTTCTGCAGCTCCTTGGGCACCTCGCGGCCGAAACGGCGGTCGCGCAGAAGCATGTGCACGGCGTCATGGCGGAAGGCGGCCACCATGCCATAGTCCTGCCAGACGTGCAGCGGGCCGTCGCGGCGGGCCGCGGCGTAAAACGGATAGGGGTCCTGCGAAAAGGCGGGATCGGCGGGGGATTGGGTCAAGCTCTTCATGGGGTGCGATTTTGCCGGCGGCGCTGGTCAATGCAAGGGGGGCTTTGCTAGTCTGCGGCAATGATATCACGCAGTTTCACCCGCTGGCGCCTGCCGCTGGCCTTTGCGCTTGCCGTCGCGGCGCTCACTGCCGGGGTCTGGTCCTATGGCTACCGCCAGGCGCTGGATGCGCTTGCCGAGCGCAGCGCCGCAGACCTGGCACTGGCCTCGGACCGGGTCAGCACGCAGCTGCAGGTCTACCAGGAGCTTGCCGTGCTGACCGCGGCGCATCCCGGGCTCGCCGGGCTGGCCGCGGCGCGGGAAGAGCCCTTGCGCGGGGAGGCGGCGGCGCTGCTGCGCTCGGTCGCGGACAAGACGGCGGCACTGGATGTGTTCTTTGCCGCGCCCGATGGCCGGGTGCTGGCTGCGGCCGAAGGCGTCGCCGGGCCGGATGTGGCCCAGGCACCCTATTTCATCCGTGCCATGCAAGGCGCGCTCGGCAGCGGCCACGGCGTGCTGGAGCCCGGCGGGCGGCGGGCCTATTTCTATGCCGCACCGGTCTTTGCGCCGGAGGGCGGGGTGCGCGGTGCGCTGGTCGTGGTGGCGGATGTGGCCGAGGTGGAGCAGACCTGGCGCGGCTCGCTGCCTGCGGTCTTCTTCACCGCCAGGAGCGGCGAGGTCTTCATCTCGAACCGCTCCGAGCTGTTGTTCTGGCAGCGCTTCCGTCCCGGGCGCGGCGGCGGCGCGGCGGATTTCACGCGGGACGCCCCCCGTATTGCCGGGCGCAGCGCGCATGGCGGGCATGAGATCTGGACGCTGGCGGCCGGCCCCTACCTGCCCCAGCGGGCGCTGCATCTCACCGTCGATCTGCCGGTGATCGGCATGCTGGGGGAGATCCTTGTCGATGTGGCTCCGGCGCAGCGGCTGGCGAGCCTGCAGGCGGCGACTCTGGCTGCGCTGTGCCTTGCTTTCGGCGCGCTCCTGTTTGTCGCCACCGAGCGCCGCCGCACTCTGGCCGAGGCCAACGCGGTGCTGGAAACCCGCGTGGCCGCGCGCACCAGGGCGCTGCTGGCCGCCAACACGCGGCTCAGGCGGGAGGTGCGGGAGCGCGAGGAGGCGGAAGCCGCGCTCAAACGCGCCCAGCAGGAGCTGGTGCAGGCGGGCAAGCTGTCGGCGCTCGGGCAGATGTCGGCCGGGATCAGCCACGAATTGAACCAGCCATTAATGGCGATCCAGCAGTATGCCGAGAACGGCGCCGCGTTCCTGGCCCGCGGCAAGGCGGATCGGACGGAGGAGAACCTCGGCCGGATTGCGGGCATGGCGGCGCGGATGGCGCGGATCATCCGCAACTTGCGCGCCTTTGCCCGCAACGAAAGCGAACCGATGGCGCGGGTCGACCTGGTGCAGGTGCTGAGTGCCGCCGCCGAGCTGACCGCGCCGCGGCTGCGCAGCGATGGCGTGCGCCTGATCTGGAAGCCGGAAGGCCATCCTGCACCGGTCCATGCCTGGGGCGGCGAAGTGCGGCTGACGCAGGTCTTCGTGAACCTGATCAACAATGCCGCCGATGCGATGCTGGATCAGCCGGTACGGGAGATTGCCCTGTCGCTGCACCCGAGCGCTTCGGACGGCCCGCCGATCCGCGTCACCGTTCAGGACAACGGCCCCGGCATCAAGGAGCCCGAGAAGATGTTCGAACCCTTTTATTCCACCAAGGCCGTGGGCAGCTCCGAGGGCATGGGGCTGGGGCTGTCGATTTCCTACGGTCTGGTGCAGAGCTTTGGCGGAAACATCCGCGGGGTGAACACGGAGCAGGGCGCGATATTCACGGTGGAGCTGGAGCCTTGGGCGGCGCCTGCGGCCCGCGAAACGGAGGATGCCGCATGACGCGCAGGGTTCTCCTGGTCGATGACGATGCCGCGGTGCGCGAGGCGCTGGCTCAAACGCTGGAGCTCAATGATCTCGACGCGGTGACGGCAGGCTCCTTCGTGGCGGCCAAGGACCTGATCACACCGGAGTTCGACGGCATCATCGTCTCCGACATCCGGATGCCGGGGCGGGACGGGTTCCACCTTTTGGACTATGCCCGCGGTATCGACGCCGAGCTGCCGGTGATCCTTCTCACCGGCGAGGGCGACATTCCGATGGCGGTGAAGGCGATGTCAGAGGGCGCCTTCGGCTTCCTCGAGAAACCCTGCGCAGCGGCGGATTTCCTGCCGGTCTTGCAGCGCGCGCTGAAGACCCGCGCGCTGGTACTGGAAAACCGCCGCCTCAAGCGCCAGCTGGAGGACGGCGACCCGGCGGCGCGGATGCTGTTTGGCAGCTCGCCGCAGGCCGCGGATTTGCGCCGCAGGGTGCGCGCGGTCGCTCAGGCCGGGGTCGAGGTGCTGGTCATGGGCGCCCCCGGCAGCGGGATTTCCAAGGTGGCGGAGGTGATCCACCTGATGTCCCCGGCCGGGCAGGGGCCTTTCGTGAAACGGGCCGCGGCCGGGCTGACCGCCGCGGCGCTGGCCGAGCTGCGGGAGCAGGCGGCGGGCGGGTCGCTGTTCCTGGACGAGGTGCAGGCGCTGCCGGAACCTGCGCAATTCGCGCTCCTGGAGCAGCTGGAGCAGGGCGCGCAGGCGCGGGTGCTGGCGGGTTCCAGCGTGGATCTGGCGGCGCGTGTGGCCGAGGGGCGCTTCACCCCGGACCTGTTCTACCGGCTCGACGTGATGCGGGTGCGCATCCCGCCGCTGTCGGAGCGGCCGGGCGACATCCCTGTGCTGTTCCGCCACTATGTGGCGCAGGCTGCCGAACAGGCCGGAATCGAACCGCCGGAAGTCACTCAGGAGCAACTCGCCGCGCTGATGGCACAGGACTGGCCCGGCAATGCGCGCTCGCTGATGTCGGCGGCGATGCGCTTTGTGCTGGGGATGCCCGAAGAAGCCTCGGCCGCCTCCGGCCTGGGACTTGCGGAGCAGCTGGCGCAGGTGGAGCGCTCGCTGCTGATCGCCGCACTCGGCCGCCAGAACGGCCGCGCCGCCGCCGCCGCCGAGGCGCTGAAGCTGCCGCGCAAGACCTTCTACGACAAGCTCGCCCGCTACGGCATCCGCCCCGAGGACTACCGCCGCTGAAGAGCGCAGCCGCTGTTGCCATGCAGTCTGCTTGCCGCGCAATTTCCGGACGGGGCGCTGGACTCGCGTTCTTGCGCAACTTCGGGCCGGGCCAGCTGTGACTCGCCCTTTCCAAACATGGCGCTGGCTTTAGCGAAGGAACCAAGACCATGATTCCCTTCACATTTGTTGGGCGCTAACATTTGTGCGGTTTTCCGCACAGCGCCCCGCCTGCCTGTGCGGCTTTCCGCACATCCGGCGCAGGGCTGCGTGCGGAGGCGGAAGAGCCTTTTCGTAAGTGGCTGAAAGAAAGCCGTTATTGGCCTGACAAGCCGATTCGCGACTCACCTCTTGAGCGCGCCCGCCGCTTCCGCAATCCTTGCCGCAGGACACACCAATGCAGCAAACGCGTGTCTGATAACCGGGAGGAAACACAATGAAACTCATGACCGCCGCCGCCACCGCCATGGCGCTGACCGTGACCGCAGGCGCCGCCCAGGCGGCTTGCGACGATGGCGAGATCGTCGTCAAGTTCAGCCACGTCACCAACACCGACAAGCACCCCAAGGGGATTGCCGCCTCGCTGCTGGAGACGCGCGTGAACGAAGAGATGGACGGCACCATGTGCATCGAGGTCTATCCGAACTCCACGCTTTACAACGACAACAAGGTGCTGGAAGCAATGCTGCAGGGCGACGTCCAGCTGGCCGCGCCGAGCCTCTCGAAGTTCGAGAAGTTCACCAAGCAGTTCCGCCTGTTCGACCTGCCCTTCATGTTCAAGAACATCGAAGCGGTAGACGCGTTCCAGGGCTCCGAGACCGGTCAGGAAATGCTCGATTCCATGCAGCGCCGCGGATTGCAGGGGCTGGCCTACTGGCACAACGGCATGAAGCAGATGTCGGCCAACAAGCCGCTGGTCGAGCCGTCGGACGCCAAGGGCCTGAAATTCCGCGTGCAGTCCTCCGATGTGCTGGTCGCCCAGATGGAAGCGATCGGCGGCAGCCCGCAGAAGATGGCCTTCTCCGAGGTTTACGGCGCGCTGCAGCAGGGTGTTGTGGATGGTCAGGAAAACACCTGGTCCAACATCTACGGCAAGAAGTTCTTTGAAGTGCAGGACGGTGTGACCGAAACCAACCACGGCGCGCTGGACTATCTGGTGGTGACCAGCGTCGACTGGCTTGACAGCCTGGAGCCGGCGGTGCGCGAGCAGTTCCTGACCATCCTGTCGGAAGTGACCGCAACCCGGAACGCCGAATCCGCCAAGGTGAACGGCGAAGCCAAACAGGCGATCATTGACGCCGGCGGCACCGTGCGCGAGCTGACACCCGAGCAGCGACAGGCCTGGGTCGAGGCGATGAAGCCGGTCTGGGAGCAGTTCTCGGGCGATGTCGGCCAGGATAAGATCGACGCCGCACAGTCCATCAACGCAGGCCTGTAAACAGGCCGCAGCCGGGGCGCGCGGGCTTTTGCCCGGCGCCCCGGATTTTCAGGCGGCGCGGGGATCCGCCGCCTGACCACCGCACCCAGAAAATCCGCAGGAGACAGACATGTCGGGGGCAAAATCCGGCCCGTCCGGGCTTATCAACTCACTGGAAGAAACCCTGATCGCCCTGCTTCTTGGGCTGATGACCATCATCACATTCGCCAATGTGATCGCGCGTTTCGTCTTTAATTCCAACATTCTGTGGGCGCTGGAGCTCACTGTTTTCTTGTTTGCGTGGCTGGTTCTTATGGGCGCATCATATGCGGTGAAGGCCCATGCGCATCTGGGCGTGGACGCCATCGTCAACATGCTGAGCCCCGGCGCGCGCAAAGCCGTGGGCCTGTTTGCCGCCGCCTGCTGCATCGTGTTTTCGCTGCTGCTCTTGAAGGGCGCTTATGACTACTGGGCGGTGTTTGCCGACCTGCCGCCGACCTCGGGGCGCTGGTTCCCGACCGGGCTGGACTTGAAGGCCCGCTCGCAGAGCTTCTACGAGGTGCAGGATGTGCCGATGGTGGGCCCGCTGCGCTTCCTGGAAGAGCTGATCAACTACGGCGAGTCCTACGAGAAGCTGCCGAAAGTGGTGCCCTACGTGGTGCTGCCCTTGTCGATGCTGCTCCTGGTCATCCGCTTCATCCAGGCCTCGGTGCAGATCGCCCGCGGCAAGGCCGACCGGCTGGTCGCCAGCCACGAAGTCGAAGACGAAATCGCCGAAGTGCGGGCGCAATCCGGAGACCCCGACTGATGGAAGTAGTCCTCCTCTTTGCCATGGTGATCGGCCTTTTGCTGACGGGCGTGCCGATTGCGGTTTCGCTCGGGCTCAGCTCGACGCTGTTTCTGCTGTTCTATTCCGACAGCTCGCTTGCCTCGGTTGCGGGCACGCTGTTCGAGGCCTTCGAGGGCCATTTCACCCTGCTGGCGATCCCCTTCTTCATCCTCGCCTCAAGCTTCATGACCACGGGCGGCGTGGCGCGGCGCATTATCCGCTTCTCCATCGCCTGCGTCGGCCACCTGCCGGGCGGGCTGGCGATTGCGGGCGTTTTTGCCTGCATGCTGTTTGCGGCGCTCTCCGGGTCGTCTCCTGCCACAGTGGTGGCGATCGGCTCCATCGTGATCGCCGGCATGCGCCAGGTGGGCTACTCCAAGGAGTTTGCCGCGGGCGTGATCTGCAACGCAGGCACGCTTGGCATCCTGATCCCTCCGTCGATCGTGATGGTGGTCTATGCCGCGGCGGTGGAGGTCTCCGTCGGCCGCATGTTCCTCGCAGGCGTGATCCCGGGGCTGCTGGCGGGGCTGATGCTGATGGTCACCATCTACGTGATGGCCAAGGTCAAGAACCTGCCCAAGGGCGAATGGCGCGGCTGGGGCGAGATCCTGCAATCGGCGCGCGAAGCGGGCTGGGGGCTGTTCCTGATCGTGATCATCCTGGGCGGAATCTACGGCGGCATCTTCACCCCGACCGAAGCGGCGGCGGTGGCGGCGATCTACGCCTTCCTGATCGCGAGCTTCGTCTACAAGGACATGGGGCCACTCTCCAACGGCGACGCGCCCAACACGCCTCTGTTCCGGAAACCCTACGCGCTCGTCACCGCCTTTTTCCACAGCGACACCAAACACACGCTGTTCGAGGCGGGAAAGCTCACCGTGACGCTCCTGTTCGTAATCGCCAACGCGCTGATCCTGAAACATGTGCTGACGGACGAGCAGGTGCCGCAGCAGATCGCCACCGCGATGCTGTCGGCAGGCTTCGGCCCGGTGATGTTCCTGATCGTGGTGAATGTGATCCTTCTGATCGGCGGCCAGTTCATGGAGCCGTCTGGCCTTCTGGTCATCGTCGCGCCCCTGGTGTTCCCCATCGCCATCGAGCTCGGCATCGACCCGATCCACCTTGGCATCATCATGGTGGTGAACATGGAGATCGGCATGATCACCCCGCCGGTGGGCCTGAACCTCTTCGTGACCTCAGGTGTTGCGGGCATGCCGATGATGGGCGTGGTGCGCGCCGCACTGCCCTTCCTGGCCGTGCTCTTTGTGTTTCTGATCCTGATCACCTACGTGCCGTGGCTCTCGACTGTAGTTCCGAACGCGGTAATGGGACCTGAGATCATCACCAACTAGGCTCAGGACCCGTTGATTTCCGTTTGGCCGCGTGATTCACGGTGCTCAAAACGAGCGGTGAACATGTCTGACCTTTTCTGGCTGAGCGACGAGCAGATGGCCCGTCTGAAACCCTTCTTCCCAAAGTCCCACGGGAAGC
>NZ_JBMERR010000027.1:0-60347 GCF_048820915.1 Cribrihabitans pelagius | reverse complement strand
AACAGGTCTTCGTCTCCAAGCGCGGCCAGGGCACAGGGTATTCGGGCATCGAGAACCCCCTGTTCTTCAAGGAAAACACCCGCATGTTCTACGGCGACGCAAAACAGTCGCTCGATACGCTGCTGGGTATGATCCAGTAATCAGCCCGCCCGATGAAACGCAAAGGCGCCCCCAACCGGGGCGCCTTTTTCCTTCAGCCACTTTCTGACTGAAAATACCTCGGGGGAGGCCGAAGGCCGGGGGCAGCCCCCCTGCAACACTTCGATTGTATACCGTCGCATTCATCTAACGTACTGAAATGAAACACTTCTGTACATGTATTGCCGGGGCAATTAAGGTCCCCAGCATTGTTGCCCGGAGACCGAAATGCCCCCGATCCAGGACCACCCGCTGCGCTATCCGCTGACCAACGAGCTGCACGCACGGCCTTTTCCAACCATGAACTGCCCCTGTACGGCGGCCTATCTGGCGGTGAAGCAGCCGAAAGAGGCGGTACACCGCGACCGGCAGCAGGACCTGAAGCACCTGATCGCGCTGCTCGACCGGCACGGCGCGCCGCATCCGCAACCGGGCGCCACGCATCACGCGGCAGCAATCGGGCGGCACATGCTGAAATGGGAGCAGCACACCGAATTCGTGAGCTACACCGTTTATCGCGACGGCACCGGGCAGCGTGCCTACGATCCCGCGGAGTTTGATGTCTTCCCCCAGGATTGGCTGGCAGCGGTGCCGGGGCAGCGGATCACCTCGGCGCTGATCCGGGTGGTGCCGCGGCCGGAAGAAGGGGTGCTGAAGCCGCTGCTGCAGGACTGGTTCGTGCCGGAAAGCCTGACCGTGGCGCAGGTGCTGGACAACAATGCGCTGGTGGCCGGGGACTTCCGGATCGACCCGGCGGGCCACATGCGTTTTGCCGTCTTTGCGAACCCCGAGACCGGCAGCCAGCGCATCGGCCGGGTGGTGCAGCGGCTCTGCGAGATCGAAACCTACCGGGCGATGGCGATGCTGGGGTTCTCCCGTGCCCGGGGGCTGGCCCCCACCATCGGTGCGCTCGACAGCCATCTGAGCAGCATCATGCAGGAAATGACGGGCGGCAGTCAGCCGGCCGACCAGATCCTGTCGCAGCTCCTGACCGTCGCGGCCGAGCTGGAGGCGATGGCGGCGCAATCGGCCTTCCGCTTCGGCGCGACCGGCGCCTATGACGCGCTGGTCAATCAGCGCATCGCGTTGTTGCGGGAAAACCGTCTGCACGGCTTCCAGACCCTGGCGGAGTTCATGCTGCGCCGGTTCGAGCCGGCCATGCGCACGGTGACTTCGACCGAGAAGCGGCTGGAGACGCTGGCGGACCGGGCGCGCAGGGCGGGGGAGCTCTTGCGGACGCGGGTGGATGTGGAGCGTTCGGCGCAGAACCAGGAACTGCTGGCCAGCATGGACAGGCGCGCAGATCTGGCGCTCAGGCTGCAGCACACGGTCGAGGGGCTGTCGGTCGTGGCGATCAGCTATTACGCGGTGTCGCTGGCGGGCTATGCGCTCTATCCGCTGGCGGCGCTGATGAACCTCAGCAAGGGCAATCTGATTGCTCTGATCACCCTGCCGGTGGTGGCGCTGGTCTGGCTTGCGGTGCGGCGTATCCGCAAGAAGCTGCACTGAGCAAGTCCCCCTTCGGAACGGAAAATGGCCGCCCCGGAAAGGGCGGCCATTTCCTGTTTTAAAGGGCACGTTTGCCTCAGCGGCCGCGGATGCGCGGGTCCAGCGCGTCGCGCAGACCATCGCCCAGGTAGTTCACGCTCAGCACCGTCAGCGAAATCGCCATGCCGGGCCAGAACACCCGCTCGGGGTATTGCTGCAGGTAGTCGGTGGCATCGAACAGCAGCCGCCCCCAGGTCGGGAAGTCCGGCGGGAAGCCGAGGCCGAGGAACGACAGCGACGATTCCGTGATGATCGCGGTGGCGATGCCCAGCGTGGCCGAGACCATGATCGGCGACAGCACGTTGGGCAGGATGTGCCGTGCGATCAGCTTGCTGTTCGTGGTGCCGATCGAGCGCGCCGCCATCACGAATTCGCGCTCCTTCAGCGCCAGCACGTCGCCGCGCACGATCCGTGCGGTCGGCATCCAGCTGGTGATGCCGATGGAGGCCACGATCAGGATGAAGATCCCCTGTTCCGGCCCGAAGGCAGCGTTCAGCGGCTCGCGGAACAGCAGCATCATCACCAGCAGCAGCGGCAGCAGCGGCAGCGCCAGGAAGAGGTCTGTAAGGCGCATCAGCGGCCCGTCGAGTTTCCTGAAGAAGCCCGCCATCACCCCGATCAGCGAGCCCAGGAACAGCGCCAGCAGCATCGCCGTCAGGCCGACCGAAACAGAAGTCGCGCCGCCCGCCATCATCCGGGCCAGCATGTCGCGGCCCAGCTGGTCGGTGCCGAAAGGATGCGCCCAGCTCGGGCCCTGGTTGCGGGCGCGGATGTCGATCTGGGTGGCGTCGATGTCCCAGAAGAACGGCCCCAGGTACACCGCCAGGATGATGAAGAGAAACAGCGCCCCGCCCATCATCGCGCCGCGGTGCGACTTGAACTGGTCCCAGACGTTCAGCCACTGGCTGCGCGGCGGGCGGTGGAGTTCCTCCAGCGCGCCGGCGCCGGGCACCGCGGTCGAGGCGGGCGCCATGCCTTCGTCGGGCACGAAGCGTTCCTTGTCAGTCATAGCGGATCCTCGGGTCAAGAATGCCGTACAGCACGTCGGCGATCAGGTTGAACAGCACGATCAGCACCGCGAAGATGAAGGTCAGCGTCTGCACCATCGGCAGGTCGTTGGCCTGGATCGCGCCGATCAGCAGCTGGCCGATGCCGTTCACCTTGAACACCTGCTCGGTGATGATGGCACCGCCGAAGATTGCCGGGATACCCAGCGCGATCACGGTGACCACCGGGATCATCGAGTTCCTGAGCACATGCACCAACACCACAACATATTCGCTCAACCCCTTGGCGCGGGCGGTGCGGACGTAATCCTGGTTGAGGTTGTCCAGCATCGAGGCGCGCATGAAGCGGGAAAGCTGCGCGGTGATCTGCAGCGCCAGCACCATCACCGGCATGATCATCTGCTTCAGCTGGTAGACGAAGGCGTCCCAGCTGTCGACGGTATGGGTGGTGTCATAGATCGAGGGGAACCAGCCCAGCTGCACCGAGAAGATCACGATCACCAAGACGCCCGAGAAGAACGGCGGCACGGAAAAGCCCACCATCGAGATGAAGGTGCCGAGCTGGTCGAACCAGCTGTACTGGCGGTAGGCCGAATAGATCCCGATCGGCAGCGCGATCACGATGGCCACCAGATAGGCGGTGCCCACGACCCAGAGGGTCTGCGGCAGGCGCTGGATCACGATATCCATCACCGGCGAGCGGGTCTGCCAGGAAATCACTCTGAGGTCCCCGGCCGAGAAGGATGTGCCGAGGTAGTGGTCGATCAGAACCTGCGGTTCGATCCAGAAGAATTGCACCAGCCACTTCCAGAAGCGGATATGCATGGGCTGGCCCAGGCCAAGCGCCTCGCGCATCTTTTCCTTGACTTCAGGAGGGACGGTGAGGGGGACCTGCGCCATCGGATCGCCGGGAGCGAGCTCCAGGAGCAGGAAGATCACGAGGCTGATGAACAGCAGTGTGGGCACCGCAAGTATCAGCCGCCGGATTGTAAAAGTCAGCATCAGCTAAGCGCCTTTACAACGGGGATTTGAGTTTGGAAGCAAGGCGGCAGCGCCTGGCGTCCGTCTTATGCGCAGGCCGTAAAGCGTAACCACCCGGAAATGGCAAGAGGCCCCGGTGTAACACCGGGGCCCCGCAGAGCCTGACGCGGATTACTTAATGCGGTGCCAGTCGGCCGCGTTCCACAGTTCGCTGTCCCAGACGTTCAGATCGACGCCGCCCAGGGTGTTGGAATGTGCCGACAGGCGGCCGCGGTGCACCAGCGGGATCATGCCGCCCTTTTCGACGATGATGTCATTGAGGCGCTTGGCGATCTCGGCCCGGGCGTCCTGACCGGCGGTCTTGGTCAGTTCGGCGTGCAGCTTGTCGTACTCTTCGTCACAGAAGCGCGAGATGTTCTCGCCCTGCCACTGGGTGGCCGGGGTCGGTGCTTTGTCGCACAGACCGTTGCCCAGGTAGGACTGCGGGTCGGTGCCGTTGAAGGTGTTGGCGTACATCTCGACGTCGGCATAGAACTTCTGGAAGGTGTCGGGCGAGCCCGGGTCGCCGCCGAAGAAGACGCTGGAGTTGATGTTGCGCAGCTCGGACTCGATGCCGATCTGGCTCCACCATTCCTTGATCAGCGCCTGGAAATCCTGGCGCACGGCGTTGGTCGAGGTCTGGTACAGGATCTTCATCGGCTTGCCGTCCGGGGTCTCCCGCACGCCGTCGCCGTTGGTGTCCTTGTAGCCGGCTTCCTCCAGCATCGCCTTGGCGCCTTCGATGTCCTGGGTGGAGCAGTCGAAGGTGTCGGAGGCGAAGGCTTCAGGCGCGGGCACCCAGTTGCAGCCGACCTTGCCGGCCTTGCCGTAGCCGATTTCCACCAGCAGCGGGCGGTCGATGGCCATCGACATCGCCTTGTAGACCGCCGGGTCGCCCAGGAACGGATGCGGGCGGATCACCGAACGCTC
This sequence comes from Cribrihabitans pelagius, assembly GCF_048820915.1. NCBI lineage: Bacteria > Pseudomonadati > Pseudomonadota > Alphaproteobacteria > Rhodobacterales > Paracoccaceae > Cribrihabitans > Cribrihabitans pelagius. The sequence continues at coordinate 55,704 of NZ_JBMERR010000027.1, read as the reverse complement.
GTCCGGGCCAAGCGCCGGGTCAGGGTTGGTGTTGTTGAGCATGATGCGCTCGACCAGCGGGCCGAAGCCTGCCACCGGCTTGCCCTTGCCGCCTGCTTCCATCTGGGCGATCACTTCCGGCGCCAGCTGGAGGTTCCAGGCGTAGTCGAACTCGCCGGTTTCCATCACTGCGCGGCCCGCCGCGGTGGCGTCGCCGCCGCCCTTGAACAGCACCTTGGCGAAGGCGGGCTTATTGGGGTCGCGGTAGTTGTCGTTGGCCGACAGGGTGATCACGTCGTTGGGCTTGAATTCGTCCACCACAAACGGGCCGGTGCCCAGCGGCGCGAAATTCGCTTCGGTGCATTCGGGGGCCTTGGCGCCCATGCAGTTTTCAAACTGGGCCTTCTGGATGATCGGGCTTTCGCCGCCCACGAAGGGACCATAGGGGAAGGGGGTGGGTTCGGCGAAGGTCACCTTGACGGTGAGGTCATCGACCGCTTCGACGCCGGTCACGCCTTCGAACTTGGTCACCTGGGCGCAGCCGCCTTCGGGATCCATGCAGTAGTTGGCGGTGAACACCACGTCATGCGCGGTGAAATCGCTGCCGTCCGACCACTTGATGCCGGGGGCGATTTTCCAGGTGATCGACTTCAGGTCCTCGCTGACGCCGCCGTTGTCCACGGTCGGGATCTCGGCCGCGAGGAACGGCACCATGTTGCCCTTGGTGTCGTAGCGGGCCAGCGGCTCGATCACCAGCGAGGCGGCTTCGACGTCCTTGGTGCCGCCCGACAGGAACGGGTTCATGATCGACGGCGCCTGCCAGTAGATAATGTTGACCTGGCCGTCCGATCCCCGTTCCGCATAAGCTGCAGAAGCCAGGGAGGCCGCGGCAGCAGCCCCCATCAAAAGGGATTTGATTTTCATCACACTCTCCTTGCCGGACACATTGCGTGTCTTTTTTTTGTTTTGAGCGGGCCTTCAGCGGGCCCGGAGATTTGCCGCATCGCTGCGGAGTTTAGCTATCATCGCCTGTGCGCGCCGGTGAAGATCAGTAAACCCCTGGGGTTGTCCCTGACCCGGCCGGGCCGCGCCTGGCAGGCGGCGACTGCCGGTATCGAAACAGAGTTTGGGAAAATTGCAAGCCTTGGCGTCGGGTAATTCCAGGCCCGGGTTTGACGCGCCCGGCGCGATCGGCTTACATCGCGGCAACAATGAGCGGCAAATGCTGCCGGGAATATCTTGGGCCAAGGCCTGCGGGCCGCCTGGCCGGACAGAAGGGGATCAAAGGTGCTGGATCAGCCAATTGCACAGATCAAGGGCTTGCGGGTCGAGTTTCAGACCAAGGACGGGCCGGTCGTGGGGGTCGAAAACGTCTCGTTCGAAGTCAATCCGGGCGAAACCGTCTGCATCGTGGGCGAATCCGGCTCCGGCAAATCGGTCTCCTCGCTGTCGCTGATGCGGCTGGTGGAGTTCGGCGGCGGCGAGATCGCGGGCGGCGAATTGGTGTTCGACCGGCGCCAGGGCGGCAAGACCGATCTGGCCAAGGCCCAGCAGGACATGATGAAGCAGATCCGCGGCAACGAGATCGGCATGATCTTCCAGGAGCCGATGACCGCGCTGAACCCGGTGTTCACCGTCGGCCGCCAGCTGACCGAGGGCCTGCGCATCCACAAGAACATGTCCAAGGCCCAGGCCGAGGAACGTGCGCTGGAGCTGTTGCGCCAGGTCCGCATCCCCGAACCTGAACGGCGGCTGCAGCAGTATCCGCACGAGCTGTCCGGCGGCATGCGCCAGCGGGTGGTGATCGCGATGGCGATGGCCTGCGAGCCGCGTCTCCTGATTGCGGACGAGCCGACCACCGCGCTCGATGTGACCATCCAGGCCGAAATCCTCGCCCTGATGGACCGATTGAAGCGCGAGACGGGGACGGCGGTGATGTTCATCACCCACGACATGGCGGTGGTGGCGCAGATGGCCGACCGCGTGGTGGTGATGTTCCGCGGCAACAAGGTCGAGGAAGGCACCGTCGAAGAAATCTTCGAGAATCCGCAGCATGACTACACCAAGGCGCTGCTGGCGGCGGTGCCCAAGCTGGGCGAAATGCGCGGCAAGCACTACCCCGAGCCGATGAAGCTGATGGGGGTCGAGGATCAGAAGATCGAGCCGATCAAGGGCACCGACGAAGTGCTGCTGAACGTCGAGAACCTGGTCACCCGCTTCCCGGTCAAGGGCGGCATCCTGCGCCGCACCGTGGCCAATGTGCACGCGGTGGAGGATGTGTCCTTCAAGGTCTTCAAGGGCCGGACCCTGTCGCTGGTGGGCGAATCCGGCTGCGGCAAGTCCACCGCCGGCCGCTCCCTTTTGCGGCTGGTGGAGCCGCAATCCGGCAAGGTGGAGTTTGAGGGGCGCGATGTCCTGGGCTTCAGCCACAGCCAGATGCACAAGGCGCGCCAGGACATGCAGATGATCTTCCAGGATCCTTTTGCATCGCTCAACCCGCAGATGCAGCTGATCGACCAGGTGGCTGAGCCGCTGCGCAACTATGGCCTCGCCTCGGGGTCCGAGCTGCACGACCGCGTCGCGAGCCTGTTCGACCGGGTGCACCTGCCGCGCAGCTTCATGCGCCGCTACCCGCACGAGATGTCCGGCGGCCAGCGCCAGCGGATCGCCATCGCCCGCGCGCTCGCCCTGAACCCCAAGCTGATCGTCGCGGACGAGGCCGTCTCGGCGCTGGATGTGTCGGTGCAGGCGCAGGTTCTGAACCTGATGATGGAGCTGCAGGCGGAACTCGGACTCTCCTTCCTGTTCATCAGCCACGACATGGCTGTGGTGGAGCGCGTCAGCCATCAAGTCGGCGTCATGTACCTCGGCCGCATCGTCGAGCTTGGCCCGCGTGAACGTGTCTTCGAGAACCCGCTTCATGCCTACACGCAAGCCTTGATGAAGGCGGTGCCGGTGGCCGACCCGCGGCGGCGCAAATCGGAGCGGGAGCTGAACTTCAAGCCGATCCCCTCGCCGATTCACGGGCTGGACTACCAGCCGGAACCGTCGGAATACCTGGAGCTTGAACCCGGCCATTTCGTTTTGACCACCGACAGCGGGTATTGAGCATGGCGTCCCGGCTGACCCCGCTGGAGATCATGGCAAAGCTGGTCTCCTTCCCGACGGTCAGCCGGGACAGCAACCTGCCGCTGGTGGAGTGGGTGCAGGGTTACCTGTCGTCGCAGGGCATCGAAAGCCACCGCTGGACCGGCCCCGAGCAGCCGCACAAGGCGGCGGTTTTTGCCCATGCCGGCCCGCTGACGGACGGCGCGGTCGTGCTCTCGGGCCATACCGACGTGGTGCCGGTTGACGGCCAGGCCTGGGACAGCGACCCGTTCACCGTGACGAAACGCGACGGCAAGTACTTCGGCCGCGGCACCTGCGATATGAAAGGTTTCGATGCGCTCGCCATCTGGGCCCTGGTGGAGGCGCATGTGCAGGGCGTGAAGCGTCCCTTGCAGCTGGCGCTCAGCTTTGACGAGGAGATCGGCTGCACCGGCGCGCCGCCGATGATCGCCGCAATGCAGGAGAAGCTTCCCAAGGGCGCGGCCGTGCTCGTAGGCGAGCCCTCGATGATGCAGGTGGTGACCGGCCACAAAGGCGGCTACGGCTATTCCACCCATCTGCACGGCTTCGAGGTGCACAGCTCGCTGGTGCATACGGGCGTCAGCGCGGTGATGCATGCCGCGCCCTTGATCGAATGGGTGAACGCGATGAACGCCGAAAACCAGGCGGCAGAGCCCGATGCCGCGGCAAGCCTGTTTGAACCGCCCTTCACGACGCTGCATGTGGGCGTGATCGAAGGCGGCACCGCGCAGAACATCACCGCCAAGGACTGCACCTTCAGCCTCGACATGCGCATCCTGCCGCAGGAGAGCGCGGCAGGCTGGCGGGAGCGCTACATGGAGCAGGTCCGCCAGGTTGAGGCGCGGATGCAGGCTGTTCACCCGGAGACGCGGATCGAGGTCACTCAGACCTTCGACGTGCCCGCGCTTGCGCCCGAACAGGACGGCGCCGCTGAAACTCTGGCCCGCGCGCTCACCGGCGACAACGGCCGCCATGTGGTCAGCTACGGCACCGAGGCCGGGCAGTTCCAGGCGGCGGGCTACTCCGCCGTGGTTTGCGGGCCGGGCGACATTGCCCAGGCGCATCAGCCGAACGAATATGTTACTGTGGCACAGTTCGAAGCAGGTCACAGCTTCATGCGGCGGCTGGTGGAGCGTCTGGCTGGATGAGCGTCCGCAGCCGGACAGGCAGGCCGCGATGAGCCGGCCGGGCGCGGACATTCCGGGCGGTATCTACGAAGACGTGGATTTCGCCGTGCTGTTGCAGATCGCCGGCCGGATGATCGCGCAGTATGTCGAGGCGATCGGCAAGGAAAGCGGCCTTGCGGCGGGGCACCTCAGCCTTCTGGGCATGATACACCGCAAGCCCGGGCTGGTGCAGAACGCCTATGGCGGTATTCTGGCGATCAACACCGCGACCCTGGCCCGCTATGTCGAAAAGCTGGCCAAGCGCGGGCTGCTGGAGCGCGAGCGCTCCGAAGCCGACCGCCGCACCGTGCACCTGCGCCTGACGCCCGCGGGCAGGACGTATATCGAGGACGTGGCCGAACGGCTCTCCGGTGTGCGGGAGGAGATGCGCGCCCGCCTGCCGGCCGCGCAGATCGAAGAGTTGCAGGCCAGCCTGGTTGCCTTCCTGACCGCCGAAGGCCCCGGTTCGGAGTGACCCCCTTGCGTCCGCGGGCTGGCCGGGCGCGCCTGCGCTGTTGGGCGTAGACAAAGGCGGGTGAGTTTTGTACCAATCGTCTCAGATGAGAGGAGTTAGCGCGATGCCGGCCAAGAACAGATTTGCCGAGATGCATGGTGAGATCACCGCCTGGCGCCACCACCTGCATGAACACCCCGAACTGATGTACGAGGTCCACGAGACCGCCGCATTTGTCGCCGCGCGGCTCAGGGAATTCGGTATTACCGGGATCACCGAAGGCGTCGGCCGCACCGGCGTGGTTGCGGTGATCGAGGGCAAGACCGACACCTCGGGCAGGGTCATCGGGCTGCGGGCCGACATGGACGCGCTGCCGATTCATGAAGCCTCGGGCGTTGACTACGCCTCCAAGACCGCGGGCGTGATGCATGCCTGCGGCCATGACGGCCATACCGCGATCCTGCTGGGGGCTGCGAAATACCTCGCCGAGACCCGCAACTTCGACGGCAAGGTGGTGCTGATCTTTCAGCCCGCCGAAGAAGGCGGCGGCGGCGGCAAGGCGATGTGCGACGACGGGCTGATGCAGCGCTGGGGCATCCAGGAGGTCTACGGGCTGCACAACATGCCGGGCCTGCCGGTGGGCGAGTTTGCCACCCGGCCCGGCGCGCTGATGGCCTCCTCGGACGAGTTTGAGATCGAGGTGACCGGCAAGGGCGGCCATGCCGCGACGCCGCATGACGCGATCGACACCACGCTGGTCGCCTCGCAGATCGTGGTCTCGCTGCATTCCATCGTGTCGCGCAACATCGACCCGCTGAAGCGCGTGGTGCTGACCGTGGGCACCTTTGAAACCGACAGCACCGCGTCGAACGTGATAGCCCACACCGCGCGTCTGCAAGGCACCGTGCGCACGCTCGACCCCGAGTGCCGCGAGCTGGCCGAGGCGCGCGTGCGCCGGGTGGCGGAGGACACTGCCTCGGCCTTTGGCGCGGCGGCCAAGGTCACCTGGACGCCGGGCTACCCGGTCACCATCAACACCGGGGCGGAGACGGAGTTTGCGGTGGAAGCCGCCCGCGCGGTGGCTGCCAGGGTCGATGACGACACGCCGCCGATCACCCCGTCGGAGGATTTCTCCTACATGCTGGAAGAACGGCCCGGCGCCTATATCTTCCTCGGCAACGGCGACACCGCGATGTGCCATCACCCGGCTTATGTCTTTGACGATGACGCCATACCGCTCGGCTGCAGCTGGTTTGCCGAGCTTGTCGAACGCCGCATGCCCGCGGCCTGAGGAGGACCCGAATGCCCGTGAAGAACCGCTTTGCCGAACTCTCCGATGAAGCGGCCGTCTGGCGGCGGGACATCCACCGGCATCCGGAGATCCTCTATGACACCCGCCGCACCAGCGCGCTGGTGGCGGAGAAGCTCGCGGAGTTCGGCTGCGACGAGGTGGTGACCGGCATCGGCCGCACCGGTGTTGTCGGCGTGATCCGGGGCCGCTCGGATACCGCGGGCCGCGCCATCGGCTTGCGCGCCGACATGGACGCGCTGCCGATGCAGGAGCAGGGCGCGCGCCCGCATGCCTCCGCCATTCCCGGCGCCATGCACGCCTGCGGCCACGATGGCCATACCGCGATGCTTCTGGGGGCCGCCAAATACCTCGCCGAGACCCGCAATTTCGATGGCACTGCGGTGGTGATCTTCCAGCCTGCCGAGGAGGGCGGCAACGGCGCGGAGGCGATGTGCAAGGACGGGCTGATGGAACGCTTCGGCATCCAGGAGATCTACGCCATCCACAACGCGCCGGGGCTGGAGGCAGGGACCTTCGCAATCCGGAAAGGACCGATCCTCGCATCGGTCGACGAGTTCACCATCACCCTGCAGGGCCGCGGCGGCCATGCCGCCAAGCCGCATGAAACGGTGGATACAACGGTGATGATGGCGCATCTGATCTGCGCGCTGCAGTCTGTAGTGGCCCGCAACGTGGACCCGGTGCGCGAGGGCGTGCTCTCCGTCACCTCTGCCGAGACGTCTTCCAAGGTGTTCAACGTGATCCCCGACCGGGCCGAGCTGCGCGGCACTATCCGCACCCATTCGCCCGAGGTGCGCGCGCAGATGCGCCAGCGGCTGGAGGAGATCGCCGTGAGCGCCGCCGCGGCCTTCGGCGGCAGCGCCGAAGTTGCCTTCACCCTCGGCGTGCCGGTCACCATCAACGATGCCGAGGCCGCCGCCCATGCGCGTGAGGCCGCCGAAGCGGTGGCGGGGCACGCGGTGGAGCCGCCGCTGGGCATGGGGGGCGAAGACTTCTCCTTCATGCTGGAGGCCCGCCCCGGCGCGATGATCCGCCTCGGCAACGGTTTCGGCCCCGGGCTGCACCACCCGGAGTACGACTTTAACGACACCATCATCCCGCAGGGCTGCAGCTGGTTCGCCGAGATCGTCGAACGCCGCATGCCCGCGGCCTGATCGAGACAAAACCGAATACTCCGGGCGGGCCAGCACCCTCCGGGCAAATCTGACACAAGGAGTACATATCATGCCGGTCAAGAACCGCTTTGCCGAACTTCAGGACGAAATCACCGCCTGGCGCCGCGACATCCACGAAAACCCCGAGATCCTCTTCGACACCCACCGCACCAGCGCGCTGGTGGCGGAGAAGCTGAAGGTATTCGGCTGCGATGAGGTGGTGACCGGCATCGGCCGCACCGGCGTTGTCGGCGTGATCAAGGGCAAGTCCGACACTTCGGGCAAGGTGATCGGGCTGCGCGCCGACATGGACGCGCTGCCGATCCACGAGCAGACCGGGGTGGAATACGCCTCCAAGACCCCCGGCGCGATGCACGCCTGCGGCCATGACGGCCACACCGCGATGCTGCTGGGCGCGGCCAAGTACCTGTCGGAGACCCGCAACTTCGACGGCACCGTGGTGGTGATCTTCCAGCCCGCCGAAGAAGGCGGCGGCGGCGGCAAGGAGATGTGCGACGACGGCATGATGGACCGCTGGAACATCCAGGAGCTCTACGGCATGCACAACTGGCCGGGCCGCCCCGTGGGCTCCTTCTCGATCCGCCCGGGCGCCTTCTTTGCCGCCACCGACCAGTTCGACATCACCTTCGAGGGCCGCGGCGGCCATGCCGCCAAGCCGCAGGAGACCATCGACACCACGGTGATGGCGGCACAGGCGGTGCTGGCGCTGCAGACCATCGCGTCGCGCAATGCCGACCCGGTGCATCAGATCGTGGTTTCGGTGACGTCGTTCGAGACCTCTTCGAAGGCGTTCAACGTGATCCCGCAGAAGGTGCAGATCAAGGGAACCGTGCGCACCATGTCGGGCGAAATGCGCGATCTGGCGGAGAAGCGCATCAAGGAGATCTGCGCGGGCGTCGCCGCAACCTTCGGCGGCAGTGCCGATGTCACCTACCACCGCGGCTACCCGGTGATGGCGAACCACGAGGAGCAGACCGAGTTTGCCGCCAAGGTGGCCGCAGATATCTCGGGCAACTGTGACGAGGCACCGCTGGTCATGGGCGGCGAGGACTTCGCCTTCATGCTGGAGGAACGCCCCGGCGCTTATATCCTGGTCGGCAATGGCGACACCGCCGCCGTGCACCATCCGGAGTACAACTTCAACGACGAGGCCATACCGGCCGGCTGCAGCTGGTGGGCGGGAATCGTAGAACAGCGGATGCCTGCGGCCTGAGGCACGCGGGGGAGGGGGCTGTCTGCCCCCTCTTGCCCCGGGCACGCCCGGGGCAATTCACCCCCGAGGATATTTCCCGCCAGAAGAAGCCGGGCGGCGCGCGGGCGCTGGCCCGGTTTCTTTCAGTGGGAGCCCAAAAGTGCGGCGATTCAGGGTCTAGTGCTCGAGCATCTCGCGGTAGATCGCGACCAGCGTGCCGGCTTCTTTTTCGAGCGCGAAATTGGTGACCGCGTGTTTGCGCGCGGCTTTTGACCAGGCTTGCAGCCGGCCTTCGGTGCCCAGCACCTCCTTGATGGCCTCCACCATCTGCGCGGTGTCGCCGGGGTCGATCAGCAGGCCGGTTTCGCCCGGCGCGACCATCTCTTCAAAGGCGCCGGCGCGGGTGGCGACCACCGGCACGCCGCAGGACATGGCTTCAAGAGGGGTGAGCCCGAAGCCCTCCCAGCGCTGCGGTGCCACGTAGAGGTCCAGCGCCTGATACCAGCGCGCAACTTCCCAGACCGGCACCTCGGGGGGGAACAGCAGCCGGTCTTTGAGGCCAGCGGCCTCCACCCTCGCGCGCAGATCCCTTTCGAACTGCATGTGTTTCTCGGTCGCCCGTCCCATCACCACGGCCGCGGCGCGGGGGTGGTCTTTCAGCACGTCGAGCATCGCGCCGACAAAGACATCCGTGCCCTTCTGCGCGCGGATGCGGCCGTAGCAGCCGATCAGCAGGGCGTCTTCGGGCAGGCCCAGTTCGCGCCGCAGCGCCGGTTTGTCCGCGGACGGTGCGAAGGTGGCGGTGTCGATGCCGTGGTGCACCACCTGAGCCGGTTTCTCCAGATAGGCCGCGCCCTTGGCCGAGGTGGCGATGACCCGGTCCATCTGCGAGATCAGCCATTTGGTATAGTTCGAGTGATGCCGCTGCGAGGCGGAGGTGAACAGCAGCTTCAGCCGCTTGCCGAAAATGTACTTCAGCGCCAGCCCGGCCAGCATTTCGGTGTTGCGGCGGGCGTGCCAGACGCGGGCGCCTGCGGGGCCGTTGCGCGGCATCAAAAGAAGCTCGCCCGCCTCCAGATGCGGCAGGTGATCCGGCAGGCCCGCGCCGGCCGTGGCAATGGCGATCTGCTTGCGCTGCAGGGGCACCAGACGCACGATGGTGGCGGTCACGCCCGACAGGCGGCGCTTGAAGTTCGGGGCGATGACTTCGACCGTGCGGGGGTCAACCTTGACCATCGGGGTCTCCTTCTGCGGCAGGCAGCAGCTTGAGCAGCGCCTCCACTGTGTTGTCCAATTGGTCCGACTGGCGCGAGATGAAGGCGGCGGCGGCGCGGCGCGCGGTGTCGAGCGTCTCGGGCTCCGCCAGCCAGCGGGTGATTTCCCGGCAGAGCCCCCCGGCATTCTCCACCTCCACCGCTGCGCCCTCGCGGGTCAGCTCGGCGTAGGTTTCGGCGAAATTGTAGTGGCCCGGCCCGGTGATTACGGCGGCGCCGGCCTGCATCACCTCGTACGGGTTGTGGCCGCCGATCTCGCGCAGTGAGCCACCGAGGAAAACCAGGGGGGTGAGCGCATACCAGGTTCCGACTTCGCCCAGCGTGTCGGCGAGGTAGACCTGGATTTCCGGCGCCAGCAGCTCGCCCTGACTGCGGCGGGCAGAGGTGAGGCCTGCCTCCGCGATCAGCGCCTCTGCTTCGCTGCCGCGCTCCGGGTGGCGGGGGGCGAGCAGCAGGCAAAGGTCCGGATGCTGCGCAAGCAGCGCCTTGTGGGCCGCAAGCACCACCTCCTCCTCGCCTGCGTGGGTGGAGGAGGCAACCCAGACCGGGCGCGTTCCGAGTGCGCTGCGAACCTCGGCCAGTGCGGTCTGGTCCACCGGCAGCGGGGCAGAGACCGCCTTGAGATTGCTGCCTGGGCGGATACGGTCCGGGGCGGCGCCGATGGCGCGCAGGTTATCGGCTGTCTTGCGGTTCTGGGTGAGAAACAGCGCGAACTGGCCGAGGATGAAGCGCGCGGTGGCCGGGCGTTTCTGCCAGCCTGCGACCGAACGGTCGGAGAGGCGCGCATTCAACAGCACCAGCGGGCAGCCCGTTTGGCGCGCCCGCACCAGCATCTGCGGCCACAGCTCGCTTTCCACGAATACCCCCAGATTGGGCTTCCAGTGGTCCAGGAAGCGCTCCACCGCGGCGGCGGTATCGAGCGGCGGGAACTGGTGGCGGCAGCGCGGCGGCATCCGTTTGGCGACCAGCTCGGCCGAGGTCGGCGTGCCGGAGGTGATGAGGAATTCCGCATCCGGCGCCAGCTCGCCGATGCGGCGGATCAGGGTCAGCACCGACAGGCTTTCCCCGACCGAAGCCGCATGAAACCAGATCAGCTGCCCGGGAGGCCGCGGCAGGGAGGCATGGCCGAGCCGCTCGCGGACCCGTTCTTCGGGCAGGCCATAGGCGCGCAAGCGGGCAGCCACCCTGCGCCAGGCAAGCGGCGCGATCAGTGCACTGGCACCGCGATAGAGCGAATAGAGCAGCGTCGGCTGCGCGCCACCGGGTCCGGGCATCTCAGCCGCCGGTGTGGCTCATGTGGCGGCTCATCTGGCCGCCGACCTGCTGCCGGGAGTAGTCGAAATCGTGGCCCTTGGGCTTGAGCGTGATCGCCTCGCGGATGGCGTTCTCCAGCGGTGCCTCGCTGTCCGGATGGTCACGCAGGGGCGCGCGCAGGTCGGCCATGTCCTCCTGGCCGAGGCACATGTAGAGCTCGCCGGTGCAGGTCAGCCGCACCCGGTTGCAGCTTTCGCAGAAGTTATGGCTGAGGGGGGTGATGAAGCCGATCTTCTGGCCGGTCTCTTCCAGCCGCACATAGCGGGCCGGTCCGCCGCTGCGCTCGGCCAGGTCGGTGACGGTGTAGTGGTTCTCGTATTCCCGGCGCACGTCCTTCAGCGACCAGTACTGGTCCAGCCGGTCCTCGTTGCCGAGATCGCCCATAGGCATCACCTCGATCCAGGTGAGGTCGATGCCGCGCTCGGCGCACCAGCGGGTGATGGCGGGCAGCTCGGGTTCGTTGAATCCCTTGAGCGCCACCGCGTTGATCTTCACCCGCAGCCCCGCCTTCTGGGCCGCGTCGATGCCGCGCAGCACCTGAGGCAGGCGGCCCCAGCGGGTCACATCCGCGAATTTCTGCTCCTCCAGCGTGTCGAGCGAGACATTCACCCGGCGCACGCCTGCGTCGAACAGCGCCTGGGCGTGTTTTTCCAGCTGCGAGCCGTTGGTGGTCAGCGTCAGCTCCTTCAGCGCGCCGCTGTCCAGGTGCCGGGTCATCGAGCGGAAGAACGTCAGGATATCGCGGCGCACCAGCGGCTCGCCGCCGGTGATGCGCAGTTTCTCCACCCCCAGCCGGATGAAGGTCGAACACATCCGGTCCAGCTCCTCCAGCGTCAGCAGGTCCTTCTTGGGCAGAAAGGTCATATTTTCCGACATGCAATAGACGCAGCGGAAGTCGCAGCGGTCGGTGACCGAGACGCGCAGGTAGGTGATAGCGCGGGCGAAGGGATCGATAAGCGGAGCTGTCATGCCTCCTAGGTAAAGCGGGGCACCGCCGCCGGCAAGAGGCGATGGCTTTTGCGTCTGGCAAACAGTTTCGCGCAAAGCTAGTGTCGCCCCATGCGTATGACAATCATAGCCCTTTCTGCGGTTTCCATGCTGGCGGCCTGTGACGCCGTCCAGATCAACTCCTCGGTTCTGAAAGGCGGTTCGGGCGGCTCGGGCGGCTCCGGCGCCTTCAAGACGCGGCCGCAGCCGCAGGCGGCTCCCCAGGAGACGCGACAGGCGGGGGGCGCGGACAGCTCCGCGCCCGCCTTTGACAGTTCGGCCGCCACGGTGGCCTCGCTCGGCGATCCTTCGGTGCCGGGTATGTGGATGGAAACCCCTCTGGTTACCAGCGAGCAGCAGGCCCGCGTGCGTTCTGCCCGAGGCAGCGAGGCGGTGGTGACGCTTAAGCCCGCAGTAGGCGCGGCAACCGCCGGCAGCCGCCTGTCGATCGAGGCGATGCGGGCGCTGGGCCTGCCGCTGACGGAGCTGGCGAACGTCCAGGTGCTGCCGGCCGGCTGAGGCGGCCGGAACAATTCCCCCGCGCTTTGCAGGCAAGGCGCGGGGGTGTTTGCAGGGCGCTATCCGGCGTCCCTGAGGTGTTTCGCCGCTTCCTTGCGGGCAAACCCCTTCATCGCCGCGCCATGCTCCGCCAGGAAGGCGCGGGTCAGGGCGGCGTCGTGCTTGCTGAGATCGCGCAGCCACCAGGCCACCGCTTTCTGGATGAACCAGTCGCGGTCAGGCACATAGGCGGCAGCCCAGCCCAGGATGCGCCTACGCCGGGCCTGGTCGGCGGGTTTGAGGTTGTTCATCTTGGCCCAGGGCAGGGTGGAGACCAGCGCCGCGCGGCGGGTCCACATATGCGGCGCCTGCGTCCATGCCTCTACGGTGTCGAGCCGTCCGGGCTCCGCCAGCAGGCGCTTTTGCAGCGCGGTAGAGGCGTGATCGGCAATCGCCCAGCTGTCGAACTGCGGCACCCAGGAGCAGAGCAGATCCCAGACCGCCGCATCGTCCCGGATGCGGGCCTGGGTCAGCAGCTTGGCGGCGGCGATGCGGGCCTCGAAGATGTCCGTGTCCCACAGCTGCCGGGCCAGGTCGCAGCGTGCGCCCGCGTCCAGCGTCTGCCGCCACTCCGCCGACAGCTCGTTCAGCGCCGGGTTGGGCGTGCCCAGAACCGCGCGCTCCTGCTTGTGGTAGGCGGCCTTCTGTCCGGCGCGGCCGGGCTCCGCATGGGCGCGCAGCCCGGCCAGCGCGTCTTCCAGCGTGACGGTGCTCACTCCACCGTCACCGATTTGGCGAGGTTGCGCGGCTGATCCACGTCGGTGCCTTTGGCGACAGCGGTGTGATAGGCCAGAAGCTGCGCGGGAATGGCATAGAGGATCGGCGTCAGCGCCGGGTTCACCCGCGGCATCTCCACGGTGCACCAGACGTCGTCTCCCGCCTCGGCGATGCCGTCGCGGTCCGAGAACATCAGCACCTTGCCCTTGCGCGCCAGCACCTCCTGCATGTTGGAGACCGACTTGTCGAAGAGCGCGTCCCGGGGCGCCATCACCACCACCGGCATGTTCTTGTCGATGAGCGCGATGGGGCCGTGCTTCAACTCGCCGGAGGCATAGGCTTCGGCGTGGATGTAGCTGATTTCTTTCAGCTTCAGCGCGCCCTCCAGCGCCAGCGGGAACATCAGCCCGCGGCCCAGGAACAAGACGTCGCGCGCTTCGCTCACCTTCAGCGCGGCCTGGCGGATTGCCTCGTTCTGCTCCAGCGCCGCGGAGAGCACGTTGGGCAGCCCGCGGATCGCGGTGGCGTAGTCCGACATCTCCTGCGCGTCGAGCACGCCGCGGTCCGACGCCGCCTTGAGTGCGAGCAGCAGCAGCACCGTGAGCTGGCAGGTGAAGGCCTTGGTCGAGGCGACGCCGATTTCGGGGCCGGCAAAGATCGGCAGCGCCAGGTCGCTTTCCCGCGCGATGGAGCTTTCCGGCACGTTCACCACCGAGACGATCCGGTCCGCCTTCTCCCGGCAATAGCGCAGTGCGGCCAGGGTGTCCGCGGTCTCCCCCGATTGCGAAACGAACAGCGCCATCGTGTTGGCGGGCACCGGCGGCTCGCGGTAGCGGAACTCGGAGGCGATATCGACCTCCGCCGGCAGGCGGGCGATCTGCTCGAACCAGTATTTCGCGGTGAGGCAGGCGTAATAGGCGGTGCCGCAGGCCACCATGGTCAGCCGCTCGACACCCGCGAAATCGGCGCCCGCGCCGGGCAGGCGGACGATGTCCTCCTCCACTGGCAGGTAGGACCGGATCGCCTCGGCGATGACAAAGGGCTGCTCGGCGACTTCCTTGGCCATGAAGTGCTTGTGGCCGCCCTTGTCGACCTGGGCCGCATCGATCTGGATTGTCTTGGTCTCGCGGTTGACCAGGGCGCCGCCGGGGCTGCGCAGCTCAACGCCCGCGCGGGTCACCACGGCGCGGTCGCCTTCCTCGAGGTAGGTGATGCGGTCGGTGAGCGATGCCAGCGCAATCGCGTCCGAGCCCACGAACATCTCGCCATCGCCATGGCCGATCGCCAGCGGTGAGCCCTTGCGGGCGGCCACGATCAGGTCTTCCTCGCCGTCGAACAGGAACGCGAGCGCAAACGCGCCTTCCAGCCGGTCCAGCGTCTTGAAGGCAGCCTCCACCGGCGTTTGCCCTTCCTGCAGATAGCGCTCGGCCATCAGGGCAACGGTTTCGGTGTCGGTCTCGGTGCGGAACTCCATGCCGCAGTCCAGCAGCTCGGCGCGCAGGTCCTTGTAGTTCTCGATGATGCCGTTGTGCACCACCGCAACCGCGCCCGCCCGGTGCGGGTGCGCATTGCTGACAGTGGGCGCGCCGTGCGTGGCCCAGCGGGTGTGGCCGATGCCCGCCTTGCCGCGCAAGGGCTCGTGCACCAGCAGGTCCGAAAGATTGACCAGCTTGCCCACCGCGCGGCGGCGTTCCAGCTTGCCGCCGCTGACGGTGGCGATGCCTGCGCTGTCATAACCGCGGTATTCCAGCCGCTTCAGCGCTTCCACCAGAATCGGGGCCGCCTCGTGATTTCCCAGAACGCCTACAATGCCGCACATCACTCACTTCCCTTCGCCAGGCGGGCCTTTCTGGCGCGCAGCATCTCCATCAGCTTGCGCGCGCGGCCCGGTTTGTTGGTCTGCTCGGCGCGGCCGATTGCCAGCTCGCCGTCTGCCACGTCCTTGGTGATCACCGCGCCGGTCGCCGTCATCGCCTCACTGCCGACCTTCACCGGCGCCACCAGCATGGTGTTGGAGCCGATGAAGGAGCGGGCGCCGATCTCGGTGCGGTGCTTCATCACCCCGTCATAGTTGCAGGTAATTGTGCCCGCGCCAATATTGCTTGCCTTGCCGACCGTGGCATCGCCGATGTAACTCAGATGGTTCACCTTGGCGCCTTCGGCAATCTCGGCGTTCTTGATCTCGACGAAGTTGCCGATATGAGTGTCCTCGGCCAGCTCGGCGCCCGGACGCAGGCGGGCGTAGGGCCCGACCTTGGCGCCGCGGCTCACGTGGCAGCCTTCCAGATGCGAAAACGCCCGGATCAGCGCGCCGCTTTCCACCGTGACGCCGGGGCCGAAGACCACGTTGGGCTCGATCACCGTGTCGCGGCCGATCACCGTGTCGAAGGCAAGATAGACGGTCTCGGGCGCCATCAGCGTGACGCCCAGATCCAGCAGTTCTGCCCGTGCGCGGGCCTGGAACACGGCATCCGCCTGCGCGAGGTCGGCGCGGGAGTTGATGCCCAGCGTTTCGGCTTCGCCGCAGGAAACAGCAGTGACACTCTTTCCTTCGTTACGGGCCAGCTCGACCAAATCGGTCAGGTAGTATTCACCCGAGGCGTTTTCGTTGCCGACCTTGGCGATGAGGCCGAACATCACCTGCGCGCCGCAGGCCATCAGCCCGGAGTTGCAGAAAGGGATGGCACGCTCGGCTTCGCTGGCGTCCTTGAACTCGACAATCCGCTCCAGGCTGTCACCCTCCATCACCAGGCGGCCATAGCGGGCCGGATCGGCGGCTTCGAACCCCAGGATCACCAGATCGGCGCGCTGGCGGGCCGCGACCATGCGTTCCAGCGTTTCGGCGCTGACAAAGGGTGTGTCGCCGTAAAGCACAACCACGTCGCCGTCAAAGCCCTCCAGAGCCGCGCGTGCCTGGTCCACGGCATGTGCGGTGCCAAGCTGCTCTTCCTGGATCACCACCTCGGCGGTCTCGTCGATACCGGCCACCGCCGCGCGCACCGCTTCCGCGCCATGACCGGCCACCACGATAGTGCGCTCCGGGTCCAGCGCCCGGCCCGCCGCCATTGCATGCGCCAGCATCGGCGCCTGGGCGACCGGATGCAGAACCTTGGGGAGATCGGAGTGCATCCGGGTGCCTTTCCCGGCCGCGAGAATGACGAGGGCAATGCTCATAATGGCTTTTCTCTTTGTCTTTTTTGCGCTTCCGTTTTATCCGCTGGGGGGCGGGGCGCAAGGCTTGGCGCCATCACACAAGATTGCGGGCTGCAATACGGCGTGGCGGAAACACGCCGAAGGGGAGCGGATTATGCGCACGGTCATCTTCGATCTGGACGGCACCCTGGCCGATACCTCGGGCGATCTGCTGGCGGCGGCCAATAGCTGCTTCCGGGAGATGGGCCTGGGGGATGTGCTGAGCCACCCCGATGATGCAGGCGTTGCGCTGCGCGGCGGCCGGATGATGCTGGACCACGGGCTGAAGCGGGCGGGCCGCCATGATCCGCGCATTGTGGATGAGTTCTATCCGGTGCTGCTGGAGGCCTACCGCGCCGGCATCGACCGACACACCACGCTTTACCCCGGAGCGATGGCCGCGGTCGAGGCGCTGAAGATGGCGGGGTTTGCGGTTGGCATCTGCACCAACAAGCCCGAGGCGCTGGCCGATCTGCTCTTGCGCAGGCTCGGCGTGCGCGAAGCCTTTGCATCGCTGGTCGGCGCCGACACGCTGCCGGTGCGCAAGCCCGACCCCCAGCCGCTGCGCGAAGCGGCGCGCCGGGCCGGCGGCGATCCGGCCCGGACCCTTTTGGTGGGCGACAGCGACACTGACCGCAAGACCTCGGCCGCCGCAAACGTGCCGTCTGTGCTGGTCACCTTCGGTCCCTCGGGCGAGGATATGGCGGCGCTCGCGCCCGAGGCGCTGCTGCACTGTTTTGAGGACCTGCCGGAGGTCGCCGCCCGGCTGATTGCGTGAAATCGCAAACTTGTTCCGGAAATCTGAGGCGCTTTTGTTGTCTCTTGACCCGGTGCCGGGCGCGGCACACTAATGCGCCATGAGCGAGATTTTCACCGGGTCCTTCACCCAGCAGGAAGCAATTCCCGAAGACGCGATCGAGGCAGCCCTTGCGGTTCTGCGCCACGGGCGGCTGCACCGCTACAACCTCGCGGGCGATGAGGCGGGGGAGACCGCGCTTCTGGAGCAGGAATTCGCCGCGCAGATGGGGGCAAAATACTGCCTTGCCGTGGCCTCGGGCGGCTACGCGCTGGCGACGGCCCTGCGGGCGGTCGGGGTGAAGCCCGGCGACCGGGTTCTGACCAACGCTTTCACCCTGGCGCCGGTGCCGGGGTCCATCGCCTCGGTCGGGGCGGAGCCGGTTTACGTGGAGGTGACCGAGGCGCTCACCATCGACCTTGATGACCTTGCCGCCAAGGCGGGCCAGGCCCGCGTCCTGATGCTGTCGCACATGCGCGGGCATCTTTGCGACATGGACCGGCTGATGGAGACCTGCAACGCCGCGGGCATCACCGTGATCGAAGATTGCGCCCACACGATGGGCGCGGCCTGGAACGGCGTGCCTTCGGGCCGCCACGGCGCTGTCGGCTGCTATTCCTGCCAGACCTACAAGCACGTGAACGCGGGCGAGGGCGGGCTGCTCATCACCGACGACGAAGAGATCGCAGCGCGGGCGATCATGCTGTCGGGCTCCTACATGCTCTATAGCCGCCATCTGGCGGCGCCGGGGCCGGAGGTCTTCGAGCGGGTGAAATACGAGACCCCGAATATCTCGGGCCGTATGGACAACCTGCGCGCCGCCATCCTGCGCCCGCAGCTGCGCGATCTGGACACCCAGGTGACGCGGTGGAACGAATGCTACCGCACGGTGGAGGATGGCTTGCGCGGCACGCCGGGCCTCACTGTGGTGGAGCGGCCTGCCAAGGAATTTTTTGTGGGCTCCTCAATCCAGTTCCTGCTGCTCGGCTGGAGCGCCGATGCGGTACAGGACGTCTTGCGCCGCTGTGCCGCCCGCGGCGTGGAGCTGAAGTGGTTCGGCACGCCTGAGCCTGTCGCCTTCACCTCCCGCTATGACAGCTGGCGCTATGCCGGGACGCCGCGCCTGCCGCAGAGCGACCGCATCCTGGCCGGGATCATCGACATGCGGGTGCCGCTGACCTTCAGCCTCGAAGACTGCGCCCAGATCGCCCGCATCATCCGTGCCGAAGTGTCTGCCGTCCATCAGTCAGAGCGGTAAAGCGGCACGGTGGAGATCGAAACCTTGGCGGAACCGTCCGTCAGCTCGGCCGCGTGGGCGACATAGATCAGCGTCTGGTTGGCCTCGTCGAAAAGGCGTTTCACCCGCAGCGACTTGAGGACGATGGACCGGGATTCGCGGAACACGTCCTCGCCGTCCCTGCTCCGGTCGATGTCGCCCAGCGTGATCGGGCCGGTCTGGCGGCAGGCCAGCGAGGCGTTCGAGGGGTCTTCGAACCAGTTGCCCTTGGACAGCCGGTCGATCAGGCCGCGCTCGAAATAGGCGATATGGCAGGTAACGCCTTCCACCTTGGGATCGGCGATGGCCTCGATGACGATGTCGTTGCCCACCCAGTCGACGCCGATCTGTCCGATCTCCTCGGCGGCGGCAGGCAGGCCCGTAAGGCAGAGGACGGCCATGGCGCATTGCAGTCGTTTCATCAGCATCTCCTGTTTCCGTTCGGGGCGGGGTCTGCCCCCGTTTATGCAACATTTGCGCGCCGTTGAGGGAATTGCGTTGCGGAAACATTTCTGCCGGGGGGGCTCAGACCCTCCCGCCGCTCATCGCAATTGACGCGAATCGTGCGGTCGTCTATTGAATTGAACAACTGTTCATATAACCATCCGAATTCGGGAGGACCCGCGAGATGTTCAACGCAAGCATGACCTTCGATCTGGGCGAGGACGTGAACGCCCTGCGCGACATGGTGCACCGCTGGGCGCAGGACCGTATCAAGCCGATGGCCCAGGAGATCGACCAGAAGAACGAGTTCCCGGCCGGGCTGTGGCAGGAGATGGGCGAGCTGGGCCTGCTGGGCATCACCGTTCCGGAAGAGTTCGGCGGTGCGGGCATGTCCTACCTGGCCCATACCGTCGCGGTGGAGGAGATCGCCCGCGCCAGCGCCTCTGTGTCGCTGTCCTACGGCGCGCATTCCAACCTCTGCGTCAACCAGATCAAGTTGAACGGCAATGCCGAACAGAAGCAGAAATACCTGCCGCGGCTGATCTCGGGTGAGCACGTGGGGGCGCTGGCGATGTCCGAGGCGGCCGCGGGCTCCGACGTGGTCTCGATGTCCCTGCGCGCCGAGAAGCGCAACGATCACTTCCGCCTGAATGGCAACAAATACTGGATCACCAACGGCCCCGACGCCGACACGCTGGTGGTCTATGCCAAGACCGATCCGGAAGCGGGCTCCAAGGGCATCACCGCCTTCCTGATCGAGAAGGAAATGAAGGGTTTCTCCACCTCCAAGCATTTCGACAAGCTGGGCATGCGCGGCTCCAACACCGCCGAGCTGGTCTTTGAAGACGTCGAAGTGCCTTTCCAGAACATCCTCGGCGAGGAAGGCAAGGGCGTGAAGGTGCTGATGTCCGGGCTCGATTACGAGCGCGTGGTGCTCGCGGGTATCGGCACCGGCATCATGGCTTCCTGCATGGACGAAATGATGCCCTACATGAAGGAACGCAAGCAGTTCGGCCAGCCGATCGGGAACTTCCAGCTGATGCAGGGCAAGATCGCCGACATGTACACTGCGATGAACTCGGCCCGGGCCTATGTCTATGAAGTCGCCAAGTCCTGCGACAAGGGCACGGTGACGCGCCAGGATGCGGCGGCCTGCTGCCTTTATGCCTCGGAAGTGGCGATGACCCAGGCGCATCAGGCGGTGCAGGCCTTCGGCGGCGCGGGCTATCTGTCCGACAACCCGGTCGGCCGCATCTTCCGCGATGCCAAGCTGATGGAGATCGGCGCGGGCACTTCGGAAATCCGCCGTATGCTGATCGGCCGCGAGCTGATGGGCACCATGTAAACGGCATCAGGCCCGCGCGGACCCGGATGGGGCGCGGGCCTGGTGTTCTTGGGACGCAGCGGGCCAGTGGCGGCCCGGCTGCAATCGGATCAGGGGATCAGAAACGGTGCACGTAGGCGAGGTTCACCACGAACGGATCGATTTCGGCGGTGCCGATACCGGCGCCGTTGAGCGTCGCATCGGTGTCGATGTCCATGTAGCGGACATCGAACCGCAGCGCGCCCTTGTCGGTGATCTGGTAGTCGGCACCGGCGTTCAGGGCGAGGCCGAAGCTGTCATCCAGCTCCAGCGTGCCAAGCGCGGTCTCTTCCTCGAAGAAGGTGGTGTAGTTCACGCCGAGGCCGAGAAAGGGCTTCACCTTGCCCGCGGCGGGGAAGTGGTAGTTGACCGACAGCGTCGGCGGCAGCTGCTTCGCCGAAGCCGCAAAGGCGCCGTTCAGATTGACGTCATGCTCGAAGGGCGAGGCCACCAGCAGCTCGACGCCCCAGTTGTTGCGGAAGAAGTATTCCGCGGTCAGGGTCAGCGCGGTGCCGTCGTCGATATCGGCGGCAGCGCCGGCGAGAGTGCCGTTGCCGGACTTGGGGTTCACGTTGGCGATGCCCACGCCAACGGTCCAGTCGCCCTGCGCTTGCGCAAGCGCGGGGGTGGCCAGGGCGGCGAGGGCGGAAGTCAGTGCCAGAGCGGAAACCATGCGTTTCATGGGGTGCGTCCCTTTTCTTATGTTTGCCCGGCCGTGGTGCACTCTGACGCTGCGCCGCTCTCTGATCTGGATCAAGCGAGGGCTCGCTTTCCCTTTGAAAAATCAGTCGAAAAACGCATATCCGTTATTCGTTTCAGGAATGTCTAAATATGCATCAGAACTGTAACATTCCTGGGCTGCGGCCCGATGGCAGCTGGGACCTTCCCGAGCGGCTGAACATGGCTGCGCAATGCCTGGCGCATCCCGAAGACGCCACTGCGCTGGTCGACATGACCGGTGCGGCACGGCGCGGCATCTCCTTTGGCGAACTGGCCGCGATGACGGACGGCCTGGTGCGATACCTGCTCACGCGCATCCGGCCGGGCGACCGGGTGGGCGTGCTGCTCAGCCAGTCGCCCTGGTGCGCCGCGGCGCATCTGGCGGTCTGGAAGGCGGGCGGTATTTCGGTGCCGCTGTTCAAGCTGTTCAAACGCGACGCTCTGGCCTCCCGCGCGGGCGATGCGGGCGTGCGCTTTGTCTTCACCGACGCGGAGGGCGCGCAGCTGCTGGGCGATCTGGCCGAGGCGGTGATGGTGGACAGCGCCGGGCTGGCGGGCGCGCCCGTGCCCTTCGCGGACACGACCCCCGACACGCCCGCGGTGCTGATCTACACCTCCGGCACCACCGGCAGCCCCAAGGGCGCACTGCACGGGCACCGGGCGCTGACCGGCCACCTGCCGGGCGTCGCGATGAGCCATGACCACCTCGGCCAGCCGGGCGACTGCCTCTGGACACCCGCGGATTGGGCTTGGATCGGCGGGTTGTTCGATGTCTTGATGCCGGGCCTGGCGCTGGGCGTGCCGGTGGCGGCCGCGCGGCTCGACAAGTTTACTCCCGAAGCCTGCGCCGATCTGATCGCCAAGGCCGGTGTGCGCAACATCTTCTTCCCGCCCACCGCGCTCAGGATGCTGAAGGCAGCGGGGCAGGGGCTCGACGGCCTGCGCTCTGTTGCCAGCGGCGGAGAGCCCCTGGGCGCGGAAATGCTCGCCTGGGGCCGGCGGCAGCTGGGCGTGACCATCAACGAATTTTACGGCCAGACCGAGTGCAACATGGTGGCCTCTTCCTGTTCGGCGGATTTCGACCCGCGCCCGGGCTGCATCGGCAAGGCGGTGCCGGGCCACGAGCTTGCGGTGATCGACGAGGACGGCACCCCCACCGAAGGCGAGGGCGACGTCGCCATCCGCCGCGGCTCGGCCTCGATGCTGCTGGAATACTGGAACCGCCCGGAGGAGACCGCCGCCAAGTTCCGCGGCGATTGGCTGGTGACCGGCGACCGCGGCATCTGGGAGGGCGATTACCTGCGCTTTGTCGGCCGCGAGGATGACGTGATCACCTCGGCCGGCTACCGCATCGGTCCGGCGGAAATCGAGGACTGCTTGCTAACCCACCCTGCGGTGGCGACGGTGGGCGTGGTCGGCAAGCCCGACCCGCTGCGCACCGAGATCGTCAAAGCCTATGTGGTGCTGAAGCCGGGGGAGGAGGCCTCCGAACAGGAGCTGCAGGACTACGTAAAGGACCGCCTCGCGCATTACTCCTACCCGCGCGAGGTGGAATTCCTTGAGGCGCTGCCGATGACGGTGACCGGCAAGGTTATCCGCAAGGCGCTGAAGGCGCGGGCTGCGGCGGAGCGCGGCACATGACCAGTTTGGCCCAGCAGCCGGCCCGGTCCGGGATTATCAGCATAACAGACCTCAACCCAATGACGGGAGAGTGGACATGAAACTCAATTCCAAGGCGATACCCTCCTCGGACGGCTTCAAGCAAAACCGCGAGGCGCATCTCGAAGCGCTGGCGCAGATCAGCGAGGCGGCTGAGGCCGCGCGCATGGGCGGCGGCGAGAAATCCCGCGCGCGGCACGAAAGCCGCGGCAAGATGCTGCCGCGCCGCCGGGTGGCAAACCTTCTGGATCCGGGCTCTCCCTTCCTGGAGATCGGCGCCACCGCGGCGCATGGCATGTACGGCGGCGATGCCCCCAGCGCAGGCGTGATCGCGGGCATCGGCCGGGTGCAGGGCCAAGAGGTCATGGTGGTCTGCAATGATGCCACCGTGAAGGGCGGCACCTATTACCCGATGACGGTGAAGAAACACCTGCGCGCGCAGGAGATCGCCGAGGAGAACCGCCTGCCCTGCATCTACCTGGTCGACTCCGGCGGTGCCAACCTGCCGCAGCAGGACGAGGTCTTCCCCGACCGCGACCACTTCGGGCGCATCTTCTACAACCAGGCGCGGATGTCGGCCAAGGGCATCCCGCAGATCGCCGTGGTGATGGGCTCCTGCACCGCGGGCGGCGCCTATGTGCCCGCGATGTCGGATGTGACCATCATCGTTAAGGAGCAGGGCACCATCTTCCTCGCAGGCCCGCCGCTGGTGAAGGCTGCGACGGGCGAGGTGGTCAGCGCCGAGGACCTGGGCGGCGGCGATGTGCACACGCGCCTCTCCGGCGTGGCCGACTACCTGGCCGAGGATGACGCCCACGCTTTGGCGCTGGCCCGGCGGGCGGTGCAGTCGCTGAACATCACCAAGCCCCTCACCGTGAACTGGGCCAACCCGGAAGACCCCGCCTATGACCCCGAGGAGATCCTCGGCGTGGTGCCCGGCGACCTGCGCACACCCTACGACATCCGCGAGGTGATCGCGCGGCTGGTCGACGGCTCCCGCTTCGACGAGTTCAAGCCGCGGTTCGGTGAGACGCTTGTGACCGGCTTTGCCCACCTCAAGGGCTGCCCGATCGGGATCATCGCCAACAACGGCGTGCTGTTCTCCGAAGCGGCGCAGAAGGGCGCGCATTTTGTCGAACTCTGCTCGCAGCGCAAGATCCCGCTGGTCTTCCTGCAGAACATCACTGGCTTCATGGTCGGCCGCAAATACGAGAACGAAGGCATCGCCCGCCACGGCGCCAAGATGGTGACCGCGGTGGCCACCACCAACGTGCCCAAGATCACCATGCTGGTCGGCGGCTCCTTTGGGGCGGGCAACTACGGCATGTCGGGCCGCGCCTACCAGCCGCGCTTCCTCTGGACCTGGCCGAACTCCCGCATCTCGGTGATGGGCGGCGAGCAGGCGGCCGGTGTGCTCGCGACCGTCAAGCGCGACGCCATCGAACGCCAGGGCGGCAGCTGGAGCACCGAGGAAGAGGCCGAGTTCAAACGCCCCACCATCGAGATGTTCGAGGAGCAGAGCCACCCGCTCTATGCTTCCGCAAGGCTCTGGGACGACGGCATCATCGACCCGCGCAAGAGCCGCGACGTGCTGGCGCTGTCGCTCAGCGCGGCACTGAACGCGCCCATCGAAGAGACGAAATTCGGCGTCTTCCGGATGTAAGCCCGCAGGCTTCTTCTGGCCAGAAGTATCCCGGGGGTCCGGGGGCAGCGCCCCCGGTCCAGCGATCCAGACAAAGGACCAACCCCATGTTTGACAAGATCCTGATTGCCAACCGCGGCGAAATCGCCTGCCGCGTGATGGAAACCGCCCGCGCCATGGGCGTGCGCACGGTGGCGGTCTATTCCGATGCCGATGCGGCGGCGAAACACGTGGCGCTGGCGGATGAGGCCGTGCACATCGGCGGCCCGGCGCCCAAGGACAGCTACCTGAAGGGCGACGAGATTATCCGTGCGGCGCAAGCCACCTGCGCCCAGGCGATCCACCCGGGCTACGGCTTCCTGTCGGAAAACCCCGGTTTCGTGGACGCGGTGGAGGCGGCGGGCCTTGCCTTCATCGGCCCCTCGGCGGAAGCGATCCGCAAGATGGGCCTGAAGGACGCCGCCAAGGCGCTGATGGAAGAAGCAGGCGTGCCGGTGGTGCCGGGCTACCATGGCGCCAACCAGGACCTGGGCTTCCTCGCCGAACGGGCGGGTGAAATCGGCTACCCGGTGCTGATCAAGGCGGTTGCCGGCGGCGGCGGCAAGGGTATGCGGCTGGTGGAGCAGCCTGCGGATTTCGCCTCCGCACTGGAAAGCGCGCAAGGTGAGGCGGCCACCGCCTTCGGCAACCCGGATGTCTTGATCGAGAAATACATCCAGCAGCCCCGCCATATCGAGGTTCAGGTCTTTGGCGACGGAACCCATGCGGTGCATCTCTTCGAGCGCGACTGCTCGCTGCAGCGCCGCCACCAGAAGGTGATCGAGGAAGCCCCCGCGCCGGGCATGACGGA
Source organism: Cribrihabitans pelagius (assembly GCF_048820915.1). Lineage (NCBI taxonomy): Bacteria > Pseudomonadati > Pseudomonadota > Alphaproteobacteria > Rhodobacterales > Paracoccaceae > Cribrihabitans > Cribrihabitans pelagius. Next base: position 30,505 of record NZ_JBMERR010000027.1, on the reverse strand, counting down.
CGAGATGCGCGCCGCGATGGGCGAGGCGGGCGTGCGCGCGGCCGAGGCGATCGGCTACAAGGGCGCGGGCACGGTGGAATTCATCGTCGATGGCTCGGACGGGCTGCGGACGGACGGCTTCTGGTTCATGGAGATGAACACCCGCCTGCAGGTGGAACATCCGGTCACCGAGCTGGTTACCGGTGTCGATCTGGTCGAATGGCAGCTGCGCGTTGCTGCGGGTGAAAGCCTGCCCGCCCGGCAGGAAGACCTGACCATCACCGGCCACGCCTTCGAGGCGCGGCTTTATGCCGAGGACGTGCCCGCGGGCTTCCTTCCTGCCACCGGCACGCTCACCCATCTGGCCTTCCCCCAGGAATGCCGCGCCGACAGCGGCGTGCGCGCGGGCGATACCATCAGCCCGTGGTACGACCCGATGATCGCCAAGGTGATCGTGCATGGCTCCACCCGCAAGGTGGCCCTGTCGCGGCTGGCCCGGGCGCTGGAGGACACCGAGGTGGGCGGCACCGTCACCAACCTCGCTTTCCTCGGCGCGCTGGCCGCGCATGAGGGTTTTGCCGCGGGCGAGGTCGACACCGGCCTGATCGGCCGCGATCTGGACGCACTGGTGGCCGCTCCCGCGGCGGAACTGCGCCACAAGGCGGCCGCCGGCATGGTGGCGCTGGACCTGGTGGAGGCCTCGGCCGAGACCGGCTTCACCCTCTGGGCACCGCTGCACCGGGCCGTGAGTCTCAGCCACCGCGGAGAGGTGTTCGAGGCCGATGTGCAAGTGGACGGGCCGGACCGGCAGCTGTGGAACATCGATGGCAAAACCGTGCTGGCGGAGCGCAGCCAGGGAGAATGGCGCATCGGCGAGCGGCGGATGCCCGCGGTATCGCAATCGGGGGCGCTGATCACGGTGCATGATGCCTATGGTCAGGAGTTCACCGTCATTGACCCGCTGGAGCGCGATGCCGCGGCTGGGGGCGATCTCAACGTGATCGAGGCGCCAATGCCGGGGCTGGTGAAGGCAGTCTTCACCGAAGCGGGGCAATCCGTGAAGGAGGGCGACCGGCTGGCGGTGCTGGAGGCCATGAAGATGGAGCATTCGCTCTTGGCGGCGCGCGATGGCGTGGTGGCCGAGGTGCTGGCCAGTGCCGGCGATCAGGTCGAGGCCGGGGCTGCCCTGGTGCGGCTGGACGAGGAAACCGGCTGAGCGCGCGCCTGCGGCAGGCTTGGGGATTTGGGTATTTAGGGTCAGAAAGTGACAGGAGGTTCTGCGATGGTTGAGCGCGTCGAGATTTTCGAGGTGGGCCCGCGCGACGGGCTGCAGAATGAAAAACGCGCCATCCCGGTGGCCGAGAAGGTGGCATTGACCGATTGCCTCAGCCGGGCGGGGTTTTCGCGCATCGAGGTGGCGAGTTTCGTCTCGCCGAAATGGGTGCCGCAGATGGCGGGGTCGGGCGCGGTGCTGGCAGGCATCCGCCGCGCGCCCGGCGTGCGCTATGCGGCGCTTACCCCCAATATGCGCGGCTACGAGGATGCGGTGGCGGCGAAGGCGGATGAGATCGCGGTGTTTGCCTCGGCCTCGGAAGGGTTTTCCAAGGCCAATATCAATGCCACCATCGAAGAGAGTATCACTCGCTTTCTGCCGATCCTCGATGCGGCGCGGGAAATCGGCCTGCCGGTGCGGGGGTATGTCTCCTGCGTGACCGACTGCCCGTTCGACGGGCCGACCGCGCCGGAGCAGGCGGCGGCGGTGGCCGCGCGGCTGTTCGAGCTCGGTTGCTACGAGATCTCGCTGGGGGATACCGTGGGGCAGGGCACGCCGGAGAGCATCAGCGCGATGCTGAAGGCGGTGACGGCGCGGGTTCCGGCGGAGAATCTTGCCGGACACTATCATGACACCGCGGGCCGGGCGCTCGACAATGTCGACGCCTCGCTGGCGCAGGGTGTGCGGGTGTTCGATGCTGCCGTTGGCGGGCTGGGCGGCTGTCCTTACGCGCCGGGTGCTGCAGGCAATGTCGCAACCGAAGCGGTGAACGCGCATCTGGTGGCGCGGGGCTATGAGACCGGGCTCGATGCGGCGGTGCTGGATGAGGCGGCGGAGATGGCGCGCGCCATGCGTCAAGGCAAAGACGGAGAGTGAACGATGTTCGAGACAATCACCCTGGAAACTGACGCCCGCGGCGTCTGCACCCTTACGCTGGACCGCGCGGAAAAGCACAACGCCATGTCCGGCCAGATGCTGCAGGAGCTGACGCTGGCGGCCAAGCGCCTGGCCGAGGACGACACTGTCCGCGTGGTGGTGCTGACCGGTGCGGGCAAGAGCTTCTGCGCCGGCGGCGACCTGGCTTGGATGCGCGAGCAGATGGACGCCGACCCCGAGACCCGCGGCCGCGAGGCGCGGGTGCTGGCGGAGATGCTGATGGCGCTCAATACGCTGCCCAAGCCGGTGATCGGCGCGATCCAGGGCAATGCCTTTGGCGGCGGCGTCGGCATGGCCTCGGTCTGTGATGCCGCGGTCGGCGCGGACCATCTGAAGATGGGGCTGACCGAGACCAAACTGGGCCTGATCCCCGCCACTATCGGCCCCTATGTGATTGCCCGCATGGGCGAGGCCAAGGCGCGCCGGGTCTTCATGTCGGCCCGCCTGTTCGGCGCCGCCGAGGCGGTGGAGCTGGGGCTTCTGGCCAAGGCGGTGCCCGCGGAGCAGCTAGCCGAGGCGGTGGAAGCTGAGGTGGCGCCCTACCTCAGCTGCGCGCCTGGGGCAGTGGCCGCGGCCAAGCAGCTCGCCCGCGGCCTCGGCCCGCGGCTCGATGATACGGTGATCGACCACACCATCGCGGCTCTGGTCGAACGCTGGGAAGGGGCAGAGGCCAAGGAGGGCATCAGCGCCTTTTTCGAGAAGCGGCGTCCCTCCTGGCAGGCGTAAGACACCGGCATTTCAGATGTTCCTTCAGGTCAGCGGCGGGCGGGTCACCCCGTCGCCGCCTTTCCTATGTAAACAGTAAGATATACCGCGCCTCAAAGCGCCGTTTTTCCCTCATAAAGCGGCCGTGTTTAACCTTGCCTTAGTTGACGCTTACGGGGCAGCGGAGTAGACACGGTCAAAATCAACACGCCAATTGACGTCGCGCGGGAAACCGCCGGGGAAAGGAGCTGCTCTTGGAAGAGATGTTGAGGGAATACCTGCCGATCCTGGTCTTTCTGGCAGTTGCCGCGGGCCTCGGCATCGTGCTGATCCTGGCGGCCGTCGTCCTTGCCGTGCGCAGCCCGGATCCGGAGAAGGTGAGCGCCTACGAATGCGGTTTCAACGCCTTTGACGATGCGCGGATGAAGTTCGACGTGCGCTTCTACCTGGTGTCGATCCTGTTCATCATCTTCGACCTCGAAATCGCTTTCCTGTTTCCCTGGGCGGTTGGTTTCAAGGAGGTGAGCGATCTTGGCTTCTGGTCGATGATGGTGTTCCTCGGCGTGCTGACCATCGGCTTTGCCTATGAGTGGAAGAAGGGGGCTCTGGAATGGGAGTGATGACCGGAGCCAATACCGCGGCGGTTGACCGCGAAACCGCCACGCAGGCGCTGAATGCGGAGTTGCAGGACAAGGGCTTCCTGCTGACTTCGGCCGAGGACATCATCAACTGGGCCCGCACCGGCTCGCTGCACTGGATGACCTTTGGCCTCGCCTGCTGTGCGGTGGAGATGATGCACACCTCGATGCCGCGCTATGATGCCGAGCGTTTCGGCATCGCACCGCGCGCCTCGCCGCGCCAGTCCGACGTGATGATCGTGGCCGGCACCCTCACCAACAAGATGGCGCCCGCGCTCCGCAAGGTCTATGACCAGATGCCCGAGCCGCGCTACGTGATCTCCATGGGCTCCTGCGCCAATGGCGGCGGCTACTACCACTATTCCTATTCCGTCGTGCGCGGCTGCGACCGCATCGTGCCGGTGGACATTTACGTGCCCGGCTGCCCGCCGACCGCCGAGGCGCTGCTTTATGGCTTGATGCAGCTGCAGCGCAAGATCCGCCGCACCGGCACCCTGGTGCGCTGAGGAGGGCGGCAGAGATGAGCATGATTGACGCACTGAAAGAGCTTGGCGCCCAGATCGAGGCGCGCCGCCCGGAATGCGTGCTGTCCTGGGACGTGACCCATGACGAGCTGAACGTGGATGTGGCGCCTGCCAATATCGCGGGTCTGGCTGACTTCCTGAAGGGTGATGCGAACTGTAAGTTCTCCACCCTCGTCGACATCACCGCGGTGGATTACCCCGACCGGCCCAAGCGGTTCGACGTGGTTTATCACTTCCTGTCGATGTACCGGAACCAGCGCATCCGCCTGCGCGCCGCGGTGCGCGAGGACGAGATGGTGCCCTCGATCGTCAAGGTCCACCCTTCGGCCAACTGGTTTGAGCGGGAGGTCTTCGACATGTTCGGCATCCTTTTCACCGGCCACCCGGACTTGCGCCGCCTGCTCACCGACTACGGCTTCCGCGGCTACCCGCTGCGCAAGGATTTCCCGACCACCGGCTATACCGAGGTCCGCTATGACGAGGCGCAGAAGCGCGTGGTCTACGAGCCGGTGAACCTGGTGCAGGAATACCGTCAGTTCGACTTCATGAGCCCGTGGGAAGGGGCCGATTACATCCTGCCCGGCGACGAAAAGGAAGGCGCGAAATGATGGACGGCTCCAAATTTGACGCCAAATATGACGACGGCAGCGTCGATGCGCTGAGCGGCGAGCAGAAGATCCGCAACTTCAACATCAACTTCGGCCCGCAGCACCCGGCGGCGCACGGCGTTCTGCGCCTCGTGCTGGAGCTTGACGGCGAGATCGTGGAGCGCTGCGACCCGCACATCGGCCTGTTGCACCGCGGCACCGAAAAGCTGATGGAGAGCCGCACCTATCTGCAGAACCTGCCCTATTTCGACCGGCTCGATTACGTGGCGCCGATGAACCAGGAACACGCCTGGTGCCTCGCCATCGAGAAGCTGACCGGCGTCGAGGTGCCGCGCCGGGCGCAGCTGATCCGGGTGCTCTACTCGGAAATCGGCCGGGTGCTGAACCACCTCCTCAACGTCACCACGCAGGCGATGGACGTCGGCGCGCTGACGCCGCCGCTCTGGGGCTTCGAGGAGCGCGAGAAGCTGATGGTCTTCTACGAGCGCGCCTGCGGCGCCCGCCTGCACGCGGCCTATTTCCGCCCCGGCGGCGTGCACCAGGACCTGCCGGACGAGCTCCTGGACGATATCGAGGAATGGGCGATCGAGTTCCCCAAGGTGCTTGATGACATCGACGGGCTCTTGACGGAAAACCGAATCTTCAAGCAGCGCAACTGCGACATCGGCGTAGTAACCGAGGAAGACATCCAGCAATACGGCTTCTCCGGCGTCATGGTGCGCGGCTCGGGCCTCGCCTGGGATTTGCGCCGCGCCCAGCCCTACGAGTGCTACAACGAGTTCGAGTTCCAGGTCCCGATCGGCAAGAACGGCGACTGCTACGACCGCTACCTCTGCCGGATGGAGGAGATGCGCCAGTCCACCTCGATCATCCGCCAGGCGATCCACAAGCTGCGCGAGGCCACCGGCGAGGTGATGGCCCGCGGCAAGATCACCCCGCCCAAGCGCGCCGACATGAAAACCTCGATGGAGAGCCTGATCCACCACTTCAAGCTCTACACCGAAGGCTTCCACGTCCCCGCGGGCGAGGTCTACGCCGCCGTCGAGGCGCCCAAGGGCGAGTTCGGCGTCTATCTCGTGGCCGACGGCACCAACAAACCCTACCGCGCCAAGCTGCGCGCACCCGGATTCCTGCATCTGCAGGCGATGGACTACGTCGCCAAGGGCCACCAGCTCGCCGACGTCGCCGCCATCATCGGCACCATGGACGTCGTGTTCGGGGAGATCGACCGTTGAGCCTGACCGCCCTGCTTCTTCTTTGTGAAAATACTCCCGCCGGAGGCATCCGCCCGGGCGACACCCACCAAGAGGTGAACTGATGCTCCGCCGTCTGCACCCCGAGCAACCCGCAAGCTTCGCTTTCACGGCCGAGAACCAGGCCTGGGCCGAAGCGCAGGTCACCAAATACCCGGAAGGCCGCCAGGCCTCGGCCATCATCCCGCTTCTGTGGCGCGCCCAGGAACAGGAGGGCTGGCTCAGCCGTCCTGCAATCGAGCACGTCGCCGAGATGCTGGGGATGGCCTACATCCGGGCGCTGGAAGTTGCGACCTTCTACTTTATGTTCCAGCTGCAACCCACTGGGTCCGTTGCGCATGTCCAGATCTGCGGCACCACCTCCTGCATGATCTGCGGCGCCGAGGACCTGATCGCGGTCTGCCAGGAAAAGATCGCCAGCAAGCCGCATACCCTGTCGGCGGACGGCAAGTTCTCCTGGGAAGAGGTCGAATGCCTCGGTGCCTGCACCAACGCGCCGATGGCGCAGATCGGCAAGGACTACTACGAGGACCTGACGGCTGAGGGCTTTGCCAGGCTGCTGGATGATCTGGCCGCGGGCAAGCCGGTCGCGCCCGGGCCCCAGAACGGCCGCTATGCCGCCGAGCCCAAGCCCGGGCTCACAACGCTCACCGATTTCGACAGCGGCAAGCAGCAGTACAACGCCTCGGTGCAGCTGGCGGTGGACCTCGGCGACGGGGTCAAGCGCATCAAGGGCGGCGAGGTGCCGCTGCTGACGCCGTGGATCGGCAAGGATGGCGTGGTTGCAGGCCGCGCCGCCGCCGAGCGGCCGCCGGAGCCGCCGAAGGATCCGGTTCCCGCCGCCCGTCAGGCCGAGGCAGTGAAGGAAGCGCCGCCCAAGAAGTCGGACGTGTCCGAGCCGTCCTCCCCCGAAGGCGGCGCTGCCGAAGCGACCGAGAAGTCCGGGAAAAGCGAGACAGCCGGTCCGTCCCGGGAAAGCCCGCCGGAGACGCTGAAGGAAGCCCGCGGCGGCCTGCCGGATGACCTGAAGCTGCTGAAGGGCGTCGGCCCCAAGCTTGAAGCGCGGCTCAACGAGCTGGGCATCTACCACTTCGACCAGATCGCCGAATGGGGAGAAGGGGAAGTGGCCTGGGTGGATGCGCGCCTGTCCTTCAAGGGCCGGATCGAGCGGGATGGCTGGATCGAACAGGCCAAGCGTCTGCAAGTGGGCGACGAGACCGAATTTGCCCGCCGTGCCAGGGAAGACGGCACCTACGACGACGACTGAATCAGTCGCGGCACCTTCCGCCGCGGCCTGGAGAATTGGAACAGATGAGCAAAGAGCAGGAACAGGCCATCGCAGCGAAGGGCCGGCATATCGCCTTGGTGATTGCCGGGACAATCTCGCTGTGGGTGGTGCTGTCGCTGGTCGCTGGTCCGGTTCTGGGGCTGCCCGGGCGCTACGCGCTGTTGTTCGATTTCCTGGCGCTGGCAGGCATGATCTATGCCCTGGTCAACATCTATCAACTCTGGCGCATGCGCCAGGACAGCCAAAGGTAGGCACATATGCTGAAGGATCAGGACCGGATCTTTACCAACCTGTACGGAATGCACGAGCGCACGCTGGCTGGCGCCAAGGCGCGCGGCCACTGGGACGGCACCGGAGGGCTCATCGAAAAGGGCCGCGACTGGATCATCCAGACGATGAAGGATTCCGGTCTGCGCGGCCGCGGCGGCGCGGGCTTCCCCACGGGGCTGAAATGGTCCTTCATGCCCAAGGAAAGCGACGGCCGCCCGGCCTATCTGGTGGTGAACGCGGATGAATCCGAGCCCGGCACCTGCAAGGACCGCGAAATCATGCGCCACGATCCGCACACGCTGATCGAAGGCTGCCTGATCGCCTCCTTCGCGATGAACGCGCATACCTGCTACATTTACCTGCGCGGCGAATACATCCGCGAGCGCGAGGCGCTGCAGGCGGCGATCGACGAAGCTTACGATCAGGGCCTCCTGGGCAAGAACGCGGCCGGCTCTGGCTGGGATTTCGACGTCTTCCTGCACCACGGGGCAGGGGCCTATATCTGCGGCGAGGAAACCGCCCTGATCGAAAGCCTTGAAGGCAAGAAGGGCATGCCTCGGATGAAGCCGCCGTTCCCGGCGGGCGCGGGCCTTTACGGCTGCCCGACAACGGTGAACAACGTGGAAAGCATCGCTGTCGTCCCCACCATCCTGCGCCGCGGCGCCGATTGGTTTGCAGGCTTCGGCCGCCAGAACAACGCGGGCACGAAGCTGTTTGCGGTCTCCGGCCACGTCAACAACCCCTGCGTCGTCGAAGAGGCGATGTCGATTTCGTTTGAAGAGCTTATCGAGAAGCACTGCGGCGGCATCCGCGGGGGCTGGGACAACCTCTTGGCGGTGATCCCGGGCGGCTCCTCGGTGCCCTGCGTGCGCGGCGAGAACATGCGCGACGCGATCATGGACTTCGACTACCTGCGCGGCGAGCTGGGCTCCGGCCTTGGCACCGCGGCTGTGATCGTGATGGACAAGCAGACCGACATCATCAAGGCGATCTGGCGCCTGTCCAAGTTCTACAAGCATGAAAGCTGCGGCCAGTGCACACCCTGCCGCGAAGGCACCGGCTGGATGATGCGGGTGATGGACCGCCTTGTCCGCGGCGAGGCCGAGCTGGAAGAGATCGACATGCTCTGGGACGTGACCAAGCAGGTCGAAGGCCACACCATCTGCGCCCTTGGCGACGCGGCGGCCTGGCCGATCCAGGGCCTGATCAAGAACTTCCGCGGGGAAATCGAAGACCGCATCAAGGCGCAGAAATCGGGCCGCATCGGCGCGATGGCGGCGGAGTGAGCGGGATGGAGGCCCTTGCCGCATATTCCCACGCTCTGGCCGCACTGATTGCCTTTGCGCTGATCGTGCTGGCGCTGTCGCCGTTCTCGGCGCTCGCCAAGCAGAACCGCGGGCTCGCCCCCGGCGCCACCCCGGCGGAGGATTATTCCGACCGGTCCTACCGCCTGAACCGCGCCTACCTCAACGGCTGCGAGACGCTGCCTGCCTTTCTCACCGTCACCGTGGCGGCGATGCTGGCGGGCGCGGCACCATTCTGGGTGAACCTGCTGGCGTCGCTGGTGCTGGTCACGCGGATCGCCATGCTCGCCGTGCATCTGACCGGCGCGGGCAAGCCGCACACCGGGTTGCGCACCGTCTTCTACGTGGCGGGCTGGGCCTGCATGATCGTTCTGGCGCTGCTCGCGCTTCTGGCGGTGTTCTGATGATGGCGCGGTTCTCCTCCCTCCGTCCCGCGGGCGCCCGCAGGCTGCTGCCCGCGCTGTGCCTTGCCGCCGCCGCGGCGCTCACCGCCTGCGGTGCGGTGACCGAAGGGCGCACCACCTACGATGGCGTCGCCTTCCGCGCCAAGGCGAAGCCGGTGGACAAGCGGACCTCGCGCGCGGCCTTCAGCGTGACGATCAGGAACGCCAACCGCTCGCTCACCGGCGCGCGGCTGGCGGCGGATCATGCGGGCACCACCTACTGCGTGGTGAACTACGGCTCCTCGCGCATCGACTGGCGCGCCGACCCGCGGGACGAAACCGCGCCCCTGGCGCTCAGCGGCAGCAATGCGGTCTTCTGGGGCACTTGCGATCCGTGATCCGGCAACCGGCATATCCCTGCCGCCTGGCGCGGCCGCTATTGCATAGCGGCGCCGGGGCTGCGCGCACTGAAGGCTTCTTCAACAAGGAGTCTCCGATGATGCGTACCCTGATTGCCGCCGCCGTGACCGCCATGCTGGCGCTGCCTGCTGCTGCCTCCGATGCCAAGGCAGCGGCGCCTGCCGCCAAGCCGTCGCTGCGCGACGTGCGGGAGATTGAGGATCCGCTGTTCGCGGTGGCCATTGCCAAGGAAGTCGCGGACCATTGCGGCAGCCTGGCGCCGCGCTATTTCCGGGGCCTTGGCGAGCTGCGCCGCCTCAAGGCGCGCGCCAACGCGCTTGGCTACAGCGACGCGGAAATCCGCGCCTACATCGAAGCCGATGCCGAGAAGGACCGCATGCGCGCCAAGGGCGAAAAGCTCCTGGCGCAGAATGGTGTGGAATACGGCGAGCCGGAAACCTTCTGCGCCTATGGCCGCGCGGAGATTGAGAAAAACAGCGCGATCGGCGTTTTACTGAGGGCGAAGTAGACCATGTCTGACCTCCGCAAGATCAACATTGACGGAACCGAGATCGAGGTGGACGGGGCAATGACCCTGATCCAGGCCTGTGAGGAGGCCGGCGTCGAGATCCCGCGCTTCTGCTATCACGAGCGCCTGTCCATCGCGGGCAATTGCCGCATGTGCCTGGTTGAGGTCGTGGGCGGCCCGCCGAAACCCGCCGCTTCCTGCGCCATGCAGGTGCGCGACCTGCGGCCGGGCCCGGAAGGCCAGGCGCCGCAGGTGCGCACCAACTCGCCGATGGTCAAGAAGGCCCGCGAAGGGGTGATGGAGTTCCTGCTCATCAACCACCCGCTCGACTGCCCGATCTGCGACCAGGGCGGCGAATGCGACCTGCAGGACCAGGCGATGGCCTACGGCGTCGACTTCTCCCGCTTCCGCGAGCCGAAGCGCGCGGTCGATGACCTGGATCTCGGGCCGCTCGTCGATACCGCGATGACCCGCTGCATCTCCTGCACCCGCTGCGTGCGGTTCACCACCGAGGTCGCGGGCATCACCCAGATGGGCCAGACGGGGCGCGGCGAGGATGCGGAGATCACCTCCTACCTCAACCAAACCCTGCAATCGAACCTGCAGGGCAATATCATTGACCTCTGCCCGGTGGGCGCGCTGACCTCGAAGCCGTATGCCTTCACCGCGCGCCCCTGGGAGCTGACCAAGACCGAAACCGTCGACGTGATGGATGCGCTGGGGTCGAACATCCGGGTCGACACCAAGGGCCGCGAAGTGATGCGCATCCTGCCGCGCAACCACGACGGCGTGAACGAGGAGTGGACCAGCGACAAGACCCGCTTCGTCTGGGACGGGCTGCGGCGCCAGCGGCTGGACCGGCCTTATGTGCGCGTCAATGGCAAGCTGAAGCCCGCCACCTGGGGCGAGGCGCTGTCTGCTGCCGCCAGCGCAATGAAAGGCCGGACGGTTGCGGGGCTGATCGGCGATCTGGTCCCGGTCGAGGCCGCCTTTGCATTGAAGCAGCTGGTCGAGGGGCTGGGCGGCAAGGTCGAGTGCCGCACCGACAATGCCCGCCTGCCGATCGGCAACCGTGCAGGTTACGTTGGCACCGCCACGATCGAGGACATCGACAGCGCCAAATTCATCCAGCTGATCGGCACCAACCCGCGCGAAGAGGCGCCGGTGCTGAACGCCCGGATCCGCAAGGCCTGGTTGAACGGCGCCCATGTGGGGCTGGTGGGTCCGGCCGCGGATCTCACTTACGACTATGCTCACGTGGGCAGCGGCCGCGATGCCCTGCAAAGCCTGCTGGACAGGGACTACGGTGAGGTGAAAGACGCGCCGTCGCTGGTGATAGTGGGGCAGGGCGCCCTGCGCGAAGCCGACGGCCTGGCGGTTCTGGCCGCCGCGCAGAAACTGGCCGCGGATACCGGCTCGAAACTGCTGGTGCTGCACACCGCCGCGTCCCGCGTCGGCGCGATGGACATCGGCGCCGTCACCGAAGGCGGCATGGACGCGGCGCTCGATGGGGCGGAAGTGATCTACAACCTCGGCGCTGACGAGGTGGAGATCACCCCCGGCGCTTTCGTGATCTACCAGGGCAGCCACGGCGACCGCGGCGCGCACCGCGCCGATGTGATCCTGCCCGGCGCCGCCTACACCGAGGAAAACGGCCTTTTTGTGAACACCGAGGGCCGCCCGCAGCTGGCGTTGCGCGCCGCATTCGCACCGGGCGAGGCCAAGGAAAACTGGGCCATCCTGCGCGCACTCAGCGCCGAGGCGGGCGCCAAGCTGGCCTACGACTCGCTCACGCAGCTGCGCACCGCGCTGGTGGCCGAGGCGCCCTATCTCGCCCGCATTGACGAGATCACCGCCAAAGAAGGCGCGCCGCTGGAGCCCGGCCCGCTGGGGGATGCTGCCTTCCTGCCAGCGATCCGCGACTTCTACCTGACCAACCCGATTGCCCGCGCCTCCCAGCTGATGGCCGAGCTGTCGGCAGGCGCAGGGGCGCGCGCAAACGGGAAACTGGCTGCCGAATGAAGCGCTTCGCCCTCATAACGCCCCTGTTGCTGGCGGCCTGCGCGATGGCGCCCGGCACTGGCGGCGAGCGGCCCGCCCCCGTCTACGAGGGGGTGGAGACCAGCCTGCTGGAGGGCGATCTGGTGCAGTTCCGCGTCTCCATGCGCGGGCCGCGGGTGCCGGGCGATCTGGACGATTACGCCCAATGCGCCGCCGCGCAATATGCGCTGATCCGGGGCTACGGCTTTGCGCGCCACGTGCGCACGACAGTGAAACAGTCGGGGGGCAGCCGCATCGGCGATGCGGTCTATCTGATTTCGCCCTCCCTGCCGCGCGGCCTGCGCACCATCGACGCCGAAGTCGTGGTCGCGGATTGCGAGGCCAACGGAATACCTACGGTGTGAGGACCCATGGCTGAATTCTTTACAACTCCGGGCGGCATCGCTGTTCTGATCCTGGCGCAGGTGCTGGCCGTTGTCGCGTTTGTGATGATCTCGCTCCTGTTCCTCGTCTATGGCGACCGCAAGGTTTGGGCCGCGGTCCAGATGCGCCGCGGCCCCAATGTGGTGGGCGTCTTCGGCCTGCTGCAATCGGTGGCGGATGCGCTGAAATACGTGGTGAAGGAGGTGGTGATCCCCGCCGGCGCCGACCGTACCGTGTTCATCCTCGCGCCGCTGACCAGCTTCGTGCTGGCGATGATCGCCTGGGCGGTGATCCCCTTCAACGACGGCTGGGTGCTCTCGGACATCAACGTCGCCATCCTCTATGTCTTCGCGGTCTCCTCGCTGGAGGTCTACGGCGTCATCATGGGCGGCTGGGCGTCGAACTCGAAATACCCGTTCCTCGGCTCGCTTCGTTCTGCGGCGCAGATGATCTCCTACGAGGTTTCGCTGGGGCTCATCATCATCGGCATCATCATCTCCACCGGCAGCATGAACTTCGGCGACATCGTGCGCGCGCAGGACGGCGATTTGGGGCTGTTGAACTGGTACTGGATCCCGCATTTTCCGATGGTGTTCCTGTTCTTCATCTCGGCGCTGGCGGAAACCAACCGCCCGCCTTTCGACCTGCCGGAAGCGGAATCCGAACTGGTTGCGGGCTACCAGGTGGAATACTCCGCGACCCCGTTCCTGCTGTTCATGGCCGGTGAATACATCGCCATCTTCCTGATGTGCGCGCTCACTTCGCTGCTGTTCTTCGGCGGCTGGCTGTCGCCGATCCCGGGGCTGCCGGATGGCGTGTTCTGGATGGTGCTGAAGATGGCGTTCTTCTTCTTCCTCTTCGCGATGGTGAAGGCGATCACCCCGCGCTACCGCTACGACCAGCTGATGCGGCTGGGCTGGAAAGTGTTCCTGCCGTTCTCGCTGGTCTGGGTGGTCTTCGTGTCCTTTGCCGCAAAATTTGACTGGTTCTGGGGCATCTTCGCCCGCTGGACCGTGGGAGGCTGATCTATGGCGAACATCGACTACACCCGCGCCGCCAAATACTTCCTGCTGCAGGATTTCTGGGTCGGCTTCAAACTGGGGCTGAAGTATTTCTTCGCCCCCAAGGCGACCCTGAACTACCCGCACGAGAAGGGCCCGCTCAGCCCGCGCTTCCGCGGCGAGCACGCGCTGCGCCGTTATCCCAACGGCGAGGAGCGCTGCATTGCCTGCAAGCTGTGCGAGGCGATCTGCCCGGCGCAGGCGATCACCATCGACGCGGAACCCCGCGAAGACGGCAGCCGCCGCACCACGCGTTATGACATCGACATGACCAAATGCATCTACTGCGGCTTCTGCCAGGAAGCCTGCCCGGTGGATGCCATCGTCGAGGGCCCGAACTTCGAATTCGCGACCGAGACCCGCGAGGAGCTGTTCTACAACAAGGAGAAACTCCTGGAGAACGGCGAGCGCTGGGAAGCCGAGATCGCCCGCAACCTCGAAATCGACGCGCCGTACCGATGAGCGCGACCCGCAAAACTTTTGCCAAGACTTTTAGAAAGAGCCTTGGCCGGAGGACATGACGTGACCAAGACGCCCCCCAACCCTTTTGAGGCCATGATGGCCCAGGCCCAGCAGATGGCCAAGGCGATGAACCCGAACCTGGAGAGCTTCTCCCCCGCGGAGGCCTTCAAGGGGTTCGAGGCGCTGTGGCCCACCATGCCGAAAGAGGTCATGGAGATGATGTTCGGCAACACCGTCAACAAGGACGGGCTGGATGCCAAGACCCGGCTCTTGCTGACGCTGGCCGGGCTCACCGTGCACGGCGCCCAGGCCGAGACCGCGGTGCGCCAGACCGTGCGCCACGCCCTCGCGGCGGGCGCCAGGAAACAAGAGATCGTCGAGACGATCGGACAGATGTCGGTCTTTGCCGGCATTCCGGCCATGACCCGCGCGCTGGAACTGGCGCAGGAGGTCCTCGACGGCAACAAGGACGATGAGACATGAGCGTATTTGCCTTCTACCTCTTCGCCGTCAGCGCCATCACCGGCGGGCTGTTCACGGTGATCAGCCGCCAGCCGGTGCATTCGGTGCTGTGGCTGATCCTGGCCTTCCTGTCCTCGGCCGGTCTGTTCGTGCTGCTGGGGGCGGAATTTGTCGCGATGCTGCTGATCATCGTTTATGTGGGGGCGGTTGCGGTGCTGTTCCTCTTCGTGGTGATGATGCTGGATGTGGATTTTGCCGAACTGAAGGCGGAGATGGCGCGCTACATGCCGCTGGCGCTGCTGATTGGCCTCGTGATCCTGATGCAGTTCGTAATGGCCTTCGGGGTTTGGGAAAGCGCGCCCGGGGCGCCGGACCTGCTGGCCCAGCCGGTGCCGCTGGACCGCCACAACACCGAGGCGCTTGGCCTCATTCTTTATGACCAATACTTCCTTCTGTTCCAGCTGGCAGGGCTGATCCTGCTGGTGGCGATGATCGGCGCCATCGTGCTGACCCTGCGCCACCGCCAGGACATCAAGCGCCAGGACGTGATCGCGCAAATGATGCGCGACCCGGCCGCCGCGATGGAGCTTAGGGACGTGAAACCGGGGCAGGGCCTATGAGGGCTGCGAATTTTTGCAAAAAATTCGGCCCGAATTCCTTGCAGGAATTCGGCGCCCGCTGGATGCACAGGATGAACGCATGATCGGACTTGAACATTATCTTACCGTCGCGGCGACGCTGTTCGTCATCGGCATCTTCGGGCTTTTCCTGAACCGCAAGAACGTGATCATCCTCCTGATGAGCATCGAGCTGATGCTCTTGGCGGTGAACATCAACCTGGTCGCCTTCTCTTCCTTCCTGGGCGATCTGGTGGGGCAGGTTTTCACCCTCTTCGTGCTGACCGTGGCCGCCGCCGAGGCCGCCATCGGCCTTGCGATCCTGGTCTGCTTCTTCCGCAACCGCGGCACCATCGCCGTGGAAGACGTCAACGTGATGAAGGGCTAAGCCGACATGGAAACCATCCTTCTCTTTGCCCCGCTGGCGGGGGCCGTGATCTGCGGCTTCGGCTGGAAATTCATCGGCGAGCAGGCTGCAATCGTCACCGCGACGGCGCTCTTGTTTCTTTCGGCGCTGCTCAGCTGGATCACCTTCCTCAGCTTTGACGGCACCACCGAGACCATTCAGATCCTGCGCTGGATCGAAAGCGGCTCGCTTGCGACCGACTGGGCGATCCGGCTGGACCGGCTGACCGCGATCATGCTGATCGTGATCACCACCGTTTCCTCGCTCGTGCACCTCTATTCCTTCGGCTACATGGACCATGACCCGCAGTGGAAAGAGGGCGAGAGTTACAAGCCCCGCTTCTTTGCCTACCTGTCCTTCTTCACCTTCGCGATGCTGATGCTGGTGACCTCGGACAACCTGGTGCAGATGTTCTTCGGCTGGGAAGGCGTGGGCGTCGCCTCCTACCTGCTGATCGGGTTCTACTACCGCAAGCCCTCCGCCAATGCGGCGGCGATAAAGGCCTTCATCGTGAACCGGGTCGGCGACTTCGGCTTTGCGCTGGGGATCTTCGGGCTGTTCTTCCTGACCGACAGCATCAACCTCTCCGACATCTTTGCTGCCGTGCCGCAGCTTGCGGAGACTCAGGTCTCCTTCCTGTGGGCTGAATGGAATGCCGCGAACCTCCTGGCCTTCCTGCTGTTTGTCGGCGCGATGGGCAAATCGGCGCAACTTTTGCTGCACACCTGGCTGCCGGACGCGATGGAGGGCCCGACCCCGGTGTCGGCGCTGATCCACGCCGCCACCATGGTGACCGCAGGCGTGTTCCTGGTCTGCCGGATGTCCCCGCTGATCGAGTTCGCGCCCGATGCCGCCGCCTTCATTACCGTGATCGGCGCGGCGACGGCCTTCTTTGCCGCCACGGTGGGGCTGGTTCAAAACGATATCAAGCGGGTGATTGCCTATTCGACCTGTTCGCAGCTGGGTTACATGTTCGTGGCTGCGGGCGTCGGCATGTATTCGGCCGCCATGTTCCACCTGTTCACTCACGCTTTCTTCAAGGCGATGCTCTTCCTGGGCGCGGGGTCGGTGATCCACGCGATGCACCACGAACAGGACATGCGCCACTACGGCAACCTGCGCAAGAAGATCCCCTATACCTTCTGGGCGATGATGATCGGCACCCTGGCCATTACCGGCGTCGGTATCCCCTTGAGCGGCTGGATCGGGTTTGCCGGTTTCGTCTCCAAGGATGCGATCATCGAAAGCGCCTATGCGGGCGGGTCGATGTTCGGCTTCTGGGCGCTGGTGCTCGCGGCCTTCATGACCTCCTTCTACTCGTGGCGCCTGATGTTCATGACCTTCTACGGCGAGGCGCGCGGCGACAAGCACACGCACGCCCACGCGCATGAAAGCCCCTGGACCATGCTGGTGCCGCTGGGCGTGCTGGCGGTGGGTTCGATCACCGCGGGCATGATCTGGTACGGCAGCTTCTTCGGCCACGCCGATCAGGTCGGCAAGTTCTACGGCATCCCGGTGGCAGAAGCCGCGGCCGGAGCCCATGGCGGGGACGCGGGCCATGGCGAAGAGGCGGCCCAGGACGCCGAGGCTGGCAGTGGCGGGCATCACTACGTCTTTGCAGGCGAGCCGGGCGAAGGCGCGCTTTACATCGCGCCGGACAACCACGTGCTGGAAGACGCGCACGCGGCGCCGGTATGGGTGAAGGTTTCCCCCTTCGCGGCGATGCTGGGCGGTCTCCTGCTGGCGCTGTGGTTCTACATCTGGAACCCGTCGCTGCCCAAGCGCTTGGCCGAGCAGCAGCGCCCCCTCTACCTGTTCCTGCTCAACAAGTGGTATTTTGACGAGCTCTACGACGCGATCTTCGTGAAACCGGCGGTGGCCATCGGGCGCTTCTTCTGGAAGAAGGGCGACGGCGGCACCATCGACGGATTCCTGAACGGCGTCGCCATGGGCATTGTGCCCTTCTTCACCCGCCTCGCGGGCCGGGCGCAGTCCGGTTACATCTTTACTTATGCCTTCTGGATGGTGCTCGGCATTGCTGCCCTGGTCACCTGGATGTCGATCGGCGGAGGAGCGCACTGATGGACAATCTCCTTTCAATCGTCACCTTCATCCCGGCGCTGGCGGCAGGCATCCTGGCCCTGTTCCTGCGCGGCGATGACGCGGCGGCACAGCGCAATGCCAAGATGATGGCGCTGCTGGCCACCACGATCACCTTCCTGGTGAGCCTGGCGATCTATTCCGGCTTCGACCCTGCCAATACCGGCTTCCAGTTCGTGGAAGAGCGCGCGTGGGTGTTCGGCCTGAAGTACAAGATGGGTGTCGACGGTATCTCGGTGCTGTTTGTGCTGCTCACCACCTTCATCATGCCGCTGACCATCCTGGCGAGCTGGAACGTCACCTCCCGCGTCAAGGAGTACATGGTGGCCTTCCTGCTGTTGGAGACGCTGATGCTGGGCGTCTTCATGGCGCTGGACCTGGTGCTGTTCTACCTGTTCTTCGAGGCCGGGCTGATCCCGATGTTCCTGATCATCGGCATCTGGGGCGGCAGGGACCGGATCTATGCGTCCTTCAAGTTCTTCCTCTACACCTTCTTCGGCTCGGTGCTGATGCTGGTCGCCATGGTGTTCATGTATGTCGATGCCGGCACCACCGATATCGAGGCGCTGCTGACCCACAGCTTCTCGGCCGCGTCGTTCGACTTCCTCGGGCTGCATATCGTGGGCGGGGCGCAGACGCTGATGTTCCTGGCGTTCTTTGCCTCCTTCGCGGTGAAGATGCCGATGTGGCCGGTGCACACCTGGCTGCCCGATGCGCACGTGCAAGCGCCAACTGCGGGTTCCGTGGTGCTGGCGGCGATCCTGTTGAAGATGGGCGGCTACGGGTTCCTGCGCTTCAGCCTGCCGATGTTCCCGGTGGGTTCGGATGTGATGACCGATGTCGTCCTGTGGATGTCGGCAATTGCCGTGGTCTACACCTCGCTTGTGGCGCTGGTGCAGGAGGACATGAAGAAGCTGATCGCCTATTCCTCGGTCGCGCATATGGGCTTTGTCACCATGGGCATCTTTGCCGCCAACCAGCAGGGCGTTGACGGCGCGATCTTCCAGATGCTGAGCCACGGCTTCATCTCCGCCGCGCTCTTCCTTTGCGTGGGCGTGATCTATGACCGCATGCACACCCGCGAGATCGACGCCTATGGCGGTCTGGTGATCCGCATGCCTGCCTATGCGCTGGTCTTCATGTTCTTCACCATGGGCAACGTCGGGCTGCCGGGCACCTCTGGCTTTGTCGGCGAATTCCTGACCCTGATGGGCGCCTTCCAGAAGAACACCTGGGTGACCGCGGTGGCCGCCACCGGGGTGATCTTCTCGGCCGGCTATGCGCTGTGGCTCTACCGCCGTGTGGTGTTTGGCGACCTGATCAAGGGCAGCCTCAAGACCATCCAGGACATGACCCCGCGCGAGCGCTTCATCTTTGCGCCGCTTGTGGCGATGACCCTGATCCTGGGCGTCTACCCGGCCCTGGTCACCGACATTATCGGCCCCTCGACCGAGGCGCTGCTGGCTAATTTCAACCAATCTCTGGCTGCTGCGGACACTGCGCCCGCGGCGACCCGGATTGCTTCGCACTAAGGGAGCACAAGGCAGATGATCGAAGCAGATCTTGCTGTAATCCTGCCAGAGATCGTTCTGGCGCTCTATGCCATGGCGGCGCTGATGGGGGCGGTCTACACCACCAAGGACAAGCTGGCCGATGCGCTGGTCTGGTCCACCGCAGCGCTGATGGCGGTGCTGGCGCTGTGGATCGCGACCAGCGGCTCGGCCACCCGGATCGCCTTTGACGGCATGTTCATCAACGACGGCTTTGCCCGCTTTGCCAAGGTGGCGCTGCTTCTGGGCGCCTCTGCCGTGCTGCTGGTCGGCCGCGATTACATGGCGCGCCGCGGGCTCTTGCGGTTCGAATACCCGATCCTGGTGGCGCTCAGCGCCGTGGGGATGATGATGATGGTCTCCGCGGGCGATCTGATGTCGCTCTACATGGGGCTGGAGCTGCAGTCGCTGGCGCTTTACGTGGTGGCGGCGCTGCGCCGCGACAGCGTGAAGTCGACAGAGGCGGGGCTTAAGTATTTCGTGCTGGGCGCGCTGTCCTCGGGCCTGCTGCTGTACGGAGCGTCGCTGGTCTACGGCTTTGCCGGCACCACCCAGTTTGCGGGCATCATCCAGGTGGCCGGGCAGGGAGAGATGTCCCTGGGCATGCTGTTCGGCCTCGTCTTCATGATCTCCGGGATGGCCTTCAAGGTCTCCGCCGTGCCCTTCCACATGTGGACCCCGGACGTCTACGAAGGTTCGCCCACGCCGGTGACCGCCTTTTTTGCGACCGCCCCCAAGGTCGCGGCGATGGGGCTGTTTGCCCGCGTACTGCATGACGCCTTCGGTGGTGCGGTGGCAGACTGGCAGCAGATTGTGGTGGTGCTTTCGGTGCTGTCGATGTACCTCGGCGCCTTTGCCGCCATTGGCCAGCGGGACATCAAGCGGCTGATGGCGTTCTCCTCGATCGCCCACATGGGGTATGCGATGATTGGCCTGGCCGCGGGCACCGAAGCGGGCATCTCCGCCATGCTGGTGTACCTCGCGATCTATGTCACCATGAACATCGGAACCTTCTCTTTCATCCTGATGATGGAGAAGGACGGCAAGCCGGTCACCGACATCCTGGCGCTGAACCAGTTCGCCGCCCGCCACCCGGGCAAGGCGCTGGCGGTGCTGGTGCTGATGTTCTCGCTCGCGGGCGTGCCGCCGATGCTGGGCTTCTTTGCCAAGTTCGGCGTGTGGAAAGCGGGCGTGGACGCCGGGCTTACCGGGCTGGTGGTGGCCTCGGCCGTGGCCTCGGTGATCGGCGCCTACTATTACCTGCGGATCGTTTTCTACATGTACTTCGGCACCGCCGAGGAGGAGATCGATGCCCGCGCAACCCCGGTGCTGAGCTTGGCGCTGACGGTCTCGGCGGCGATGATGCTGATCGGCGTGGTCTATCAGTTCGGCGTGGCCGAGGCCGCCACCGCCGCCGCCGCGACGCTTGTAAAGTGATCTGCTTTTCAGGCAGGCTGACAGGGCCCGGTCACGCGACCGGGCCTTTTCGCACTTTCTAAGGAGCGCAAATGAGCTGGCCAGCTGGATATGGAAAACGGGTGCTGACCGAGGTGGACAGCACCCTCAACGAGGCCGCCCGCATCGCCGGTGAGCTTGCAGGCCCGGAGTGGATCCTGGCGCTGCGCCAGACGCAAGGAAGAGGCCGGCGCGGGCGCGAGTGGAAGGATCCAAAGGGCAACTTCGCCGCCACTCTGGTGATGCGCCCCGAAGGCGCGCCCGATCAGGCGGCACTGCGCAGCTTCGTGGCAGCACTTGCGGTCTACGACGCCTGCGTTGCGGTCACCGGCCGCAGCGAGGGCCTGTCGCTGAAATGGCCCAACGACGTGCTGCTGAAAGGCGGCAAGCTGGCGGGCATCCTGCTGGAGAGTGCAGGCCGCGGCAAGGGCGTGAACCACCTCTTCGTCGGCATTGGCGTGAACCTGGTGGAAACTCCGATGCAGGAGTGGCTGGAGCCCGGCGCTGTCTGGCCCGTCTCCCTGCTGTCCGAGACCGGCGTCCAGGTCAGCCCCGAAACCTTCCTCGAAGCCCTGGCCGGGGCTTTCGCCCGCTACGAGGCGCAGTTCGCCGCCTACGGTTTCGAGCCGATCCGCACCGAATGGCTTGCGCGCGCGGCCAAACTGGGCGAGGTGATCACGGCGCGCACCGCAACCTCGGAAACCGAGGGCACCTTCGAGACGGTGGACGCCGGCGGCAACCTTGTCCTAAACACCGCCAAGGGCCGCGTCAGCATCCCGGCGGCGGACATCTATTTCTAGGAAGGGGCAGCAATGCTTCTGGCAGTCGACTGCGGCAACACCAATACCGTCTTCTCGATCTACGACGGGGAAGAGTTCATCGCCATGTGGCGCACCGCCACCGACTGGCGGCGCACGGCTGACCAGTATTACGTCTGGCTCAGCACGCTGATGCGGCTGCAGGGGATCGAGGCGGACATCACCGACATGATCATCTCCTCCACCGTGCCGCGGGTGGTGTTCAACCTGCGCGTCCTGGCCGACCGCTACTTCCACACCCGGCCTTTCGTCGTCGGCAAGCCCGACTGCCTGCTGCCCGTCGCGGTGCGGGTGGACGAAGGCACCCAGGTCGGCCCCGACCGGCTGGTCAACACGGTAGCGGGCTTCGACCAGCATGGCGGCAATCTCATCATCGTCGACTTCGGCACCGCCACGACCTTCGACGTGGTGGCCGAGGACGGCGCCTATACCGGCGGCGTGATTGCGCCCGGTGTGAACCTCAGCCTCGAGGCGCTGCACCAGGCCGCCGCGGCGCTTCCGCATGTCGACATCACCAAACCGCAGAACGTGATCGGCACCAATACGGTGGCCTGCATCCAGTCCGGCGTGTTCTGGGGCTATGTCGGGCTCGTCCGCGAGATCTGCAGCCGCATCAAGGCGGAACGCGGAGTTGCGATGAAAGTTATCTCTACAGGCGGGCTGGCGCCTTTGTTCCAGCAAACGGCCGATCTGTTTGACGCATATGAGGATGATCTCACCATGCATGGGCTTCAGATCATCCATAAATACAACAAGGATAATGGTACTGACGCATGAGCAGTGAAAGATTGATCTATCTGCCCCTCGGCGGGGCGGGTGAAATTGGCATGAATGCCTATGTCTACGGCTATGGCAAACCGGATCAGGAACGCCTGGTGCTGGTGGACCTGGGCGTGACCTTCCCCGACATGGACGGCACCCCGGGTGTCGACCTCATCATGCCCGACATGACCTGGCTGAAGGAGCGCGTGGACCGGCTGGAGGGCATCTTCATCACCCACGGCCACGAGGACCACATCGGCGCCATCGCGCATATGTACCGCGACCTGAACGTGCCGATCTTTGCGCGTGCCTTCACCGCAAACCTGGCCCGGCGCAAGATGGAGGAAGCAGGCCACGACCCGGCTGCGATCACCACCGTCTCCGCCTGGCCCGAAGTCACCAAGCTCGGGCCGTTCTCGATCGGGGTTGCCCCGATGAGCCACTCGATCCCCGAAAGCGGCGGTCTGGTGATCGACAGCCCCGCAGGCCGGGTGGTGCATACCGGCGACTTCAAGCTGGACCCGGAACCGCTGGTCGGCGAAGCTTTCGATCCGCAGATGTGGGGCGGGATCGCAGAGAAGGGCATCCAGGCGCTGGTCTGCGATTCCACCAATGTGTTCTCCACCCACCCGGGCCGTTCGGAATCGGAACTGCCGGGGGAGATCACCCGGCTGATTTCCGAGGCCAGGGGTATGGTGGCCGCGACCACCTTTGCCTCCAACGTGGCACGGGTGAAGACGCTGGCGCAGGCGGGGGAGCGGGCGGGCCGCTCGGTTGTGCTGCTGGGCCGCGCGATGCGGCGGATGATCGAAGCCGCGGTGGAAACCGGCGTGCTGGTGGATTTCCCCAAGGTGCTCAGCCCCGAAGACGCGGGCGATGTGCCGCGCGGAAACCTGATGCTGATCACCACCGGCAGCCAGGGCGAGCGCCGCGCCGCCTCCGCCCAGCTGGCGCGCGGCAAGTACCGCGGGCTGGAGCTGAAGGAAGGCGATCTGTTCCTTTTCTCCTCCAAGACCATTCCGGGAAACGAGAAGGGCGTGATCCGGATCATCAACCAGTTCTCGGAACGAGGCGTCGATGTGGTCGACGACAGCTCCGGCCTCTATCACGTTTCGGGCCACGCCAACCGGCCGGACCTGGAGCAGGTGCACGCGCTCCTGAAGCCGAAGATGCTGATCCCGATGCACGGCGAGCACCGCCACCTGCGCCAGCACGCGCGGCTGGGTGAGCAGAAGGGCATCGCCTCGGCCGTGGCGGTTAACGGCATGATGATGGACATCACCGGCGATGCGCCCAAGGTGGCGGATTACATCGATACCGGCCGCACCTATCTCGATGGCAGCGTCAAGATCGGCGCGCTGGATGGGGTGGTGCGCGACCGGATGCGGATGGCGCTCAACGGCCATGTGGTGGTGACCGCGATTCTCGACGAGGATGACGAGCCGCTGGGCGAGCCCTGGTGCGACATCAAGGGCTTGCCGGAAACCGGCAGCTCGGGCGCGGCGCTGGTCGAGGTGATGGAAGAGGACCTGAACCAGTTCCTGATGCGGGCGGGCGCCAAGACCCTGCGCGACGACGACAAGCTGGAGCAGGAACTGCGCCGCATCGCCCGCCAGAGCGCGCAGTCCGAGATCGGCAAGAAGCCGGAAGTGACGGTGGTCGTCAGCCGCATGCGCTGAACCTCCAGGCCAGGGCGGCGCTCCCGCCCGGCCCAAGCCGCATCGAAGATGCAACAGGCCCGGTTGGGCCAGGCGCCGCGGACCCTGACGGGCCCGCGGCGCCGTTGCATCTGGCAGCGGGCCAATTAAACTTCCTCGAGAAGTGTTTCCGAAGTGCAGATTTCATGACGGGCAATAGAGCAATCCAGCATCCCAGCCGCAAAGTGTCTATGTTGACGTGGTGGGAAGGGATCTATGACCAGGTGTTTGTCGCGCTGTATCCCTTTTTCCGGGTCCGGGCGGTTACCGGTTCTGCACATACCTTGGAGGAGGGGGGGGACGAGAACCTCCTGTCTTACAGCCAGCGGCCATTGTTCAATGACGTCCGGCCTGAAGATTTTGAAGACACTGTCAAACGGCACGGAGAAGCGGTCTCCTGGGCGGAGGTTCATCAGGCTGTCGCGCCTGAGCTGCCGCGGAGTGAGGTTTACCTGGCAATCTGGCTGCTGGCCTGCATCGGCTATCAGGACCGTGCCGGCGTCGACCTGCAGAAGCGGCTGGCCGCCTATTGCCAGGAAAGCCGGCTGTATCTGCCAGAGGACGACGGGCTGCCGGCCATTCTGGAGCCCGCTGTGCAGGAGTTCCTCTCCTGTCTCGGCTGTCGGCAGGTGACGGCCCGGGATGAGTTCAGGCACCACAGTGACATGGTGCCGCTCTCGGTGTTTAGAAGAGCTGAGCCCTGCTACTGGCTACCGCAAGGCATCACGAGTTTGGCCGTTTGGGGGGCTGCATCTTTCAGATCCCGGAGTGATGATGTCTTGGAGTCTCGATGGTACGGTGGCCATCATCGCCATGACAGATAGAGCGCTAGAAATGGCTAGGCCAGAGAATTTCTTTGAGGGCTGGTATGCGGATGCAGGGACTTATGAGGACGTGTTCAATCCCGTTGAGTTCCTGAAACGGGAGCAGTGACATAGGGTGTCAAAAGGAAACGCCGCGGCCCCTGAGGGCACGCGGCGTTTTGCAGTCCATGCTGCTCGCCGGAGTCCGGCGGAGGGCTCAGCCGCGCAGCGGGCGGGCGCAGGCGGGGCAGGAGACCATCTTGCGCGGGGCATTGAACACGGCGCGGAACAGAGCGCGCAGCATGCTGTTGAAGGCTTCCGCACGCAGCTGATGGGCGCGGGCTTCGATCTCGCGGAGGTTGACAGGGGACAGGGTGCCGGTTTCGGTGGTGCTCATGGTGATGCCCAATGTGTTGCGCCATTTCAATGGCGCGTTTCTCATCTGCCACGGTATTTACGCCTCTCTGCCGGGGTTTACGCCGGCCAAGTTCGAAAGGCCGCCATGCTGCAACTGCAAAGCTCAGATCCCGGGACATGCGGGCATTGCATAAGCGGGAGGGTACAAGGGCGCAGGGCGCGGGCGCGCAGGTCCGGGCAAAAGAAAAGGGCCGCCCCCTGCGGGAGCGGCCCTTGGCCTTATCTGATATGCCAGCTCAGCTGGCGCGGCGTTCGGCGAAGCTGAGGGCGATGAAGCTGGGCAGGTGATCGCCCATGCCGACCACGGTCCTGTCGTCCCGGCCACCCTTGCCGCCGCGGCGGCTGGATTTCGGCGCGGGCCTGTCTGCCTTGCGTTCCGGTTTGGGCGCGGCGTCCGGCTCGGGTGCGGCCTCGGCTGCGCGGCTCACAGTCCTGGGCTCTGCCTGCTCGGCGAGCTGTTCGTCCTTTTTGGCCGGACGGCGCTCACGGCGGGCCGGCTTCTCGCGCGTCTGGTCCTTTTCCGGCTTGGGCGCGGCTTCCACGGGGTTTTCCAGGCGAGGGATTTCCTTCTGGACCAGCTTCTCCACCGCATCCAGCGCCTTTTCGTCCTTGGGCACGCAGATCGTAATCGCCTTGCCCTCGCGCCCGGCACGGCCAGTGCGGCCGATGCGGTGCACGTAATCCTCGGGGTGGCCGGGCACGTCGAAGTTGATCACATGGCTCACGCTCGGCACGTCGAGCCCGCGTGCGGCCACATCGGACGCCACGAGGATGCGCAACGAGCCGTCGCGGAAGCCGTCGAGCGTCTTTGTCCGCTGGCTCTGGTCCAGGTCGCCGTGGATCGGCGCCGCGTCATAGCCGTATTTCTTCAGTGATTTCGCGACGATATCCACATCCGTCTTGCGGTTGCAGAAGATGATCGCGTTGGTCAGCTTGTCGTCCTCGGCGTCGATCAGCGCGCGCAGCACACGGCGCTTTTCGCTGGCCTCGCGGTCGCGGCGGGAGCCCTTGAACAGCACAACACCCTGCGCGATGGTCTCGGACGCGGTGGCCTGGCGGGCCACTTCGACGCGCTCGGGACCCGAGAGGAAGGTGTTGGTGATGCGCTCGATCTCGGGCGCCATGGTGGCCGAGAAGAACAGCGTCTGCCGGGTAAAGGGGGTGAGCGAGAAGATCCGCTCGATATCGGGGATGAAGCCCATGTCCAGCATGCGGTCGGCTTCGTCCACCACCATCACCTGCACGCCGGTCAGCAGCAGCTTGCCGCGCTCGAAATGGTCAAGCAGGCGGCCGGGGGTGGCAATCAGCACATCGACGCCCTTGTCGATCAGCGCGTCCTGCTCCTTGAACGAGACACCGCCAATGAGCAGCGCCTTGGTGAGCTTCACGTGCTTGGCGTAGGTGTCGAAGTTCTCTGCCACTTGCGCGGCGAGTTCCCGGGTCGGGCAGAGCACCAGGCTGCGCGGCATCCGGGCGCGGGCGCGGCCGCGGGCCAGAAGCGTGATCATCGGGAGCGTGAAGGACGCGGTCTTGCCGGTGCCTGTCTGGGCAATGCCAAGAACGTCGCGTCCTTCCAGAGCGGGCGGAATCGCGCCCGCCTGAATCGGCGTGGGGGTTTCGTATCCGGCTTCCTCAATAGCTTTGAGGACTTTCGGGTTCAGATTCAGATCGGTGAATTTTGTCATATGTGTCCGTCATTGCGGACACTGACCTGGCCCGCGCGTGTCTGGTTCGTCCCGGCCCCGCAGGGTCATGCGGGCTGGCAGTTTCCGGTTCTTGCGGGGGCATAACAAAATCCGGCAGCATCGTCAATTAAAGGCGGATTTGGCAGTATTTTCCCTGCGGCGGCGGTGCAACCGGCAAACCTGGACTGCCTGCGCCCTGTGGGCGGCGCTGTGGGCGCTGTGGGCCTCTGCGGCCATGCATGGCTGGCTTGCGGCACGGTGTGCCCATGTGTGCCGCGCAACCCGCGAGCGCCCGCGCCTCCGTCAGGAAAACGCACTGGGGGATGCCCGGGAACGCCGGCACCGGTGCCGATTCGGCTCCGGCCGCGCGGTCAGACCTTGCGGCTGCGCTTCTTGTAGTGCTGGATGCGGCCGAAGATGCTGCGCGGGTCGCGCATCACCATGCGCAGCATGTGCATCCCCAGCGGTGCAAAGACCGGGTCACTTTCCGCATGGCGCCACAGCCGCGCCAGCATATGCATGTCGAGATCCCCGCCCGTCAGCATGTAGGGGGTGAGACCCAGCCCCAGCCGGTCCAGCTCCGCGCCGGTCTTGCGGGAGAAGGCGTCCTTATTGCCGCGCCCGCTCAGCCGGCGCTCGCTGTCATGCAGCTTGATCAGGTCAAACAGCATCGAAAGCCCCTGACCGCCCAGCCGCTGGTCGGCCGAAGCGCCGTGATCGGCAAAAGTGGTCGCGGCCGAGATCAGCCAGCGCACCGGCAGTTCTTCGGCCATGCGGGTGCCGTGTTCCCCCCAGATTCTCAGGAATAGCTGCTGTGCCTCGGGCGGCGGGTCGCGGCGGCGCAGGATGGCGATGCAGATGCCGTGCACGGGGAAGATTTCGGGCTGGCCTGCGAATTCCTCGCGGATCGAGGCCAGCTTGCCCAGCACATGCCCTGGTCTGGCATCCGCGGGTTCCGGCGCCGGCTCTGCCGGGACCTTGCGTTCCCACAGTGCGGCCAAGTCGGTATCCGCCGCAGGCAGGGCGGCGCGCGGCTCGAGGAAAGGCGTCTCCTTGCGCTCGAGCCTGCGCATCAGCCGGTAGAACCCGCCAGGGTAGTTTTCGTCGGTGAAATCCATGGCGAGTGTCTAAAGCCTTAAGGAAAATGCGCGTTACGCCATCATTTCCTTGGTCGCGGTCAGTTTCAAGTCCGGATAGTCGCGCACGACGCGGTCGATGTCCCATTGCAGGCGGGTCAGGAAGACGATGTCGCCGTCGTGGTCATGGGCGATGTGCTGTTTGTTGGCGTTGATGAACTTGTCCACCGCCGCCTTGTCCCCGCTGACCCAGCGGGCCGAGGTGAACTGGCTCGCCTCGAACCGCACCGGCAAGCCGTATTCCATCTCGATCCTTGAGGCCAGAACCTCGAATTGCAGCTGGCCGACCACGCCGACGATGAAACCTGAGCCGATCGAGGGCTTGAAGACCTTGGCTGCACCTTCCTCGGCAAACTGCATCAGCGCCTTTTCCAGGTGCTTGGCCTTCATCGGATCGCCCGCCCGCAAGCCCTGCAGCAGTTCCGGCGCGAAGGACGGGATGCCGGTCACCCGGATTGCCTCGCCCTCGGTCAGCGTATCGCCGATGCGCAGCTGCCCGTGGTTCGGAATGCCGATGATGTCACCCGCCCAAGCCTCTTCCGCCAGCTCCCGGTCGGAGGCCAGAAACAGCACCGGGTTGGAGACCGCCATCGGCTTCTTGGTGCGCACGTGGGTCAGCTTCATGCCGCGCTTGAAATGGCCCGAGGCCATCCGCACAAATGCGACCCGGTCGCGGTGCTTGGGGTCCATGTTGGCCTGCACCTTGAAGACGAAGCCTGCGACCTTCTTTTCCTCGGGCGAGACCTGGCGCGGCTCGGCCGATTGCGGCTGCGGCTCGGGGCCGTAGGTGCCGATGCCGTCCATCAGCTCCTTCACGCCAAAGGAGTTGATCGCGGAGCCGAACCAGATCGGGGTCATGTGGCCTTCGAGAACGGACTGCGGGTCGAGCGTTGGCAGCAGCTCGCGCGCCATCTCGACCTCCTCCAGCAGCTTCTCCAGCAGGTGCTCCGGCACGTGTTCGGCCAGCTTGGGATCGTCCAGCCCGTTGATCTGGATGCTTTCCGCCACCTTGTTGCGGTCGGCGCGGTCCATCAGCTCCAGCCGGTCGCGCAGCATGTCGTAGCAGCCGATGAAATCGCGACCCACGCCGATGGGCCAGCTCGCCGGGGTCACGTCGATCGCCAGATTCTGCTGGATTTCATCAATGATATCAAAGGTGTCCCGGCTCTCGCGGTCCATCTTGTTACAGAAGGTCAGGATCGGCAGGTCGCGCAGGCGGCAGACCTCGAACAGCTTCTGGGTCTGGCTTTCCACGCCCTTGGCGCCGTCGATCACCATCACCGCCGCATCCACCGCCGTCAGCGTGCGGTAGGTGTCCTCGGAGAAGTCCGAGTGGCCCGGCGTGTCCACAAGGTTGAAGCGGAAGCCGCTGAAATCAAAAGACATTGCCGAGGCCGAGACGGAGATGCCCCGGTCCTTCTCCATCTGCATGAAGTCCGACCGCGTGCGCCGCGCCTCGCCCTTGGCGCGCACTTGGCCGGCCATCTGGATCGCGCCGCCATAAAGCAGGAATTTCTCGGTCAGCGTGGTCTTGCCCGCATCCGGGTGCGAGATGATCGCAAAGGTGCGGCGGCGCGCGATTTCGGGCGGCAGGTCGGGGCGGTTTGTGACGGTTTCCAGCATGTGCGCGCGTATAGCAGGAATGCGGGGCGAGGCAAGAAAAACAGGGGGTGACACGCGTGCACCCCCCGTGCACCGCCTGTGCACCGGCTTGCTGTATATCACTTTGGTCCGGCGGGCACCGCCGGGCAGCCCTGGGCCGCCCTGTCAAACCGCAGGTTTGCCTCCGGCAAAACGGGGCGGAGGCTTCACCCCCACCCGCGGCCGGGCGCTGCCCTTTGAAGAAACGTTGCACACTCGCCACACGCCCCGCTTGCCGCACCTTAACCGGGCCTGTGCAGGGTGGAGGGCACCTCCCCAAGCCGCGAAGGACACCGCCGATGCCCAGCAAGCAATATTACGACAACGAGATGCAGCTGGAACTGGACGACCTGCAGGAATCCCTGCGCCGCGACTGGTTCGACAAGAGCCTGCCGAAGGAGTGGGACGGCATGGACAGCTGGGAGCGGCTGGAGAAGCCGAAGACCCGGGTGACGATCCGGCTCGACGCGGACATGGTGAAATGGTTCCGCAAGCTTGGCCCCAACTACAGCCGCCGCATCAACTCGATCCTGCGCACCTACTGGATGGCGCTGATGGCGGGGCGCATCCAGGCCCATGACGGAGACAACACCATCCTCCGCCTCAGCCTCGCCGCCCGGTATATCGCGATGGGGAAGAATGCGGACGGGACGGAGCGGGAGTGAGGGGGGAGGCGGTTCTGAGCCGGTTGCGGCCTTTGCGAAGTCTTGGTCTGGAGAGGCCGCGAGAGGACCCGACGGCCCATGTCAGACTTGCGGGAAGCGTCTTGCCGCTGCATGGCAGCGTCCCAAGTGCTGTTCTCTGTTTGCGGGATCGTCAAGTGCGGGTTCTATTGCCGTTCGGGGTCCTGGTTCTCTACGAAGTCGGTGTTTCCGCTTCCTGATGGCGTCCGGGAGCTGACCAGCCAGAACGTCATTCGC
>NZ_JBMERR010000026.1:0-62469 GCF_048820915.1 Cribrihabitans pelagius | reverse complement strand
CCCGCCGCCCTGCACCTGCCGCACCGGCACCGCGCCGCCGCCCGCGGCGGCTTTTTGATCTGCAGATTTTGTTGAGGCGCGCTTGCGGGGCAGCTCCGCCCGGCATGGCCCAAGGGCAGGCCGCGCGGAGGCTGACGCCTCCCTTGACCCGGCGCCCGCGGCCCGGCGGCTTACCTCAGCAGCCGCTCCAGGTAGGCGCCATAGGAATTCTTGGCAAAAAGCTCGGCGCGCTCTTTCAGCTGCGCCGCGCCGATCCAGCCCAGCTGCCAGGCGATCTCCTCCGGGCAGCCCGACTGCAGCCCCTGGCGCTCGTGCAGCGTGCGCACGAAATTGCCCGCATCCAGCAGCGAGCCGTGGGTGCCGGTATCGAGCCAGGCATAGCCGCGGCCCATGGTCTCGACAGAGAGCAGCCCCTCGCTGAGATACATCTGCAGAAGATCGGTGATCTCCAGTTCGCCGCGCGGCGACGGCGTCACCATCCTGGCGCGCTCGGGCGCGGTGCCGTCGAGGAAATAGAGCCCGGTGACCGCATAGTTGGAGGGCGGCTGGCTGGGCTTTTCGATGATCTCGCGGGCGCGGCCCTCGCCGTCGAACGCCACCACGCCGTAGCGTTCCGGATCGGCCACGTGATAGCCGAAGACGGTGCCGCCTGTGTCTTGCGCATCCGCCGCCGCCAGCCGTTTCGGCAGGCCGTGGCCAAAGAAGATGTTGTCGCCCAGGACCAGCGCCGACGGGCTGCCCGCCAGGAAGTCTTCCGCCAGGATGAAGGCCTGCGCCAGGCCATCGGGCGAGGGCTGCACAACATAGGTCAGCGACACCCCCCACTGGCTGCCATCGCCCAGCAGCCGCTGGAACTGCTCCTGGTCCTGCGGCGTGGTGATCACGCAGATCTCACGGATGCCCGCCAGCATCAGCACGGACAGCGGATAATAGATCATCGGCTTGTCATAAAGCGGCAGGAGCTGCTTCGAGACAGCCATGGTGATCGGATAGAGCCTTGTGCCCGAGCCGCCTGCCAGGATGATGCCTTTGCGTGCCGTCATGAAACCTCTCCCAGATCTTTCAGAATATCCTTGAGCCCTGCCCGCCAGTCAGGCTGCGGGAGGCCGAAAACCGTCTCTAACGCGGTGCAGTCGAGCCTGGAGTTCAAAGGCCGCGCCGCCGGGGTCGGGTAGGCGGATGTCGGAATATCCTCCACCGCGCAATCCACGCCTGCACGGGCAAAGATCTCCCGTGCAAAGCCGGCCCAGCTGGTTTCGGGCGCACCCGCCAGGTGATAGATGCCCGCCTTCCGCGGGTCCGCGCCCAGCTGCCGCGCCATCTCCAGGCAAGCCGCGGCGATATCGCGCGCGGGCGTCGGCGCGCCCACCTGATCCGCGACGATGCTGAGCCGCTCGCGCTCGCGGCCGAGCCGCAGCATGGTTTTCACGAAATTATGGCCATGCGCCGAGACTACCCAGGAGGTGCGCAGCACCGCATAGGCCCCGCCTGCCGCGCAGGTCAGCGCCTCGCCCCTGAGCTTGGAGCGGCCATAGGCATTCACGGGGGAGGCGGCATCGCCGGGCTGCCAGGGCACCGCACCGCTGCCGCCGAAGACGTAATCGGTGGAGACGGTGACAAAGGGAATATCCAGCTCCGCGCAGGCCCGCGCCATCGCGCCGGGGGCTTCGCCGTTGATCACCGTGGCCAGCGCCTCTTCCTCCTCGGCCTTGTCCACCGCGGTATAGGCGGCGGCGTTGATCACGGCGGCCGGCGCCCGGGCACGGATGGCCGCGGCGCAGGCTTCGGGATCGGAGAGATCCGCCTGATCGCGCCCCAGACAGGTGACGCCTTCATGCGCCGCCAGTTCGCGCGCCAGCTGGCCGGTCCTGCCGAAGACGAGGGTGGTCATGGGTATTCTCCGAAGTCTCCCGCCCGGCGGTGCCGCCGGGCAGCCCTCTGCGGCTTGCCTGCCCTCACTTGCCGGTCCCCAGCCGCTGGCCGACGCCGTCGCGGTCCTGCAGCGCCCGCCACCAGGCCTCGTTTTCGAGATACCACTCAACGGTGCGCTCCAGGCCTTCCTCGACCGTGACCGAGGGCCGCCAGCCCAGTTCGTTCCGGATGCGGGAGGGGTCGATCGCGTACCGCGCATCATGGCCCGGGCGGTCGCTGACAAAGGTGATCTGGTCCTTGTAGGACTTGCCGTCTTCCCGCGGGCGCTTCTGATCCAGAATGCCGCAGAGCGTCTGCACCAGCTCCAGGTTGGTCCGCTCGTTTTCGCCGCCGATGTTGTAGGACCGCCCCAGCGCCCCCTTTTGCACCACCAGCAGCAGCGCATCCGCGTGGTCCTCGACATAAAGCCAGTCGCGCACGTTGGAGCCGTCGCCGTAGATCGGCAGCGGCTTGCCTGCCAGCGCATTGAGGATCACCACCGGAATGAGCTTCTCCGGGAAGTGGTAGGGCCCGTAGTTGTTGGAGCAATTGGTGAGCACCACCGGCAGGCCGTAGGTCTCGTGCCAGGCCCTGACCAGATGGTCGCTGGCCGCCTTGGAGGCGGAATAGGGCGAGCGCGGATCATAGGCGGTCTCTTCGGTGAACAGCGCCGCCGGGTCGGCGGGCAGGCTGCCATAGACCTCGTCGGTGGAGATGTGATGGAAACGGAAACCCTCCGGCCTGCCCGCCCGGGTCCAGTACTTGCGGGCCGCCTCCAGCATGTTGAAGGTGCCGGTGATATTGGTTTCGATGAAATCGCCCGGCCCGTCGATCGAACGGTCGACATGGCTTTCGGCGGCCAGGTGCATCACCGCATCCGGCTCATGGGTCTCGAACACGCGGTCCAGCGCCGCCCGGTCGCGGATATCGGCCTCGGCAAAGGCATAAGACGGGCTCTGCGCCGCCTCCGCCACATTCTCCAGGCAGGCGGCATAAGTCAGCGCGTCGAGGTTCACCACCTGATGGCCGCGGCTCACCGCCAGCCGCACCACCGCAGAGCCAATGAAGCCGGCCCCGCCGGTCACAAGAAGTTTCATTCCGCGCCTCCGGCTGCGAGCAGTTTCATGGCTTATCCTTCCCAGGTGAAGGGGCTGTCGAACTCTGCAAATCCCGGGGCCGCGGCATCCTTCTCCGACAGGACGGGCGCGCCTGCAAAGCCCCAATCGATGCCGCAGCTGTCCCAGGCCACCGCCCCGTCACAGTCCGGCGCATAATAATCGGTGCATTTATAAATGATCTCGGTATCGGACGTCCTTGTAATAAAGCCATGCAAAAACCCTTTGGGCACCAGAAGCTGCCTGCCGTTTTCCGCCGTCAGTTCGATCCCGAACCATTTTCCATAGCTAGGCGAGCCCCTGCGGATGTCCACCGCCACATCGAACATCGCACCCCGGCCGCAGCGCACCAGCTTGTCCTGGGCATGCGGCGGCGCCTGGTAATGCAGCCCCCGCAGGATCCCCGGCGCCACCGACAGCGAGTGGTTGTCCTGCACGAAGTCGAGATCGATGCCCTGCTCCTGCATCCGCCGCCGGTTCCAGCTCTCGCTGAAAAACCCGCGCGCATCGCCATAGCGCGCCGGCGTCAGCACCTTCAGCCCCGGCAATCCTGTCTCTTCTATCTGCATCGCGTCCGCCCCGGCTCCTGCTTGCGTGTTTCCGCCCCCTCCTACCCGCCGCAGACCGCCAGCGCCAGTGGCCGCGCAGGCACAGCCGCGGCGCCAGCGGCAAATCCGGCACAACGCCGCCTTGCATCCCCTCTCCCCGCGCGGCAACCATGGGGCCATGAAAATCCTGTTCGTGCATCAGAACATGCCCGGCCAGTACCGCGAGCTGGCGCCCTGGCTGGCGGCGCAGGGCGGCCATGAGATCGTCTTCCTGACCCAGCGCAACGATGTGCAGCTGGCGGGGATCAGGACGCTCACCTACAAGCCGTTCCGCACCCCCGGAAAGGATGCCTTCGGCCTCTCCAAAGACTGGGAGGCGGCGGCGGGCGCCGGGCTGGGCGCGGCGCTGGCGGCGCGGCAGCTCAAGGACGCGGGCTTCACCCCCGACATCATCATCGGCCACACCGGCTGGGGCGAGCTGTTGTTCATGAAGGACCCCTACCCGGATGTCCCGATCATCGGCTTTTTCGAGTATTTCTACCGCACCTCGGGCGGGCTGGTCGGCTTCGATCCGGAAAACCCGCCCAACGGCCAGGCCTATTTCTTCGCCGAGGCGCGCAATGCCGTGCCTTATGCCAGCATCGAGCTGGTCGACCAGGGCCATGTGCCCACCGCCTGGCAGCGCGACCGGTTCCCGGCCAGTTTCCATTCCCGCATGTATCTCTGCCATGACGGCATCCGCACCGACAGGCTGGGCCCCGGTCCCGCTGCCACGGTCGGGCTGGGGCGGCTCCCGCGCCCGCTCACCCGCGAGGATGAGGTGGTCACATACATCGCCCGCAACATGGAGCGTGCCCGCGGCTTCCACACCATGATGCGCGCCCTGCCCCGGATCCAGGCGCAGCGTCCCAATGCGCGCGTGCTGATGATCGGCGGCAGCGAGACCTCCTATGGCGCCGAGAGCAAGCATCCCGGCGGATTGCGCGGCGAGATGGAGGCAGAGCTCGGCGATAGCGTCGACTGGAGCCGGGTGCATTTCCTCGGCAAAGTGCCTTATGACGATCTCTGCCGGATCATCCAGATCAGCCGCTGCCACATCTACCTGACCATGCCCTTCGTGCTGAGCTGGTCGCTGCTGGAGGCGATGGCGATGCAGGCCACCATCGTGGCCGCCGATGTGGCGCCGGTGCGCGAGGCCGTCACCCATGGCGAGACCGGGCTCCTGGTCGATTTCTTCAGCCCCGAAAAGCTCGCCGGTCAGGTTGCGGATGTGCTCGCCAATCCCGGCGATTACGCCCATCTGGGCCCGGCGGCCCGCGCCCATGCGGTGGAGAAGTATGACTTCCTCAGCCGCTGCCTGCCGGAGCATATCGCCCAGATCAATGCCCTCGTGCCGGAGGCACGGAAAATAAGACTGTAGCCGGAGGCACGGAAAATAAGTCTGTAGCCGGAGGCACGGAAAATACGACTGTAGCCCGAGGCACCGAAGATCAAAGGCTAGCGGGAGGCGCACAACTCCAGGCCTTGGCGCGGGCCGTGTCCCCATGCGCCGGGTCAAGGAGGCCGCCAGGCCCCGCAAAGCGGCGTGTCCTTGACGCGGAGGCTCCAAGCACATTTGAAAACGGCCTTGAAGACAGACCTGCTTTTCAAGGCCGTCTCAGCCAAAACCGCCGCGTAGCGGCGCCCAAGGCTTTTCGAAAAGCCTTGGCAAAAGTTTTCCGCAAAACTTTTGCGCCCCGCCCGTTTCCCCCGGTCCGCCCACCGGCCGGATGCGGGCAGGCCCCGGTCCCGCCCGCATCCGGCAAGCGGCGCGCCGCGGCCCGTGCCGCCGCCCGCCTGTGGCATTGTCCTGGCCCGCTCCTGGCTGGCATTACAGGCCGCCGGTTCGGGACCCGGACCCGGTCCCGGCGGCCGGCGCCGGCAGGTCTGATCCGCAGGCCGGCCCTAGAGGCCGGCGCTGCCAGGTCTGATCCGCAGGCCGGCCCTAGAGGCCGGCGCTGCCGCGGGCCGGGCCCGGGTCCGTCCCGGCGGCGGGCGGCGGCAGCTGTTCCGAGGCCCAGAGCGCCGCCTGGGTGCGGTTCTTGGCGCCGATCTTGCGGAAACAGGTGCGCAGATGCACTTTCACCGTGGCCTCGCAGATGCCGAGCTCATTGGCGATGCTCTTGTTGGTGGCGCCTTCGGTCAGCTTGGCCAGGATCAGCTGCTCGCGGTCCGACAGCCCGTGCGCATGCGGCGCGGGCGCAAGCCGCGGCCCCGGCGCGGCAGCAGCCTCCGCCGCCGGCCCGGCCCCCGCGCCGGTCCCGTTCTGCGGCCCGCCGGCGCCATGCAGCAGGATGCGGTAGCCGTCCTGCACCACCTGCAGCGCCGCGATCAGCGCATCGGCGGATTTGCGTTCCGGGATCACCGCCTCGGCATAGGCGCTGAGCCCGGCCTGGGTGGCGGCCGGGCAGCCGTCGCCGGTGACCAGGATCAGCAGCGCGCTGCCGTTGCGGGCGCGGAAGCCGCGCAGCGCGGCAAACAGCGCAGGTCCGGTGTCATGGCTGTAGTACAGCACCAGGTCGCTGCCGGGCAGTTCCGGCAGCTCCTCCAGGCTGCCGCGGCACAGGCCGGTCTGGTAATGATGCGCTTCACAGATGGACAGAAACATGTCTCTGAGAAGCCTGCTCTCCCCCACGATATGCACAGGCATTAAAAAACTCCCTTACTCGCAAATGCCGGATGCATGCATCCGGCCTGTCCCCCGGGGCCTGTTTCCCGGACGGCCGCACCCCTGCCGGCCGCCCTGCAGCGCTGCCACGCCCCATTCACACAACAACACCCTGCCGCCGCCCTTCGGGCCCCGGCCGCTGCTGCGGCCGTGTCCTGATCGTAAAAGCTAACATTCCGCGGCCCGGAGAAACCGCCCCGCCCCGCAATCCTGGGGAAAGGGCCTTGGGCCTGGCAGCGGCGGACGGGTGTCAAACACTTCTGATGCGCACTGCTGGACTTAAAGCGTAGCGAATCTGCCCATTCTTGTTAAGGAGCTTGACCAGCCCGGCCTGCCCTTTTCGGCTGCGGGCCCCGGGTGTGCGGCGCCGGATCCGGCTTAACCTCTGTTTTGCAAGCATTAAGCTATCGTAAAATATGCTGCGCCGCATTGTCTCCAAAGGAGAAACGCAGTGTTTCCCGCAGCCCGCTTACAATTTTAAGAAAGTCTCAACCAAGATCAACACAACCCCAGGTTTTTTAGATTCGGCGCCCCTGCCCCCTCCCGCTTACACCTATGGTGGTAACACCCCGCGCCCGGCCGCCGCTTCCGCGCCCGCCGCGCCGCCTTCGGCGTACCTCCTCTGCCCGATTTGCGGCAGCCTGCGCTGTGCTACCTTAAAGAGCATTCATTGCGATATGCCGGGGGGCAATAATGGTTATGTTGAGCACGTCCGCCAGTCAGGCGGGCCGGTTACTATTCTCTCAGTCTCTTCAACGACAAATCTCTTCTCTGAGCGCCACCGCACTGGTCCAGACCGGCAGCCGCACGGCGCCGGTGCTGACCATTTCGGACAGCGCCCGCGGCAGCGCCGGGCCGGATCCGCACCAGGCGCGGCTGTTGCGGCGCCAGCTGCGCCCGGGCGCGCCCTGCGGGCTGCGCAAGCGGCGGCGCCAGGGGGCGGCGGCGGCACAGCTTGCCGCCTGCCTGCCGCAGGAGCTGCAGCAGGAGTTCCTCGGCGGGGCCGGCTGGACGCTGTTCTCCTGCGCCTTCGAGGACGGCAGCGAGGATTTGATCGCGCTGAAGCTCGAAGGCGGCCCGCATGATGCCCATTGCGGCGACATCCTGCAGGCGATCTGGCCGGTGCTGCGCGAGGATTCCCTGCGCGAGCTGACCGGCGAGACCCAGGCGGCGGTGACCAGCGCGCTGCTGTGGACGATCTCCGAGAAGACCGACAGCGCGGTGCTGGTGCTTTCGGCCGAGGGCGCGCTGCTGCATTGCAACGGCAGCGGCCGCGACGTGCTCAAGAGCGGCCACCTGCTGCAGGAGCGCGGCGGCCGCCTCAGCTGCGCCAGCCCGGGCGAGACCGCGGGCTTTTACGCCGCGGTGGCGGAATGCGCCCGCAGCCGCCGCGGCGGCGCCCGCCAATCCGGGCCCGAGAGCCCGCCCGGCCAGCCCGGCCAGCCCGGCCAGCCCGCCCGCACGCGCGAGCTGATCCTGTTCCTCGAGGACCGCGAGAGCGGCATGCGGCTGCCGGTCTCGCTGACCCGCTACCGCTGCGCCGGCGCCGATGCGCCGCTGGTGGTGGCGATCCTGCCGCGCCAGCCCGACCGCACAAGGATCGAGATGCTGGCCCAGAAGATGGGGCTCTCGCCCGCCGAGGCACGGGTCGCGGCGCTGATTCAGCTGGGGCTTTCGAACCGCGAGGCGGCGCATATCGCGGGCCTCAAGGAGCAGACCTTCAACACCTATGCCAAGCGGGTGCTGGCCAAGCTGCAGGCCGCGGGCCGCGCCGAGATGGCGCAGCGGCTGACCTGGCAGGCCTCGCTGGGGAGAGCATCATGAACACGTTCAGCTCCGGCGCCCCCGTCCAGGGCCCGCCCGCCCCGGCCGGACAGCCGCAACGGGCGGGCGCCCGGAAACCGGGCCAGAAACACGGCCAGGCCGCAGGCCGGACACAGGGCCTGACAGGGGCCCAGGCAGGGGGCAACCCGGACGCAGCGGTGCAGCCGCCGCGGCTGAGCCCGGCGGTGCTGGCGCAGATCGCCAATGCCCTGCGCCAGGGCGGCGCCTCCGGACCGGCGCTGGCGGCCCAGGCCGATCTGGTGGCGCTGCACAAGCGCATCGCGGAGATGTTCACCACTTTGAACGAGGGCCTCGGCGCCCAGACGACCCGGAAGGCCGCCGCCGACCGCGCCGCGCTCGGCGCCCGCCTCGACCAGCTCGAGGCGGCGGTGGACCGGATGGAAGGCGCGCTCAGGATCGAGTTCGAGCCGGTGCTGAAGGCGGCCCTGGCGGAAGCGCTGTCCGACGCCGCGCCCGCGCCGCACCGCCGCTGGCGGGGGGGGCTGGCGGCCGCGCTTCTGGCCGCGGCCGCCCTGGCGGCCGGCGCCTGGTGGCACGCGCCGCTGCAGCAGGCTGCGGACACGGCGGCGCAGAGCCTGGCCGCCTGGCTGGGAAGCGCGGGCTGAAGCGCTGATTTTGTCCCCATTTGGGGGCAGCGCCGGCCTTGGATCTGCGCTGCAATACAACAGGAAGGCAACACGACGCCTTTTTGCGCCAGCCGCGCTCAGCGGCGGTGGCGCCGGCGGGGGCCTCACCCGGGCAGCAGCTGCTGCCCCGCCCTGAACAAGTTAACGAGGAGGAAGTTTACCATGGGTAAAAAAGACCAGAACCCCGATTGGGAGGTCTGCGATCCGACCTGCGATATCCGCTACAGCGATAACAAGTTCGATCCCGACTACAATGACGGCACCACCGAATGGGGCGGCACCGACGGCAATGTGATCGATCTCAACGACCACGATGCCGGCGACAATGCCTCCGCCGGGGCCGGCGATGACGCGGTCTACGGCAACGAGCGCAACAACCGCATCGATGGCGAGGAAGGCCAGGACTACATCGAAGGCCAGAACGGCCATGACGACATCCGCGGCGGCTCCGGCGACGACTACCTGTTCGGCGGCAACGCCGACGGTATCGGCAACCCGGCCGACCCCCGCGATGACGGCGACGACTGGATCGACGGCGAATCCGGCTGCGATTACATCGACGGCGAAACCGGCGATGACACCCTCCTGGGCGGCAAGCACAGCGACACCGTGTTCGGCGGCGACGGCGATGACCAAATCTTCGGCGACGATGCCGACGGCGACTACAGCTACAAGGACGGCGACCGCGGCGACTACCTCTATGGCGAGCTCGGCGACGACTGCATGGACGGTGAAGGCGGCGACGACTGGATGTGGGGCGACATGGGCCAGTCCGGCGAGACCCGCCAGGACGGCGACGACACCATGTACGGCCGCGACGGCGACGACCGGATGAACGGCCAGGGCGGCAATGACCGCATGGCCGGCGGGCTCGGCGACGACCTGGTGATCGGCGGCTCCGGCGACGACGAGATGTTCGGCGACGAGCGCCAGTCGCAGAACGACGACCTTGATTTCGGCGCCGACAACGGCACCGGCAACAAGACCGAGCAGGTCGACGGCGACGACTGCATCCTGGGCGGTGACGGCAACGACAGCATGGACGGCCAGGGCGGCGACGACACCATGTTCGGTGAAGACGACGACGACCTGATGCAGGGCGGCCGCGGCAACGACCTGATGGACGGCGGCGCCGGCCGCGACGACGTCAACGGCGGCGCGGGCATCGACACCATGCGCGGCGGCTCCAACAACGACGTGCTGGAAGGCGGCGCCCAGGGCGACCTGATCTTCGGCGACCATGGCGCGGTGAAGGGCTACAACATCGACTGGAGCTGCTGCGACGACGACGAGGAGAACGGCGCAGAGACAAACGGCCATGCCGTGCCCGACGGCCTGAAGGAAGTCGACTGCCCGGACTGCTACACGCCCATCGACGAGGGCCCGGAAGGCAATGACCGCATCCGCGGCGGCTCCGGCAATGACACCATGTTCGGCGAAGGCGGCGATGACGTGATCGTCAGCGGCCGCGGCGACGACCTGGGCTTTGGCGGCACCGGCAATGACCGCCTGTCCGGCAACCTCGGCAATGACACGCTGTTCGGCGAAAACGGCGACGACTGCGTGAATGGCAACGCCGGCGATGACGTGTTGTTCGGCGGCAGGGACAACGACACCGTGAAGGGCGGCAGCGGCGACGACACCATGGATGGCGGCAGCGGCAGCGACATCATGAAAGGCGGCACCGGTGAGGATGTCATGGACGGCGGCACCGGCAACGACCGGATGTACGGCGGGCGGCACAATGACGTCATGCGCGGCAACGACGGCAACGACACGCTGAAGGGCCAGGGCGGCGACGATTTCCTGGACGGCGAAGCCGGCAGGGACACGCTGGAAGGCGGCTTTGGCAACGACGTGCTGGAAGGCGGCACCGAGAACGACAAGCTGTTTGGCAACAGCGGCAACGACTGCCTCTACGGCGAGGAAGGCAATGACCGCCTGGACGGCGGCAACGGCAACGACTTCCTCGATGGCGGCGCCGGTGACGACACGCTCGCGGGCGGCTTCGGCACCGACTTCCTGAAAGGCGGCGAAAGCGATGACTGGCTGATGGGCGGCAACGGCAAGGATGTCTTCATCGTCGACCTGACCTGGGACGGCGCCAGCTTTGCCTCCACCGATGGCAGCGACGATATCAAGGACTTCGATATCGACCAGGACCACGACGTGCTGCTGTTCCGCGTCACCAACGTGGGCGGCGGCCTCGGCACCTCGGCGCAGGATGCCTTCGAGGAGCTCAATGAAAATGGCGGCGCCACGGTCACCGACAACGGCGCCAACACCACCATCGATGTGGGCGGCGCCTCGGTGAAGATCGTCGGGCTGACCGGCCGCGAGGCACCGTTCACCTCGCTCGGCCAGGACGCCATCCCGATCGGCGGCGTCGGCATCAACGCGGTGACCACCGGCGATGCGGGCTCTTACGAGGCGATCCGGGTGCTGGCATCCGACACTGGCTTCGATGACAGCTTCGACAACATCTGGGGTCACGCAGTCTGAGCCATAGGAACGGCGGGCCCGGGGCAACCCCCGGGCCCGTCCAGCCCTGGTTCAGGACAGCGATTTGGTCCCCGGCCAAGGATTGCCTCCTTGGACCAGGGCGCTG
The DNA here is from genome assembly GCF_048820915.1 of Cribrihabitans pelagius. Taxonomy (NCBI): domain Bacteria; kingdom Pseudomonadati; phylum Pseudomonadota; class Alphaproteobacteria; order Rhodobacterales; family Paracoccaceae; genus Cribrihabitans; species Cribrihabitans pelagius. The sequence goes on along the minus strand of NZ_JBMERR010000026.1, from coordinate 51,109 downwards.
GTTTCCAGATTCATAACTTCACAATCGTGCAGCCGGGGGGCTACGACAATGAAGGTAAGACGGGTATTTGACGGCCAGAGGGGGGTGATCGCCGCAATTTTCACGGCGAGCATGTTTGTCAACCTCCTGGTGCTGACAGCGCCGCTTTATATGCTGCAACTGTTTGCCCGGGTCATGGCCTCGGGCAGCATTCCCACATTGATTGCTTTGACCGCCGGCGCAGCGATTGCGCTGGCGTTTTTCTTTCTCTTCGACATGATCCGCCAGCGCCTGGTGGCGCGGCTTGGCGCCCGGCTCGAGGCGCGGCTGAGCCCGGCGGTGCTGGAAGGGCTGATCAGCGGCCCGCCCGCCCTGCGCGGCGGCGAGCCGATCCGCGACGTCCAGGAGCTGCGCGGCTTTGTCACCAGCCCGCTGTTCATCGCGCTGCTGGATGCGCCCTGGGCGCTGCTGTTCCTGGCGCTGATCTTCGTGTTCAGCCCGGTGCTGGGGCTGGTGGCGCTGGCCGGGCTGTCGCTTCTGTTCGGGCTTGGCCTGCTGAGCGAGCTGCTGGCCCGGCGGCCGATGGACGAGGCCGGCAAGCATGCCGCCGAGACCAATGCCGCGGTGGAGGAAATGCTGCTGAACGCCGGGCTGATCCGCGCCATGGGCAAGACCGGCGCGCTGATCGGGCGCTGGCAGCTGAAGGCGTTTTCGGCGCTCCTGTTCAACACCGCCGCCACCGACCGCACGGCGCTGATCTCCTCGCTCGCCAAGGCGCTGCGCATGGGGCTGCAGATCGCGGTGCTGGGGGTTGGCGTGGTGCTGGTGATCAACAACCAGCTGACGCCGGGGCTGATGATCGCCGCCTCGATCCTCCTGGGCCGCGCCGCGGCGCCGGTGGAACAGTCGATCGCGGGCTGGCGCGGCTTCCTGAAGGCGCGCGCCGCGCACGGCCGGCTCAACGCCTTCCTGGCCCGGCTCGGGGAGACGCCGGAGCGCATCGCCCTGCCCGATCCCGAGGGCCGGCTGTCGGTGGAGGGCGCCAGCGTGCTGCTGCCCGGCCGCCCCGAGCCGCTGCTCCTGGACATCACCCTGAAGCTGGAGCCGGGCCAGTCGCTCGGGCTTGTCGGCCCCTCCGGTGCCGGCAAGACCACGGAGGCCGATGCGCTGGCGGCGCTGCTGCCGCTTGCGCGCGGCCATATCCGCATCGACGATGCCGCGCTCTCGGACTGGGATCCGGAGCAGATCGGCCAGCACATCGGCTTCCTGCCGCAGCGGGTCGAGCTGTTCCGCGGCACGGTGGCGGAGAACATCGGGCTGATGGACCCGGACGCCAAGCCGTCCGAAGTGGTGGCGGCGGCAAAACTGGCCCAGGTGCACGAGATGATCCTCACCCTCCCCGGCGGCTACAACGCCGAAGCGGGTCCGCGCGGCGAGTTCCTCTCCGCAGGCCAGCGCCAGCGCATCGGCCTTGCACGCGCCTTCTTCGGCAACCGCAAGCTGATCGTGCTGGATGAGCCCAACGCCAATCTTGACCCCGAGGGCGAAGAGGCCCTGGCCCGCGCCATTGAAGCCGCCTGCGAGCGCGGCGCGGTGGTGGTGGCGGTGACCCACCGGCTCAGCCTGCTGCGCCGGGTCAGCCATGCCGCCCTGCTGCAGCAGGGCCGGCTGATGCGCTTCGGCGAGGCGCGCCAGGTGATCCAGGCGGCGCTGCCCGACAGCGCGCGCGCCCACGGCGATCCCAAGATCGCCCCCTTCCGCCACCGCGGCGGAGAGGCCGGCGCCGGCAGCGGCGCTGCGGCCGCCCAGCAAGGAGCAGAGGCATGACATTGCAAGCGCATGATCCCAGGACCCCGGCCCGGCAGAGCGGCTTCCGCGACCTGATGCCCGCCGCCCGGGACCGCGGCGTGGCCCTGCCCGCGCGGCCGCCGGAACGGGTGCGGCGCCTGGTGCTCTGGCTGGTGGTCTGCGGCTTCGGCCTGTTCGGCGGGCTGGTGTTCTGGGCCACCCGGGCCGAGCTGACCAGCGCGGTGGTCGCGGGCGGCGCCTTCAACGTCGCGGGCGACCGGCTGGCGGTGCAGCATCTGGAGGGCGGCATCCTGCGCGAGATCAACGTCTCCGAAGGCGCCCGGGTCGCGGAGGGCGCGGTGATCGCCCGGCTCGACGGCCGCCGCGCCGCGGCGCAGCTGGCAATCCTGAACGGCCAGCTCGCAAGCCTTCTGGCGCAACAGGCCCGGCTCGAGGCCGAGCTCACCGGCGCGGCGCAGATGCAGATCCCGGCCGAGCTCGCCGCGCTGATCGCCGAGGTGCCGGAACTGGCGCAGCTGGAGGCGGTGCAGCGCGATGTGTTTGCCTCCAACCGCGCCCTGCACGAGGGCCAGATCGAGATCATCCGCGGCCGCATCAGCCAGCTCGGCGACCAGATCGCGGGCCGCGATGCCCGCATCCGCGCCACCGAGGAGCAGCTGGCGCTGGTGCAGGACGACCTCGCGAGCCTCGGGGCGCTGTTCGAAAAGGGGCTGGTGCCGAAGACCCGCATCAGCGACCGCCAGATGCAGCAGAGCGGCCTCCTCGGCACGCTCGGCGCCCTGGAAAGCGACCGCGGCAACGTGCTCGAACGCATCGGCGAGATGGAAGAGCGGCTGCTGCAGACCGGCCGCGACCGCTCCGCCCGCATTGCCGCCGAAAGCCAGCAGGTGCAGGAAACGCTGCTCGACCTGCGCCAGCGCATCGGCGCCACGCGCGACGTGCAGGAGCGGCTGGCGATCCGGGCGCCGCGCAGCGGCCGGGTGGTGGGGCTCAACGTCAACACGCTGGGCCAGGTGCTGGAGCCCGGCCAGACCGTGCTCGAGCTGATGCCCGAAGGCACCGGGCTGATCCTGGAAACCCGGGTGCCGGTGGCCGATATCGACGAGGTCGCCGAGGGCAGCCGGGCGCGGGTGCAATTGACCGCCTACAGCTTCCGCTCCACCCCGCCGGTCCAGGGCGAGGTGGTGATGGTGGCGGCGGGCAGCAGCACCGATCCGCAAACCGGCCAGTCCTACTATCCGGTGCACATCCGCATCGACGACACCGAGCTGGCAGCGCTGCCCAATGTGAAGACGCTGCCCGGCATGCCCGCCCAGGCGATGATCGAGACCGGCCGCCAGACCCTGGCCGACTACATCATCGGCCCGGTGCTGGCGAGCATGTCCCAGGCCCTGAAGGAGGGCCGCGGATAAAAGGCTGGAAGGAGGGCCGCGGCTAAGGGGGGATGGCCGCAGCCCGACCGGGCCCGCCCCAGCCTTGCGAGGCTGGGGCGGGCCTGTTGGTGTTTGCAGCCCCGCCTTCTGCCCTGCCGTGCCTCCGGCCCGGTTTCCTGCCCTGCACGCCGCCCTGCCCGCTGCCTCCCTGCCCGCGCGGGCCCGGCCGGCAGTCTCCCCTGCCCCCCCCTTTTTTTGTCCCGCAGGCCTGTCTCCGGCCCGCCGCTGTGCCCCCTCCGCGCGCGCTTCTGACCCACAGCAGCGCCGCCGCCGCCTTCCGCACCTTGCGGCTATCCTTTTGGCCAGCAGCGCCGGGCCGATGCCGCTGCTATAAACAAGACAGACAACAGATCAGACAGCATCAGCCAAAGGAGATCCGCATCATGGCCCTGATCAGCGCAGTTTCCGGTGCCGCCGCAGGCGCCGCCGCCGCCGCCGCCGGCTACTTTCTCTTCGCAGCTCCGCTGATCGCCCTGGTGGTGCTCTACCCGGTGGTGGGCGAGCTGGTCAGCCGCGCCGTGCAATGGGCCCTGGACCGCAACACCGCGGCAAGCCCGGATCACGCGCCCCGCCTGCCCTGCCCCTATTTCGGCTGACCCCGCCCGCCCGCTCCAGTCTCTCTGCCCGCCAAAGCCGCCCTGCCAAACGCTCCCCAGCCTCTCTCTCTCTCTCTCTCTCTCTCTCATTCTTCTCCTCTGTCCGGATCCCTCCCCCGGGTGCCCGGTCCGGCCTGCCGCCTCCCCCCCGGCGGCGCGGCCGGACCGGCAAAAAAGGACCGATCCTGCCCCGATGTTTCGCGCGCGAAACATTAGGGCAATACTGCTTACCTAAATCCGGAATCCTCAAAACAGGCTCTAACACGGGCTTTCAGCCCCTGCCCGCCCAGCACCGCCAGGACGTGCCACCGCCCCCGTCCCTTTTCCTGTCACGGCCCCTGACACGGCCCCTGGCCACTTTCTGGCCCAAAATACCCAAATCCCGCCGCCGCGCCGGGCGCGGCACCCGCGGGTGTGCGGCCAGCCCTCCGCGCGTCTTCCGGCCCCTCTTCCGGCCCGTCTCCCGGCGCAGCGCCCGCTATCCGGCGGCGCGTTTCCTGACCCAGCCGAGGAAGGCGGCATCGGCCTGGCGCAGCCGCGGGCTGCCGGTCCGGACCCACATGGCGCGCCATTCCGCCTCCAGCGCATAGGCATCGGCGCCGGGCATCAGGGCGCAGGCGCGTTCCAGCGTCCCGCGGCGCAGCACCGGCAGGTTCAGCGCCGCATGTCCCCCGCCCGCCTCCGCCGCCGCCTGTTTCTGCGAGAAGCGGATCAGATCGTCCGGCAGCTCCTCCAGCGCGTAGCCCGGCAAGGGCTGTGCGGCGATCATGTCGCGCAGCATCTTGCGGAACACCCGGCGCGGGCTGGCGGAGCCGGATTTCTTCAGCAAGGTCTCGACCGAGATCTGCCAGCCCTCCTGGCGGCCGCAATGCTTGCGCGCCAGCTCGTAGATGCGCCGCTCCAGCGGTTTCCTCAGCCGGAAGTAATCGCGGCTGAGCGTCAGCACCGATTTCGACAGCACCGCGCGGAAGAGCCATTCGGACAGCGTCACTGCGACGCTCACCATCCGCCCGCCCCGCGCTTTCCTGACGATCTCCCACGTCTCGATCAGCCCGAAGCCGGTGGTGACTTCCTTTCCCCCGGTCACGATATTGGTGGTGATGCGGGTGCCCGCGAGCCGCTCGAAGGCCTCGCGCAGGCGGCGGTAGGCATCGCCCGAGGTCTCGCGGTTGGTTGCGACCAGCAGGTCATGCGCGGTCAGATGCAGCGTCCGGCTCACCTGGCGGCCTGCGTTCAGCGCCGCCATCAGCTGGCTGATGCAGAAGATCAGGATGTCCTTGTCGTGGATCGTCGCCAGCCCCTTGACGCTTGGCGTCACGGTGATCTCGGCGCCATTGTGCTCGTAGTTGAGAATGCGCCGGTCCGGCCGGGTCCCGAGCGAGAACAGCGGATGCTCCATCGAGGCGAGGTCGTTCTTGGGGATTGCCCCGAAGATATCGCAGAGGAAGAAATCCCCCTGCCCCTCGGGAGGGAGGCCCCCCGCCGTCAGCTCTGCCGCCATCTGTCTGCCCGTATCCTGCCCCGGTTCCAACACGGCGCGCCGCCGGATTTCTCTGCGCTCCAGCCGACTCGCGGTATCGTGGTTTTGATTACACTCACCCTAGAGTTATCCCCAGCCCCGCACAACGGGGGTTCGGAATCGCCGCTTCGGGGGTTCAGAGTCGTTTGATCGGGGTTTCAGATTCACCGGCCCGGAAAAGGCGCAGGCTTTCGCCAATGAAAAAAGGGCTTTGCGGCGCCCCTCCTGCCCCTGTAACTAATAAATAACTCATATTTAACAGAGCAGAAAATTTTCCAGCGCTCGGAAACCTGCCGGTCCGCCCCCTGCAACCCCCGGATTTGCTTAGAAAAAGCAGGCGATGTGCGCATAATGCTTCCATGTGCCGCGTTTTTTGTTATTCTGCCCGAAACACCGCACATCAACGCGGGGCACACAGTCACAACAGGCCGGGCCGCAAGGTCCGGGGCAACAGCGGGCAGATCCTCATGGCCAGAGATATCCACAGGAAAGACCCCTTGAAGGGCAGCAGCAGCCTGCCGCCCTATTTCAACATCGACCCGGACGCGGCCCTGGCCGAACTGGGCGCGCCTGCCGACACGCCGGGCTTTGCCGCCATCGCCGAGGCCTGCGCCCGCGGCCGCGCCGATCTTGCCAGCCGCGGCCTCAACGAGGCCGGCCGCAAGTCGCTGCGCCTGTTCTCCACCTGGGAAATCACCCGCTACCTGATCCCGGTGGCGCAGGCGCATTTCCGCCGCGTGCTGAAGGCCAACCCCGATCTGCCCCAGGGCCGCAGCGAGACCGAGGGCGGCGCCAAGTGGTTCACCCTGGACGAGGTGCTGACCTTGCGGGCGCATTTTGCGGCGCAAGGCTCCAAGGCCAAGGACTACCGCCCCTACCGCCCCGAAGGCCTGCCCGCCAAGATGGTCGCTGTCGCCAACTTCAAGGGCGGCGTCGGCAAGACCTCGACCGCGGCGCATCTGGCGATGTCGGCGGCACTCGACGGCTACCGGGTGCTGGTGGTGGATCTGGACAGCCAGGGCTCCATGACCTCGATCTTCGGCGGCCGGGTGGAGGACGAATGGCAGACCGCCTTCCCGCTGCTCGCCCGCCACTACGGCACCCACCTGCGGCTGGAGAACCAGCGGCGGCTCGACCGCGGCGATCCCCCCCAGCCGCTCGATGCCGCCCTCGACGCGGCGATGGAGATGACGGCGGCCGACGTGATCCAGAACACCCACTGGCCCAATATCGATCTCATTGGCGCCCAGCTGAACCTCTACTGGGCTGAGTTCCAGATCCCGGTCTGGCGCATGGCGGCGCGGTCCTGGAAGCTGTGGGACGCGCTGACCGAGCGGCTGGAGGCGGACGGGGTGCTGGAGCAATACGACGTGATCTTCATCGACACCCCGCCCGCCCTTGGCTACCTCACCATCAACGGGCTGTCGGCCGCCGACATCCTCTTGGTGCCGATGGGCGCCTCCTTCCTGGAGTTCGACTCGACGGGCCGCTTCTTCGACATGCTGCATTCCACCTTCGCCTCGATCGAGGAAGGCGAGAACCTCGCCGCCCGCGCCCTCGGCCGCCCCGGGCTGGCGTTTGAATGGGATGCGGTGCGCACCGTGATCACCCGCTACGACAGCGCCCAGCAGGGCGAGCTGGCGGGTTTGATGCAGGCCTACATGGGCCCGGTGCTCAGCCCCCACAAACAGGATTACACCGCCCTCATCGGCCAGGCGGGCGAGCAGGTCTCGGGCATCTACGAGGCCGACTACCGCGATTTCAACCGCGAGACCTACGCCCGCGGCCGGGAGACCTTCGACGAGACCTATGCCGCCTTCAAGCGGCTCTTGCTCGGGGTCTGGCGGCGCGAGGAGCTGCAGGCGCAGCGCGCGGCCGAGTAACGCGCAGGCAAGCCCGCTGCCGCACCCTCGCGGCCCGGGCAGATGTGAGGACAGGACAGGACGGACCCGACCATGGCAAAACGCAAACGGCTCACCCCGGCGCAGACCGGTTTCCTGGCAGCGGCGCCAGACCCCGCTTCCGGGCCCGGCCCCCTGCCCGGCGCGGCCCCCGCTCCCCGCAGCGCAGGCCTGGGGGCCGGTGCCGCGCCGATTGCCCAGGTGGCCTCCGAAGCCTCGGCCCAGGCGGCGCTGCAGGAGCTGAGCAGCGAGATGGAGCGCGCCCGCGCCCGGGGGCTGATGATCGCGGAGCTGCCGCTTTCGGCAATCGACGAAAGCCACCTGGTGCGCGACCGCATCGAGCAGGACGAGGGCGAGCTTGCGGCGCTGATGGCCTCGCTCAGCGCCCGCGGCCAGCAGACCCCGGCCGAGGTGGTGCCGCTCGAAGACCCCGCGGGCGGGATGACCCACGGGCTGATCTCCGGCTGGCGCCGCCTCACCGCGCTGCGGCGGCTGTTCGAGGAGACCGGGGAGCCCCGCTTTGCCACCCTGAAGGCGCTGGTAATCCGCCCCGAAAGCGCCCAGGACGCCTATCTGGCGATGGTCGAGGAAAACGAGATCCGGGTGAATCTCTCGCATTACGAGCGCGCCCGCATCGCGGTGCGCGCCTGCAAGGAAGGCGTGTTCACCAGCCGCAAATACGCGCTGCAGGGTCTGTTCGGCAACGCCACCCGCGCCAAGCGCTCCAAGATCGGCAGCTTCATCGCCGTGGTCGAAGCCCTGGATGCGGTGCTGTTCTTCCCCGCCGCAATCAGCGAGAAGCTGGGCCTGGCGCTGGCCCGCGCGATCGAAGCAGATCCCACCTTCGCCCCCCGCGCCCGTGCCGCGCTGCAGGCCGCCCCCCGCCCCGATGCGGAGACCGAACTGGCATTGCTGAGCCAGCTGGCCGAAGGCGCGGAGCAGGCTCAAACTCCCGCAATAGAGCCTGATAACTCCGCCACAGCCTCCCCTGCCCCTGCCCCGGCGCCCGGACCCGCGCCCAGTCCCGCGCCCGCGCCGCCGCTCAGCCGCCCGCGGGTGCGCGGAACAGGGGACTGGGACGCGGCCCAGCCGGGCGAGCGCATCGCCCTTGCCGCCCCCAAAGGGCTCAGCGCCGGCTACGTGCCCGGCGAGCAGCGCATCGAAATCCGCGGCGAGGGCGTGAACGCCGCCCTGGTGGAAGCGCTGCAGGACTGGCTGAAGCGTCTCTGAGCAAAGCCACCCTGCTCTTTCATCTTGCCGTAAATACTCCTGCCGGAGGCACAGGGCTTTCCCGCGGGAAGCCCTGTTTCCGTCTCTGCACCGGATCTTTGGGCAGCTCCAATATACAGGTCAGCAAGGGTGACCAAATGTTTCGCGCGCGAAACATTTGGTCCGATGCGGCCCTATTCCTCTTTCAGCTCCAGGCTCTGCGGCGCACTGCCGCGGCCGACGCCGGTGTAGCTCTCGAACCCGGCGCGGCGCGCCGTCCTGGCGGAATAGATGTTGCGCAGATCCGCCATCCGGGGGCTGCGCATGGCGCCTGCCATCTTCTTCAGATCCAGCGCCCGGAACTCGTTCCACTCGGTCAGGATCACCACCAGATCCGCCGCTTCGGCTGCGGCATAAGGGTCTTCTTCCCAGGTCACCCCGGGCAGCAGCGCCTCGCCCTCGCTGCGGCCCTGCGGGTCGACCACCCGCACCCGCGCGCCGCCGCCGATCAGCGCGGGCACGATGGTGAGGCTGGGGGCTTCGCGCATGTCGTCGGTATTGGGTTTGAAGGTCACCCCCAGCACCGCCACCGTCTTGCCGTTGAAGGCGCCCCCGCAGATGTCGCGCAGCTTCTCCACCATGCGCAGCTTCACCTCGTCATTGACCCGCATCACGGTCTCGGTGATCCGCATCGGGAAGGCATGGTCCTGGCCGATGCGCGCCAGCGCCGCGGTGTCTTTGGGGAAGCACGACCCGCCGTAGCCCGGCCCTGCATGCAGGAACTTGTTGCCGATGCGCCCGTCAAAGCCGATGCCGCGGGCCACTTCCTTGACGTCGGCGCCGGTGCGCTCGCAGAGCCCCGCGACCTCGTTCACGAAGGTGATCTTGGCGGCGAGGAAGGCATTGGCCGCGTATTTGATCATCTCGGCGCTTTCCAGCCCGGTGGTGAGGATCGGGAAGTCGCGCAGGTAGAGCGGCCGGTAGATCTCCGCCATCACCTCGGCGGCGCGGCTGCTCTCGACCCCGACGACAACCCGGTCGGGGCGCATGAAGTCCTCGATCGCGGCGCCCTCGCGCAGGAACTCGGGGTTGGAGGCAACGTCGAACTCGGCCTCCGGCCGGACCTTGGCGATCAGCTCGCGCAGCTTCCGGTTGGTGCCCAGCGGCACGGTGGATTTGGTCACCACCACCGCGTAATCCGTGAGCGCTGCGGCAATCTCCTCGGCCGCGGCCATCACATAGGTCAGGTCGGCATGGCCGTCGCCGCGCCGCGCCGGGGTGCCGACCGCGATGAACACCGCCTCGGCCCCGTCCACCGCCGCCGCCAGATCGGCGGTGAAGCTGAGCCGCCCGGCGGCGACGTTCTTCTCCATCAGCGTTTCCAGCCCCGGCTCGTAGATCGGCACTTCGCCCGCCGAGAGCCGCGCGACCTTGCGCAGATCCTTGTCGACGCAGACCACGTCGTGGCCGAAATCCGAAAAACACACCCCCGAGACCAGGCCCACATACCCGGTGCCAATCATCGCAATGCGCATGCGCTGTCCCTTTTCCCCGCAAATTTTTCCGCCGCACCGTGCCGGGCGGCGGTTTCCTGTTGACGTAGAAGGATACAGGCGGGGGGAAAGGGCGCAAACCGGAATCTGACGCAGCGCCCCGCGGATGGCAGGAAAGGTCCGGTTCGGACCAAATGTTTCGCGCGCGAAACATTTGGTCACACTTGCTGACCTATTTGGCAGCTGCCGGCGGCCGGGCGCTCCGCCTTCCGAAAGAAAGGCGGAGGCCTGCGGCGCGGGCTTTTATCAAAAAAGAAGGCAGGGGGGCGCAGACCCGGAGGCAGGCCGGGGCAGGGTGCTCCGCTCAGGCGCCGTAATACTCCCGGTACCAGGCGGCAAAACGGGCCACGCCCTCGGCGACGCCGACCTTTGGGCGGAACCCGGTGAGCTGGCTGAGCAGGCTGGTGTCGGCCCAGGTGGCGGGCACATCGCCGGGCTGCATCGCCATCATGGTCTTCTGCGCCTCGATCCCCAGCGCGGCCTCCAGCGCGGCGATGTAATCCATCAGCGCGGTCGGCTGGCCTGCCCCGATATTGACCACCCGGAAGGGGGCCACGGGGCTCAGGCTGTCCTGCGGCGACACCGGTTCCTTGCCCGGCACCGCCTCGATCAGCCCGGTGATGCCCGCGGTCAGATCGTCGATATAGGTGAAGTCGCGCTGCATTTTCCCGTGGTTGTAGACCTCGATCGGGCGGCCCTCGAGCATCGCGCGGGTGAACTTGAACAGCGCCATGTCGGGTCGGCCCCAGGGCCCGTAGACGGTGAAGAAGCGGAACATGGTGACGGGCAGGCCATAGAGATGGGCATAGGAATGCGCCATCGCCTCGGTTGCCTTCTTGGTGGCGGCGTAGAAGGACATCTGGTGGTCGGCCTGCTGGCGCTCGGTGAACGGCATCTCGGTATTGGCGCCATAGGCCGAGGAGGTGGAGGCCATCAAAAGATGCGCGGGCGGATGCGCGCGCGCCGCTTCCAGCAGTTCGAAACTGCCCGCCAGGTTGGCCTCCAGGTAATCGCGCGGCGCGTCGATGGAGTGGCGCACCCCGGCCTGGGCGGCGAGGTGGATCACCGCCTGCGGCTGGCGGCGGGCAAAGAGATCCCTGAGCAGCCCCGGGGTCTCCAGCTTGCCGATCACCGGGGTGAAGCCCGGGTATTGCTCCAGCCGCGCATGGCGGCGCTGTTTCAGGGTGACGTCATAATAGGGCGACAGGCAGTCGAGCCCGGTGACCTGCCAGCCCGCGCTGAGCAGCCTCTCGCAGAGGTGGTAGCCGATGAAGCCGGCCGAGCCGGTGATGAGAGCGGTTTGCATGGGGTTCAGGTTGCGGTTTCCCGGGCGGCTGTCAAATGCTTCCTGCCGGGCAGGGGCGGCAAAGGGTTTGACAGCGGCCGGCATTTGTGAGTTTTGCCCCCAGCAGTCCCGCAGGCCAGCCGTCAGGAGCAGAGACCCCACCGTGAGCACAGCAGAAGCACTCAGCCCCGCAGCGCAGCCGTCCGCCGCGGAGGCCGCGGGACAGGACGCGGCGGAACAGGGCGCGGGCCGGCTGGTGGCGGTGGTGGTGACCCACAACCGGCTCGGCAAGCTGAAGGTGACGCTGGCGCGGCTGCTCGCGAGCCCGCCTGCGGAGCTGGCCGCGGTGGTGGTGGCGGACAATGCCTCCACCGACGGCACCGCGGCCTGGCTGGCGGCGCAGGGCGATCCGCGGCTCGATGTCTGCTCCTCGGCTGAAAACCGCGGCGGCGCCGGCGGCTTCGAGATGGGCATGCGCCGGGCGATGGAACGCCACGATCCGGACTGGCTGGTGGTGATGGATGACGACGGCCGCCCCGCGCCGGGGGCGCTGGCGGCGTTCCGCGCGCTGCGCGCGCACCGTGGCAATGGTAATGACGGCGGCAAGGACGGCGGCGGCTGGGATGCGGTGGCGGCGGCGGTCTATTTCCCGGACGGGCGCATCTGCGAGATGAACCGGCCCTCGCGCAACCCGTTCTGGCACGCCCGCGAGTTCCTGCGCACCCTGCTGGGCGGCGGGCGCTCGGGCTTTCACGTGCAGCCTTCGGACTACGAGGGGGAGGGGATGCAGATCGATGTCACCTCCTTTGTCGGCTTTTTCATCTCGGCGGCTGCGGTGCGGCGCACCGGCTACCCGGATCCGGACCTGTTCCTCTATGGCGACGACGGGATCTACACGCTGGGGCTGAGCGCCGCGGGCGGGCGCATCGGCTTTGAGCCTTCGGTGCGCTTCGAGCATGATCTTTCCACCTTCCAGGGCAAGGGCGGCGGCGCGCAAAACCCGGATGCGGCGCAGCGCGGCCGCTTCGTGCCGCTGTGGAAGGCCTATTACTACCACCGCAACCTCTTGCTTTTGTACCGGATGGCGGCGGGCTGGCTGTTCTGGCCCGCGCTCTGCGTGGTGCTGCCGAAATGGCTGCTGAAGGCGCGCCAGCATGGCGGGGACCGGCGCGTCTTCCTGCGGCTGCTGGCGCATGCGGTGCGGGACGGGCTGCTGCGGCGCACCGCGGTGCCGCATGCCCGGGTGCTGGAGCTGGCGGGCGAAGGCTGAGCCCGGCCGGGGACGCGCCCCCGGCCGCGCCCGGGGCTTCGCTGTCCGGCCGGCTGCCGCGGCTCAGCGGTTCAGGATGTCGCGGTGGAAGCGCCCCATCAGCACCAGCCCCAGCGCCAGCAGCAGCAGGCTGATGAGCAGCACATAGGTCACGTTCACGTAAGCCGCGCTATAGGTGGGGTAGAAAGCGGTGCGCATCAGCCCGGTGACATGCATCAGCGGGTTGTACCACAGGATGTCCTGCGCCAGCGGCGGCAGGTCGTCAAAGAGAAAAATGACGCCCGAGGCGAGGAACAGCGGCCGGGTGAACACCGACCAGGCCACTTCCCACAGCGGATAAAGCCCCATCAGCACGCAGTTGAGCGTGCCCACCCCCAGACCGAGCGCCATCGCCAGCATCATTGCCAGCACCGCGGGCGGCAGGTCCAGCACCGTGCGGCTGTCGATCACCGAGAGCACCCCGGTGAGCAGCAGGATCGCCACCAGAACGCCGGTCAGGCTGTTGAGGAAGAACCGCGCCAGCACCGCATCCAGCCAGGTCACCGCCGGGAATTTCAGCAGCGGCTTGGAAAAGTTCAGCGCCCGGGCGGTGGTATTGGCCAGCGTGTTGTAGAGGTCGAACGGCAGGTAGCCGGTGGCGTAGAACAGCAGGAAGCTGCTGCCCAGCGACGGGTTGCGGATCACCAGCGAGAAGCCGAGGCTGAGGAAGAGGATCGCCGCCAGGGGCTCCAGCACCGCCCAGAGGTAGCCGCCGGGGGTGCGCCCGTAGCGGGTCGACATCTCGCGCAGCACCAGGGCTGCGATGGTGCGCAGGGCGGCAAAGCGGCGCGCCGGGCCGGCCGCGGGCGGCACGGCGGCAGGCGGCACCGCGGGCGGTGCGGCGGCGGCGTCAGGCGGTTGGCCTTGGCGCCGGGCAGCGGTGGCTGCGGGCGTGGTGCTGGTCATGAATCCCCATTGTGAATATGCGCCGTGCAGGCGATAATATGAAAGAAACACGAGGCAATTACAAACGTCCGCAGGCTGGGAAACGCAGACCATGACACAAGATCGCCCGGCAGCGCGCAGGGAGGCTGCCGTCCAATTCCGCAGCGGCCGCAAGGCCGCCGGCAAACGCGCGTCCGCCAGCGCGCAGGATGCAGACGCGCAGGACGCAGACGCGCCGGAGCGCGCGGACACTCCGGACAGCCCCGGCCCCCTCGACCTCACAGAAGCCCGGAATGCCCTGACGCGGCGCCGGCGCGCTGCAAGGGCCGCCCGCAAGGCAGGCAAGCAGGCCGGGCCGGCCGCCGGCGGCGGGGCCAGCGGCACGGCCGGTGAAGGTGCCAGTGAGGCGGCCGGTGAGGCGGCCGGTGAAGGCGCCGGCCGGGGCGGCGGCAAGGCGCCCAAGAAGCTCAAGAAGCTGCGCCGCAAGGTGCAGGCGGCCGAAGCGGCGCAGGCGGCGCTGGAGATCAAGGCGGCCGGCCTGGAAGCGCAGATTGCCGGCACCCCGGCCTATCCGCTGGCCCGCCCGGCCCATATGAAGCGCCGCCACCGCGGGCTGATCGCCAGTTTCGTGCTGATGGTGCTGGCGCCGCTGGCGGCGGCGGTGTTCTACCTGTTTGCGGTGGCCGAGGACCAATATGCCTCCACCGCCGGCTTCACCGTGCGCAGCCAGGAAAGCTCGGGCGCCAACGACCTGCTTGGCGGGCTGGCCAATTTTGCCGGCAATACCGCCGCCTCGGACAGCGACATCCTTTACGAGTTCATCCAGAGCCAGGAAATGGCGGCGGCGGTCAGCGCCCGGATCGACCTGCGCGCCCATTACAGCCGGCCCTGGCCGGACGACTGGGTGTTTGCGCTCTGGCCCGGCGCCACCCTGGAGGAACTGGTCTGGTACTGGCAGCGGGTGCTCAGGATCTCCTATGACAGCGGCTCGGGGCTGACCGAGGTGCGCGTCACCGCCTTTGACCCGCAAACCGCCCAGGCGATTGCCCAGGCCGTAGTCGAGGAAAGCCAGATCCGCATCAACGCGCTCAACAATCAGGCCCGCGCCGATGCGATGCGCTATGCCGAGGCCGATCTGGCGGAGGCGCTGGAGCGGCTCAAGGCGGCGCGCGAGGCGCTGACCCAGTTCCGCACCCGCACCCGCATCGTCGACCCCGAGGCCGATATCCAGGGCCGCATGGGGGTGATGAACAACCTGCAGCAGCAGCTGGCCGCGGCGCTGATCGAATACGACCTTCTGCGCGGCTCGGTGGCCGAAGGCGATCTGCGGCTGAAGAAGGCGCAGCAGCAGATCGAGGTGATCCGCGAGCGCATCGACATCGAGCGCCAGACCTTTGCCTCCAGCAATACCGACACCGGCGCGGTGGGCGAGGACTACCCCTCGCTGATTTCCGAGTTCGAGCGCCTCACGGTGGACCGCCAATATGCCGAGGAAGCCTACCGCGCCGCGCTCACCGCGCGGGAGACGGCGCGCGACGATGCCGCCCGCCAGAGCCGCTATCTCGCCACCTATATCAAGCCGTCCCCGGCCGAAGAGGCGGAATACCCGCGCCGCTTCGTGCTCTCGGGGCTGGCCGGGCTGTTCCTGCTGCTGACCTGGGCGATCTCGGCGCTGATCTTCTATTCGATCCGCGACCGCAGCTGAGAATATGCGTAAGGAGGCATGTGTGATGAGACGGTTGCCTGAGACCGGGACAGCGGAGGGGCGCCTTGCGGGCCTTGCTGCGCACTCCCCTGGCGGCAGGATGCTGCGGGGCAGCGGCCCGGGATGATCCGCTTTGAGAACCTGACCAAGAGCTTCCGGCTCAAGGGCGAGCGCAAGGTGGTGATCGACCACCTGAACCTGACGCTGCCCGCGGGCAAGTCGCTGGCGCTTCTGGGCGGCAACGGCGCGGGCAAGTCGACGCTTTTGCGGATGATCGCCGGCACCCTGCGCCCGGACAGCGGCAGGGTGGTCACGGACGGCAGCATCTCCTGGCCGGTGGGGCTGGGCGGCTCGTTCCACAAGGATCTGACCGGCGCCGAGAACGTCCGCTTCATTGCCCGCATCTATGGCGTCGACACCGATGATCTGGTGAATTTCGTCGATGACTTTGCCGAGCTGGGCAAATTCTACCACATGCCGATGCGCAGCTATTCCTCCGGCATGCGCTCGCGGCTCACCTTCGGCGCCTCGATGGGGATCCGTTTCGACACCTATCTGGTCGATGAGGTGACCGCGGTGGGCGACCGGTCGTTCCGGCGCAAGAGCAGCGCGGTGTTTGCCGACCGGATGAAGCATTCCAGCGCCATCATGGTGAACCACTCGATGAACCAGGTGCGCCAGTACTGCGATGCGGGCATCGTGCTGGAGCGCGGGCGGATGCGCTATTTCGACGACCTGGAGGAGGCCATCGCGGTGCATGAGGCGATGCTGAACTGACGCCCCTGCGGGACATGCGGGGATAACGCCCCTGCGGGGCATGCCGGGGTGAGCCGTCCCGCGCCCCGAACGGCACAGCGGCCGCGAAACCGCTGCAGGGCGGCAATGAGCAATTTATTTTCCCGCGCTGCTCCAGTATGCAGCCTGCAGTCCGGGATAGTTGATGGGGTAGGGCGTGACGGTTTTGGCGGAACAAACGGACGCGGCGGAATTCACCACGCTGCAATCACTGATGTGGCCGGAGGCCGGCGTGTGCACCGAGCGCGACCTGTTCGTGCGGGTGCATGGCAAGGCCGGGCCCGCGGAGGCGGGCGGCCTGCGCTTTTTCGAGGACAGCCGGGCCGAGTTCAACACCTGGTTCAACCTGTTCAACGCGGGCACCTGGCAGCGCCATTGCGGCCTGCAGAGCCTGTATCTGCTGCTGCAGGGCAGGGGCCGCTTTGCGGTCACCGTCATCCTGGCCCGGCCCGAGCACTCCTGGGACCGGCTGGACCGGATCGTCGAGCTGGATGATGGCCCGGTGCGGCTGGACCTCGGCGCGCTGCTGCCGCCGCCCGGCGGCAAGGGGGTGATGTTCTTCGAGCTGCAGGCGATCGGGACGGAAGCCGAACTGGCGGACGCCGCCTGGCAGACCGCCGACGCTCCGCGCCGCCAGCCGCAGCTGGCGCTGGCGGTCACCACCTTCAAGCGCGAGGCGGCGGTGGCGCGCACGGCGGAGCGGTTCTGCGCCTTCCGCGAGACGTCCTGGATGAAGGACCGCGTCGAGCTGATCATCACCGACAACGGCCAGTCGGTGGAGCTGCCGCCGCGCGACGGCGTCACGGTGATTGCGAACGAGAACCTCGGCGGCGCCGGCGGCTTCACCCGCGGCCTCTTGGAGGCCCGCGCCCGCGGCGCCTCGCACTGCCTGTTCATGGATGACGACGCCTCGATCCACATGCAGAGCCTGGAGCGCACCTGGATGCTGCTGGCCTTTGCCGAGGACGCCGCCACCGCGGTGGCGGGCGCGATGATCAGCGAGCAGCACCGCTGGGCGGTGTGGGAGAACGGCGCCCGCTTCTTTACCCGCTGCCAGCCGCAGCACATGGGCTGCGACCTGCGCGACTTCTGGCAGATGGCGGATATGGAATGGGAGGTTTCCGGCGCCGCCCCCGAAGGGCTTTACGGCGGCTGGTGGTATTTCGCCTTCCCGGTGGCGCAGGCGGAGCACCTGGCGTTTCCGTTCTTCGTGCGCGGCGATGACGTCAGCTTCTCGATGGTCAACCGCTTCAATATCGTGCGGCTGAACGGGGTGGTCTCCTATCAGGAAAGCTTCACCGACAAGGAGAGCCCGCAGACCTGGTACCTGGACCTGCGCAGCCACATGGCGCATCATTTGAGCCTGCCGCAGCTGGAGGTGGGCGCCAGGGGCGTGCTGAAGATCGCGCTCTGGTTCTTCCAGCGCAACCTGCCGCGGATGCATTACGATACGCTCGCCGCGATCAACCTCGCGGTCGAGGATGTGATGCAGGGGCCGGAGTTCTTCGACCGGAACGCGGACATGGCGCAGCGCCGGGCGGAGATCAAGGCGCTGACCGGGGCCGAGGCCTGGCAGGAGCTGACGCCGGAGACCAGCCTGCCGCCGGTGCGCCACCACCCGCCCGCGGCCTGGCGGCGGCACCTGATGAAGCTCAGCCTCAACGGGCTGCTGCTGCCGGGATTTGCCCGCTTCGGCCGCAAGATCACGCTCGAGGCGCAGAACCGCGGCCATCTCGGCCATGTCTGGGGCGCGGCGGAAATCACCTGCCTCAATGCGGAGCGCACGAAATTCTACACCGTGCGCCATTCCAAATCCGCCGCCTGGCGCGAGCTGAAGCGGTTTGCCGCAAATGCCCGCGCGTTCCTGAAGGCGTATGACCAGCTGGCCGCCGCCTACCGCAGCCGCTACGGCAGCCTGACCAGCGAGGCCTACTGGCAGGACAAGCTGGGCCTCGGCGCCGGGCAGGCGCGCCCGGCGGCGGAAGCGGAGCGCCCGGCGGCGGAATAGGCCCCGGCCCTTCCGGCCGGGCCGCGTTTGCAGACCCGGGCGCCGGCCGCAGGGGCCGGGCCCGGGGCGTGCGGGCCTATTCTTTCTTTTCGGCTTGTTCGGCTTTCCGTTCCGCCCTTTCAGCCGCCTGATGGGCAATCACCGCCTGCATCAGCGGGGTGACAAGGTCGCGCATCAGCGCGTAGCTGTCGGCGGGCAGCTGCATCCGCGCCAGCGGCGCATCGGCGCCGGGCAGCGGGTCGAAGAACAGCGCCTCGCGGCCGAAATAGCGCTGCGCGACGGCGCGGTTGCCCGCGGCATACTCCGCCATCACCGCGGCGCGCTGCTTGGGCGGCATCAGCCGCTCGGACTGTTTCTTGCCGCCGCCGTTCAGGGCCTTGTCGATTTCGGCGCAGGCCTGGGTCAGCACCCCGCGGTAGCCGGTGGGGGCCTCGTCCAGCGGCAGGCAGCGCATGAATTCCGAGATCGCGGGCGAGAAGCTTTCGTTGATATGGGCCGGGGCCCGGAAGCCCTCCCGGGCGGTCAGGCCGATGCTGTCGCAGAAGGTTTCGATCGGGCCGCCCTTCATCTGGCCGCGCTCATGCACGTTCAGGATGATGTTGTCCTGGCCGAACAGCGTTTCCAGATGGCGCAGGTAGCGGTCGTAGTGGATCCAGTGGAAATCCTCGCGCATCGCGATGAAGTCATCGAAGGTGCAATGGCTCAGCTTCTTGTTCCATTGCCATTTGATGTTCTGGAAGAACCAGCTTTCCAGCCAGCTGTCCTGGCGGCGCAGGGTGAAGACCAGTTTGACGTCGAACCACTCGCGGAACGCCGCCAGCACGGAGAGGTCGCGGCGCATGCAGATGTCCTCGTCGCTGAGGATCACCGTGTGGATCGGATGCGGCCGCTTGCCGGCCCGCTCGGTGAGGGTCCGGGCCACGTCGGCCGGGCTGCGCTCGCCGCTGAACAGGCTGTTGATCAGCTTCAGGTGGCGGCGGACCTTGAACGGGTAGAGGAAGCCTTCTTCCTGAAGCTGCCCGAAATTGGCATGAAGATATTCCTGCAGGGCAGAGGTCGCGGTCCGGTGGGCGCCGATATGAAGGATCAGTGTGCGTTTCAACCTGGGTACCTGTGATGTTCTGCGGCCTCGAAGGGGCATTGTGTATATTGGGGGATGGACTAGCTGTTTTTTTCCGGAAGCGCCAAAGGAAATTTCCCGTTCCGGGCGGCTTTCGGCTGCGCCAGGATGGCGGTGATTTCATCCAGAAGCTCCCAGACCGCTTTTGCGTTCTGGCTGTGCGCCGGGGAGCGGTTCTCGATATCTTCGGGATCGCGTTGAGAAACCGAAACCTGGTATTCCTGGCGCCAGGCTTTGGGCATTTTCCGGATCAGGGCGGCAATGCCGGTGACCGCGTTCTCCAGCCCGGTTCTCTGGCGGGGAAGGAAGTGGGCTTCGGGAGAGAAATCCTGCGCCGCCGGGGAGGCGGTGCGGTGGCTGCGCAGCAGTTCTTCTTCCAGCACGGGCTGGCCGAAGAACTGGCTGTCCAGGGCCCTGGCGTCTTCCCGGAACGCCTCCAGAAGGTGGCTGGCGCTGGCCTGGTCGAGCGCGGGTTTTTCGCCGCTGCGCCCGGGCGCAGCGGACAGCTTGCGCTGCAGCGCGCCGCCGACGGCCAGCCTGTGGTGGTCCGCCAGCTCCTGCCCGCGCAGTGTCTGCTGGACCAGGCGCAGCCCCGCCAGCTCCGCCACCGAGAGCGCTTCGTTGACCGTCTCCAGGGGCAGCAGCTCGAAACCGCCGGTGCCAAGGGCGTGATAGAAGAAATCGGACACCGCATCGCCATCGCGCAGCGCGCTGCGCACAAAGGGCCGCAGGATCATGCCGCTGCCGAAGACCGCGCGCCAGGCCGGGAACCGCCTGGCATAATAAAGCGTGGGCACGGTGGTGATGAAGCGGCAGAACTCCGGCAGCGTGCCGTCGAAGCTGCCGGTCTTCAGCCGCTGGCCATAGGCGGAAACGGCGCGCGAGGCATGCGGGCGCACATAAGAGATCGTGCGCACGGGCAGGCCGGGGAAATAGGTCTCCAGCACCTTCTGCAGGCGGTGCGGGCTGCGCCGGGCGAGGAATTCGGTGGAGATCACGCCGGTGCCGCCCTCGCTGGCACTGAACCAGTCCCTGAGGCCGCCGAACTGCGCCTGCACAAAATCAGCCCCGGCGGTCTGCCGCAGCGCATTGGCAAGCGGCGCATTGTTGAGATGCTGCTGCGGCACCAGCCGCGCCGTGCCGCAGCGCCAGGCCCCGGCGTTCAGCACCGCTTGGATCGAGCTGGTGCCGGTCTTGGGGTCTCCGGTGTGGATGAGCAGGTCCTGTATCACCGGCGCCTCCGCATCAGCTGCCGAAGCGGGCGAAATCGAAGCTGCTCCAGCGGTCCTCGTCCTGCTGGGCCCAGCTTTTGTCGCTGGTCTTGTGGGCATGCCCCCAATGCGCCGGGTCGAGCGTGAAGTCCGGGGCGAAGAAACCGGTGAGCTTGGCAATGGGATCGGCGGTGATGTCGAACTCCAGCAAACGCCCGGGCTTGTCCGCGAAATAGGCCCGGACATTGGCGTGGTGGGTGTCGAAATCCCGCGCCCAGCGGGCAAACACCTGCTCTTCGCTCTCGTTGTGGAGCGCCATGTGCTTGGACAGGTAGAGCCCGTTCGTATGCCGGGCGCGGCTGCGCAGCCACTTGGCCTTGCCGCGGGTGTTGAGGATGAATTTCGCCTTCGGGTAGGCCTCGGCAATGGCCTGGAACTGCTTGAAGTTCTCGTAATGGCGCTTGGCGCGGATCAGTTCCAGGTCGAAGAAGCCGGAGAACCGGTCAAGCCCGGTGAAGGCGGGCCTGCCGGCTTTCAGATTGCGGTGGATCCTGGCCTGGTAGGGCGGCTTTTCCTTCCGCCCCTTGCCCTTGGACCAGTTGCAATGCAGCGCGTTGACGCCGCTGCGGTTGAACAGCCGGGTCAGCGACAGGGTGGCGCATTTGTTGAAGCCGATCTGCACGGCGATGGGGCGGTCTTGCGGCGCTGCGGCGTCAGTCATTGGAGGCGGTCCCGGTGTCGTTGGAGAGGGAGTAGCCGAAATATTCCCAGGCCCGGACCAGGTTGCGCGTCCGGTAGCTCCCGGGGAACCCGGCAATGTATTTGGCGTTGGAATTCTTCACTTCGCTGAAACGCTCTGCCACCGGCAGCGGGGCGGCGCGTTTTTCAAGACCGCAGAAGGCGGCGATCCGCTCTGCCGTGCCGGCCGGGTCTTCGCAGAAGTCTTCGTAGCGGGCCAGGATGCAATCCTCGCCAAGATCCTGGAAGGCCTTCATATAGGCGGTGTTCCAATGCGCCATGAGCTGCGCGACCGGCAGCTTGTGCCACTTGCGGGTGGACAGGGTGACGGCCCGGGGATCCCGGGTCCAGACGATGAAGCGGGCCTCTGGAAACAGGCTGCGGAAATAGGGGATGCGCACGATATTGGGCGGCGATTTCTCCAGCAGCACCGGCGAGTCCCCGCTGGCCCAGCTGTCCCATTGCGCCAGCAGCCGGCTGGCGGTCTTGCGCGCCCGCGCGGGTTTTTTCAGCGGGGCAAACTGCATTTGCGGATAAAGGGCAAACGCGCCCGGCCCGCCGAACGGGCGCTCGGCCATGTAGACATCCTGCAGGAACTGGCCTTCGTTTTCCGGCACTTTGACGGATTGAAAGCAGCTGACGCTGTAATGGGCGCAGAGATAGTCATGCAGCAGCGTCGTGCCGCTGCGGTGCAAGCCGCAGATGAAGACCGGGCGTTTGAGCCGCACCGCTTCGCCCGGCCGGGCCCGGACCCGGCGGCGCTTCACCTGGAGGCTGGATTTTCCGAGAGTTTCCAGCGTTTTGCGCGCCTGGCTGAACTGCCCGTCCTGCAGCTGGCGGTGGATCGTGCGGGCGGTTTCCTGGGCTTCTGCCGCCGCCGCTTGAGGGGAATATGCTGATTTCTTCATCGGTGCCCTGCTGTCGGTGCCCTGTCATCGGTTGGGGCGCGGCCTGCCGCCCGGTTCTCTCATAGCGGCTTGTGCGCCGCCGCTCCAGCAGGTTGTTGGGCGCCGCCGCGGCGGCCTATAGCGCCGCGGCAACACTGCCCGGGATATTGCTCTTGATGCACCCGGGAGGGGCAGGTAGCAAGGATGCGGCAGGTACTCCCTTGACGCAGGATCGCACAGTTTTGAAGAACCAGATTATCGGGATCGTTCCCTTCTCCTATGCGGCGTCCGACCGGTTCCAGGCGGCGCGGGACCATCCGGACGAGGCGCAGCTGCTGCGCGCCTTGTTCGAGGAGCCCCGGATTGCCTTCCGCTTCCGCATGCTGGAGCTGTTGAACGCGCATTCGCTGCAGGCGCAGGGCGACCGGGATTTTTCGGTGGTCTACCTGGTGTCCGCGCGGATGCCGCCGGAACACCGCCAGCGCCTGGAGCAGATCGTTTCGGGGGTGCCCGGGGTGCGCATCGTGGCGCTGCCCCAGATGCCGCTGGCCGACGCGGTGCGGCGCGCCTTCGAGCAGGTCATCGACCCTCAGGCCGAACATGTCAGCCTGTTCCGGCTGGATGACGACGATGCGCTGGCCGTGGATTTTGTCGCCAGCCTGCGCCGCCGCGCGCGGCGGCTGATCAAGGCAGGGATGATCCAGAAGCCCACGGTGCTGAGCGCCACCCGCGGGGTCTACTGGAAGAACGACGGCAAGGGCGGCTCGCAGCTGATCGACATCTGCGACCGGGTGCCGCTGTCGATGGGCTACACCATTGTCAGCCCGCGCGAAGACATCGGCCATCACTATCTGAAGGGGCACCGGGACGCGGCGATGTTCTACCCCTGTTTCATGGATCCCTCGCGGATCATGTATGTGCGCTCGGTGCACGGCGACAACGACGGCGGCATCTCCAACCTGAACCGCGGCCAGGTGCTGGACCCCGCCCGGGCCCGGCAGGTCCTGCGCCGCCGCTTCGATCTGGATGCGGACCTGCTGCTGGCGCCGGAGGGCGCGCTGGAGGGCAAGACCTTCAGCCAGCGGAGCTGACACAATTATATCCGCGGGCGGCAAACGGGAGCGGCTGGCACCATGATCAAATCTCTCATTTTTCACATCGGGGATCCCAAGAACGGGACTTCTTCGATCCAGCGCGCCCTGTTTGACCGGGCGTGGCGCTGCGATCATGTCAGCATCGCCCCGCAGCAGGAACTCAATGCATCCGGACTGGCCAATACCCTGTTGAAGGACGGCAGGCCGGAGCGGCGCCGGAAGCTGTTCCAGCAGAAACGGGAATGGGCGTGCCGGGAAGAGGCGGACCTTGGCGTGATCTCGGCCGAATTCTTTGCCAAGGTGCCCCCGCAGCTGCTGCAGCGCTGCTTGCAGACGCACCTGCCGGAGCACGCCGCGGGGGCGCGCGTCCTGGCCTATGTGCGGCCGCATGCGGCCTGGGTGATTTCCGCCTATGGCACCCGGGTCAAGACCGGCGGCAGCCTGGGCACGCTGCCGGAGTTCGCGGCAAAGGTCTCGCGGCGCAACTTTCTGGAGTATACTGCGAGATTTTCGCGCTGGGAGCGCGCCTTTGGCAGCCGCTTTACCCTGCGCCCGTTTGTGCCCGCGGAACTGCACCGCGGGGATGCGGTCGCAGACTTCTTTCAACAGATCCTCGAGGGGGCGCCTTTTGCGCTGCAGGATGCGCCCGCGGCGGCCAATGCCTCCCTGTCGGTGGAAGAGATCGCTGCCATGCGGGTGATCCAGGAGGCCTGGATGCGCCGGGAGGTGCCCAAACCCCTGCGGCTGGCCTTGGGCGGCGCCCTGGGACGGGCGCTGGAGGCGCAGCCCGCGGACCGCCCCCGCAGCAAGCTGCGGCTTGACCGGGCAAGCGCCGGGGTCATCCGCACGCGCTTTCTTGAGGATGCGCGGGCTCTGGACGGCGCCTTTTTTGGCAAGCCCCTCATGGCTGACGCGCTGGACGGGGCTGTGGAGGCCGCGCTGCCAAAGCCGCAGTCTCTGGACGCGGAGGCATATTTCACCGCCGCGCAGCGGGCGGAGATGCGGGAGGCGGCCGCGGCGCTGGTGCCGCCGCTGCTGGAAGACGCCAAGGCCTGGCGCAATGACTACCGGTTCCGCAAGGCGCCGGGCGCCACCTACGGCAAGGCCGCTGCCGGCCGCCGGCAGAAGGCGCGGATCGATGATGTATGGGCGCAGCTCAGCCGCCTCGCGGGGCTCATGGGCGAGGCGCAAACCGAAGACAATAAGGTGACCACATGAATTTTCTATGCGTGGGCGCGGGGCTTTCCGGCGCCGTCATTGGCCGGCACCTGGCGGAAGCCGGGCATCAGGTTACCGTGGTGGACAGCCGCCCCCATACCGGCGGCAACTGCCATACCGAGCGCGACGCGGAGACCGGCGTGATGGTGCATGTCTACGGGCCGCACATCTTCCACACCGACGACGCCGGGGTCTGGGACTACGTGAACCGATTCGAGACCTTCAAGCCCTACAAGAACCGGGTGAAATCCACCACCCGCGGGCTCACGGGCGAGCGGGAGGTATTCTCGCTGCCGGTGAACCTGCACACTATCAACCAGTTCTTCCGCAAGACCCTGCGCCCCGAAGAGGCGCATGATTTCATCACGCAGGAACAGGCCGATACCTCGATCGAGACGCCTGAGACCTTCGAGGAGCAGGCGCTGCGCTTTGTCGGCCGCGACCTCTACGAGGCCTTCTTCAAAGGCTACACGATCAAGCAATGGGGCATGCACCCCTCCGAGCTGCCGGCCTCGATCCTGAAGCGGCTGCCGGTCAGGTTCAACTACGACGACAACTACTTCTTCCACACATACCAGGGCATGCCGGAGAACGGCTATACCGCGATGATCGAAAAGATCCTTGATCATCCGGGCATCACCGTAAAGCTGGAGACCGAATTCACCGCCGGTATGGGCGCAGGGTACGACCACGTGTTCTATTCCGGGCCGCTGGACGGCTATTTCGGCTATGAGCTGGGCCGGCTCGGCTACCGGACGCTGGATTTCGAGCGTTTCACCCACCAGGGCGACTACCAGGGCTGCGCGGTGATGAACTACGGCGAGGAAGAGGTGCCCTATACCCGGATCACCGAGCACAAGCATTTCAGCCCCTGGGAAAGCCACGAGGGATCGGTCTTGTACCGCGAGTTCTCCCGCCTGGCGGAACCGGGCGACATCCCCTACTACCCGATCCGCCAGGTGAAGGAGAAGGCGCTGCTGGCCGATTACGTCAAGCGCGCGGAAGAGACCCGCGGCGTCACCTTCGTGGGCCGGCTGGCGACCTACCGCTATCTCGACATGGATGTGACCATCCGCGAGGCGCTGGACACCGCGCGCGGGTTTTTGCAGGCGGCGGAGAAGGGGGAGACGATCCCGGCGTTCTTCACTCCGCCGCTGTGACGGTTACAGACCTTCCCGAAGACGGCTGAGGATGGCCGCGGGGCGTGTTCTGCGCCCCGGGCCACTCAGTCCATGTAGGTTTCGATGAAGGTGGAAATAACGGCCCGCACCATGTCGGACTGCACATGGCGGATGTCATGGCGCCAGGCTTTATCCTGCGGGCTGTTGGTCACCAATTCGTAGCTCGGGAAGTAGTCGACAAAATCATACTGCGCCTGAACCTCATGGGCCACGGTGCGCAGGGTGGATTTCGAGTAGCTATTGGCAACTATGATGTCCTGATCGGTGAAGGTGCGGTTCAGCGGCACCGGGGAGACCGTAAGGATGATCTTGACGTCCTTGCGGCTTTTTTCGCGGATCAGCTCGATCAGTTTCCTGACCGATTTCAGGTTTTCGGCAAAATCCGTGCTGACAAAGCGGAAGCGGTTGGTTTCCCGCGCGAACTTCCAGTGAATGGGGGCGACATTCATGGGAATGTCCAGCTCGGTGTCCCACCAGACTTCCGTCAGGCCCAGCGTGAGAAAGACCACATCCGCATCCTGAATCCGCTTTACGCATTTGCGGACGATTTCGGAGACGGCGAGGGCATCGCTGTGGCCAAGGGTGCGCAGGCGGTGCAGCTGGGGATTGAAGTACTGGCCCGGGGTGGCTTCGATCAGCCCTTTGCCGGGCAGTTCCTTATCGTTCAGGCACTGCTCCAGTTCCACCAGCATGGAATGGGTGGTGAACTTGGTCATGATCGAGGAATTGTCGCCATTGAGCTGTTCGTCGCAGGCGGCGGGCAGTTCTCCGATTTGCGACAGGACCTGCTTGTTCTCCCTCTGAAAGGCTTTTTCGATTTCCCGGGCAAAACAGGAGCCAATCATGTAGAACGCCATGTCCGGCGAGAGCTTGAACTTGGGAGTGTGCCCCAGCTTGATGTAATCACCCGTTGTAAGACGCGTTGCCGCATCATGCGGGGCATGGCCTTCTGTTTTGAATTTCTTGTCCAGGCCGCGTGCCCAGGTGTTCATTTTACGCATGATAAGTTCCTGCTGATTTAGCTTGCCTGCCGAAGCGATGGGGTTTGCCGCCGAAGTTGGGCCAAGCGCGCAGTCTGCGCAAGCGTTCTTTCGGCGCCGGGCTGCTCGGGCATTCGGGGGATCTACGGCCGCCGGGCCCAGAGGTTCAGCGACCCGCCCCAGACCTGTTCCGGGGCATTAAGCGGGTGCGGCGGAGAGGCGTTGCCTGCCCGGGTGATCATATGGTCAAACCCGTTGCGGTCCAGAACGCCCAGCAGGCGGGCCAGGTTGGATTTCGGCAGGCCGGTGCCGAAATGCAGCTCGATGAACATGTTGCGGATGCCGTCCATGCGCCCGTCAAGCGCTTCGATGATGCCGTATTCGGCGCCTTCCACGTCGAGCTTCAGGAAATCGACCTGGCGCCCGGCGATGAGGCCGGGAAGATCCACCTGCCGCACGGTCAGCTGCTCGGTCTCATGGCCCAGGTCCGACAGCCGGGACGACGTGCTGGAGCCCATCGGCATATCGGCATTGGCATAGAAGGCGGTGGTTCCGGTACTGGTGCCTGCGGCCGCCTCTTCAAGAGTGACATTGGCCATGCCGGTCCGCGCGATGTTCTCCCGGAACACGGCGGCATTTGCCGGGTTGGGTTCGAAGGCGAGGATTTCGGCACCGGGGTGGCGCCGGTTCAGCAAATAGGAGGCCAGCCCGTAGCAGCCGCCGGCATCGATGATGAAGGGTTTTTCGCTGGCGGCGTCGAAGTTGTACTGCACGTTGCATATGATCTCTTCGAGCTGCACCGCCAGATCGTAGGTTTTGCGGAAGCGGAACGGGCCGCCCTTGAGGGAAATCTCGCTTTCCCCCTTGAGCAGCATGTTGAGGAACCGGGTCTTCTGCCGGGCCGCGGGCTCCGGTTTTCCGCGCCAGGGCTGAGCGGCCAGGCGGTCTCCCTCGCGCACCGCCGCGGGGGCGAGGTGTTTGCGCAGTTTTTGCCAGAAGTCCGCTGCCGGTGCCGGCAGAGCGGTCTCTTCTAAGCCGGTCTCGGGTCCGCAAGGCGCTGCCGCTGAAGCCAGTTCCGCGGGCGGGGCTGAATCGGGGGCTGAATCGGGGACTGGATCTGGGTCCGGAACCAGCGGGCTGGCACGGCCGGCGCTGTAGCGCCAGGTAATGCCCTTGCGCAGAACCTTTGCCGGGGTGCCTGCTGCCAGGCACTGCCCGGGGATGTTCCCGCTGACCATCGCGCGGGCGCCAATGGCGGCGCCTGTGCCGATGCTGCTGCCCTTGAGCACCAGCACGTCTTCGGCGATCCAGACATGGTCGCCGATGGAGATGTCCCCTGCCGGGTTCACCATTTTTCCGCTTTCCAGGTCAATGATATGGTGGGAATCGCTGGTGCGCATCTTGACGCTGGCAATGAGGCAATGGTCTCCCACTGTGATTGTGCGCCCGGCGCCGGACAGGTTGGCCCAGAACGAAGAGCGGCACAACGTGCCCGTGCCGATCCGCACCCGGGTGTTGTCGGACAGGAAGTAAAGCCGCAGGGCCTTGAAATGGCAATTCTCCGCGATTTCCAAATGGCAGTTCCGGGCGTTGAACACGACTTCGAAAGTATCAGCCGTGACGCTGGAGTGGATATCTGCGATGCAACCTTGCGCTTGGTCCTTGTAAATAACGGTGTCGGACAGCCCCATGCCGTTCTCCTGTTATGCGGTGATTAGGCAGATTGTGCGGATTGGCCGCCCGGCGCCGCCGCCATGGCCAGCAGCGAATGGCTGAAGTCGGACAGGCTGTAGTTGAACAGGCCCTTGTCATCATATTCGGAAGAGATGACGTAGTATTTCAGCAGCCGTGCGATATGGTCCAGCAGGAGCCGGCGCCGGGCGGCGCTGTCCCGGTCCGCCAGCGCGGCGCGCAGGGCCTGCTCCAGGCCGGCCCGGTAAGGGGCTTCGTGAGCCAGGCCCGATCCGCTGAGCTGGATCCGCCCCATCAGCACCACGGGGGTGTCGTGCATCAGGGCCATATAGGCGCTTTGCGAGACGATGGTGGCCAGGGCATCGGTATGCTGCAGCAGACTGACCAGATCGGCGCGCTTGTCCACCTCTGTCAGGCAGTCGCTGTAATCTTCCAGCCCCTTGGCGGTATGTTTGAGCGAGGGGTGCGCCTTGTAGAGGATGTGCCAGCCGTTCTTGCGGGCCAGCGGCAGCAAGGCTTGGAGGCCGGCCTCGGAACTGATGAAATCACCGGTGTGCAGAAGGGTGCGGCGGCGGGTGTAGGGCTGCAGCCCGGTTTTGAAGTCGTTGATCCCGGCATAGAGGATCTTGGGGCGCGGGTCGGCTGCCAAGGGCGCGGCCAGGCCCGCTTCGGCGGCGCTGATACCGCCGGATTTGCGGTTCAGCCGGTGCGCCACGGCATGCTGCAGGTAGGCTTCGGCAGCGGCCGTCTCGGCGGCGCCGGCCGGCAGGGCCTTGAAGGCTTCCGGCGCCCGGCTGATCCAGCTTTCCCCCATCTGGCCCTGGAATTCGAAACACCAGGAGCCGGGAAGGACGCCGTTTTCCCCGAACAGGACCGGCACGCCTTTGCGGCTGCACCAGTCGGCGATGGCGTAGTGATAGGCATTGAACTGATGCCACAGGATCACCAGGTCAGGCCGGAACCGGTCAAGCTCCTGCTCAATGTACTGGCGGTACATGAGCATGGAGGTATAGCAGTCCCGGGCGCTTTTCCTGGGGTGGTCGTATTGAAAGGCGGCGGCTTGGATGCGCAGCACCCGCTCGTTGGGGTCGATCCCCGGATGCAGCGTGACACCGGCGCCTTTCATGGAGCGTTCGATCAGGTTGGGCAGAACCAGGTTGAGCGCCACCGTATCCAGCGGGCGGCGGCTGGTGCGGCAAACCTCGGCGCCGCCCGCCTTGAGATCTTTGAGCAGGGCCTCAATCTTGGCAAGGCGGACCGGGTCTTCCCCGTAATCGCTGTAGAAGATGCGCGTCATGGCCGCGTTCCCGTGCTGTTCCGGAGCGGAAGGGCCTGCAGTTTTTCAAGCGCCTCGGCGGCCGTGCGGCTGTAGCGGGCATACCGGCTGGCGAGGTCCCGCAGCTCGGCCTCACTCATGACCCCGTAGGAGAGTTCGGGCTCGTGGCAGCCGTCCAGATAGACCTTCCGGGCCAGCTCGAACTTCTCCCGGCTGAAACCGGCGGCGGCTTTTGCGGCGGGGGTTGTGTCCAGGATGTGCTGCAGGTTCTGGCTGAAGCTGTTCAGGCTGGCGGTTTCCAGAACCCGCGGCGCGGCGCTGCGGATACGGTCCTGGTGTGGCAGGCGCAGCAGTTCGGAAATCTTGGCGCGCAGGGCTGCGGTGTCGCCCCATGGCACGAAATGCACGTGATCGCTGTTGAATTCCTGCAGAACCGGAAGGTCGTAGGCGATGCAGGGGGTGCCCATATAGCCGGCTTCGACGGGCGGGTAGCCGAAGCCCTCGAAGAGCGAGGGGAAGATCATCAGTTCCGACTTCGCGATTTCTTCGTATTTTTGCCGGTCCGAGATCATGTAGAGCAGCTTGAGCGACAGGCCTGCGCCCTCCAGCCGGGCGCGGAAGGCGGCCAGGGTTTGCGCATCCGGCAGGTCTGACGTCCCTGCGATCAGAGCCAGGGTATAGCCCTGCATTTCCGGTGTGATGCAGTCGAAGACCGCATCGATGTTCTTGTGCGCGCTCACATTGCCGAACCGGCTGATGAGGACGATTTGCTTTTCGCGGCTGAAATTCTGCTGTTTGACCAGATCGGCGACCGGGCTGTTGATCGCCGGCGGCGCGGCGGCAAAGGCCGGGGCGTGGAACAGGGTCTGGTAATAGCTTTCCGCAAAGGGGATCGCGGTTTCGGCGGAGGACAGGACGATGTCGGAAAAGCAGCTGGCGGCAAACCAGTTGTCGGCATCCGCCAGTTTCTTCGGGGCCGGGGAAAGCGCGTTGAACCAGTTCGGGCTTTCGAAATTGATGAACACGGTCTTGGCGTTGCAGGACTGGGCCTTTTCGAAGACGCGGTAATACATGCCGGGATTGCGCGACCCGTCCGGCAGGATGACCACATAGTCGAAATGGCCTTCCGGGGCGCGCAGAAAGTCATTGATCCAGTATTGGACCCTGGCATGGCCGGGGCTGCTGGACAGGTCCCCGGACCAAGGCGGCATATTGTTGGTCCAGACAACGACTTCGCCGCAAAAACCGGCCATGGCTTCGGCCAGCATCGTGCCGTGGTAGCGGCCGCCGGAGAAATGGCGCCGGTTCATCTGCATGACCACCAAAGCCCGCTTTCCGGCGGTCCCGGAACCTTCGGGCACGGCTGGTCTCAATTTCCGGAGGCCGTCTGTCCGGCCGGTTTCGAAACAATGCGGGGCAGCGGGGCGGGCATGCACGGCAGGGGTGAAGGAGCCGGCCAGTGCAAAGAAGGACTTTCCAACCGCCTCGCCGGCCATGAAGCTTTCCTGGACTGACGCCAGGTAGCGGTCTTCGGTTGCCTGCGCCCGGTTCACGGCAAAGGTGGGATGCGCCAGATGGCCGCTATTGACGAGGTCGTGGTACTGAGCGGCCTTGGAGTGGGCCCAGAAGTCTTCATTGTTGTCCGGGTTCGGATCCCGGCCATCCAGGCCCAGCAGGTAGACCGTATCGCTGAACGTGGCCGCAACCGGCAGCATGTGGATATTCAGGGTGCTGTCGAACCGGGGCAGGGCCCAGTTGTTTTCAAGATCGGTGTTCAGCCCGCTGAAACGCTGTTCGCACAGGATCACCCGGTCCCGGATTTCAGGATGCTTTTGGATCAGCAGGAAGCCGATGGCGGCGGACGTAAAGAAATAGATCCCGCGCTCCTGCAGAACCTTGATCAAATCCGCACGGAAGGTTTCGGCATATTGCGATACGCCGAAATGGCTGACGGCATCGCCGGCGCAGATGAACGCCGGCTGAATGTGGTCCAGGAGCGCGTCATTGGCCACGATGGAGTTGCAGGCGACGGTCATGCAGCTGCTGAAGTCGAATTCGAATGCACGGTCGACCGAGGGGCCGGTGCCAAAGACCGCGCTGCAGGTCTTTCCGGCTTCGCGCTGCTCCTGCAGCGCCGTGCGGAACCGCTGCTGGCTTTCCTGCAAGAGCGCGGCCTTTTCCGGTTCCGGCAACAGCATCCAGGGGCTGCGGCAGTAATTTCCGTATTCCACCGATGCCGGGTCATGTGTCGCCACGGTGATGATGTTGGGCTTGCCCAGCAGGCGTGCGAGATAGCGCTGCAGCCCCGGCGGCAGCGGGCGCCAGACCAATATGGTTTGGGCCCGCATCAGCGCCTCCAGGTAAGCGTCGCCGGGGGCGGTCAGCTCCAGTGTTTCCGTATCCAGGCTGCGGCTGGCAAAATAGTCCGGAGCCGGGGCGATATCTGCCTTGGCGCCGGGGCCTGCCAAGGTGACCTTCGTCACTGGCGATCCGCTGCCTGTCAGGTACCAGCCCGCCCGGTGAAAGTGGTCCGACAGCGCCGCCGTGCCGTCAAAGGCCGGGAAATAGCAGATTTCACCGGCTTCTTTGGACGGCTTGGAGCGGGCCGCCAGTTGCTGCTTGAGGGTGACAAGATCGTCCAGGCTGAGGGCGCCCTCTGCAGGGGCCGTGTTCTGCCGGACGGAAGGCGTTGTTGCTGTCACACGCCTCGGAGAATCCTTGGCGGCAGTTACCGCCGCGGTGGCGGTGTTCGCGGGGTTGCCGGTTTCCGTGACCGTCATTTCTTCTTTGTCCCGCATCCCCGCGGCGGCGAAGCTCAGCTTCACGGTTCTTTCGCCCTTTGCATTGGGGACCGAGACCCAGCTGTGCAGTTCCCGGACGGGAACCCCCCCTGACAGCGTAACCCCGAAAGCCAGATCTTCGCGTTCTGTTGTGATCAGGCCGTCGATCATGCAGAGGCTGCGCAAGGGGCTGTAAGTGCATTTCCTGATCCGGAAGGATTCCTTTTGCGGAGCAGCACCGGGCTGAACCCGGATGATGGCCTTGTCGTGGAAGTGAGAGCGTTCGGCCGAAGCATAGACGGCCCGGACGCTGGCATTCTCCGGCAGGTTTTCAACGGGAATCCTGACCCGCCAGCCGCTGCGCTTATTGCCGTATTGCGGGTATTTTTTGAAAACGTCCTGCCGTTCCTCCGAGCCGGAAGAAACCTCTGCGGCGATGTTCGTGCCGTTCACGTGCAGAAGAAGATCGAAGCTGGGTTCGGGGGTCAGGCACCAGCCGTTGACTTCCAGAACGCCCGTGCCGGCGTGAAAGGCGGCTTTTGAAATGCGAAGCTCCGTGCTCAGCCCGGCAGAATAGTTTTCTTGAGCCGCAGAGGAGCTCTCTTCTTTCGAGAGGGAAAGAACATGTTCATAAGAAATGGGTCCGGGCGTGGCGCCCGCTTCAGGCTGCACCATGCCACCAGCATTTTTTTTCTTGAGAAACATCGATTTATCCTGAGCTTTTAGTGGTTTTCGGAGCGCTGTTTGCAGCGGCCTCCGCAGCTGTCCGGGTCTGCAGCACCGCATCCAGATCCGCCCGCGGGAAGGTCTCCAGCTTGGAGAAGCGGCTGGCGTTGTAGATCCTGACCCCGATGCTGTCGCAGTAATCCTTGGCAAACTGGTAGGAATGCTCCAGCCGGTCCAGGACCGGGTAGTGCCATTTTTCGCCCGGTTTGCGGTAGTCGGGGTGGAAGTGGTTGACCTCGCCTTCCGAGACCAGGGCGCCGCCCTCCCGGGTCTTGGGCTCAACATAGCTGTGGTCCAGGCCGAGAATGTAGATCTCCTTGAAGCCCATGTGCACGGCCATCTGCAGCATCGAGTAGGTGATGGTGGAGCCCCAGCAGATGCCTTTGGTCAGATCGGCGGAAAATTCCCGGAACGGCGAGCGGTTGTCGGCGGGCGGCAGCCAGCGGGCATAGTGGTGATTGGCCTGCCGCGGCAGGTAGGGCAGCATGTGATGGGCAAAGATCTTGGTGGTGCGGTCCACCGCCAGGATCTCGGCCCGGCAGTTCTGCGCCACCAGCAGGTCCTCGACCGAATAGAAGGTCGGGCGCCACTCCGTCTCGTCGAAACAGAGGTAGATCTTGTTGGCGGCAAAGGTGATCTCGTCCTTCAGCAGCTCCAGGTCGCTGACCGTGAGGCTGGGGCCGTTGCCCAGCACAAAGCAGCGCTGCCCCAGGTGGCGGTTGCGCAGGGCGTTGAAGAAGGCGTTGTCCTCATCGGTGACCGGGGCGCGGGCCCGGGCGGCGGCCTGCGCGGCACCGGCCTGCAGGTGAGCGGCCTGCTGGTGCAGGTCCTGCAGGGCCAGGCTCTCCGCGCTGCCGGGCTGCAGCGGCGGCCGGGTGCCGAACTTGCCGTAACCGGCCCAGAACGCCTGGGAGGTAAGATGCGGCTTGGCGGCCTGGTAGGCCCGGGCCGTGGCGGGCAGCTTGCGGGCCGCCGCCTGGCGCAGGCGGCGCAGGGTGAGCATCTGCCGCAGGGCCCGGCGGGAGTCGCGGGTGACGGTAAAGCCGATGCCCTTGTCCGGGTTCCAGTAACTGACCTGCTTGCCGCGGCGGCAGTCGGTTGCCTGCGAGGGGCGGGTGGTGTCGATGGCCACCTGTTCCTTCAGGGGCAAAAAGTGGTTGTTCCAGGTCCGGGCGTTCAGCCGGGCGGTGCGGGCCGAGGCGGGGGGTTCCAGCCCGTTGACGGCCGCAGCGCCCTCCGGCGGCGCCGGCATGGGGGCGTTCTTCTCATCCGCCACGGTGCGGAACACCCCGGCCAGGATCTCCTTTTCGTTGCGGATGAGATATTCCGGCCCGTTCAGGAAATGCCGCATGGCGTCCAGAAGCAGCTGGGCATGCTCGTATTTGCGGGCCGAGACAAAGCCGCGCACCAGCCGGTCGTATTCCATGGCAAAGCCCTGCGGATCGTCCAGCCGCCCTTGCTGGGCCAGCAGCACCCAGCGGTTGCGGAAGCGGAAATACTGCATGGCGGCGGAGTATTTCTCTTCGAAATCGTCGTGCAGCACCCAGAAGGAGAAGGGGATCACCAGCTCCACCCCGGCATCGCGCAGCCGCAGCCCGTATTCCACGTCGTCCATTTTGATGAAGAACGGGTAGGGCAGGCCGATCCGGTGCACGTCGCTGACCGCAAAGCAGCTCCACCACCAGCCGGTGCTGTCGGGCGCGCGGTCCATGGCCAGGAAGGCGGGAATGTCCGCAGTGTCCAGCCCGGCGCCCAAGGCGCTGTCGCTGGGGTGCACAGACTGGCGGTATTTGTGGCCGAAGCAGGCGCTGTGGCGCGGGATCCTCTGCTCGGAGGAGGCCGGGTACATCGGTGCGCCCACGTGAAAGCCCGGCTTCAGGAAGCGCATGAAGGCGGTGTTGCGGGCAAACATCTCCGGGTGCAGGTAGATGTCGTCGTCCAGCAGGCAGACATGGGTGAACCCCTGTTGCGCCAGCGCCCCGTAGCAGCTTTCGTAAATGCCGCGCCCGAACCCGCCGGCGCCGCCGGTGTTGTTGTTGGGCAGGACCGTGACATCGGCATCCGGCTCCACGCCGCAATCGTTGCTGCCCTGATCGCTGCCGTTGTCGATCACCGTCAAATGCGCGGCGGCCTGATCGCGGTGGCGGCGCAGGTAGTCGCGAAAGACCCCCGCGTTGTACTGCACATATTCGGCCCGCTTGAAGGTGCAGAAGATGTAATTGATCCGCAGCTGCGGCGCGGCCGGCTGGTCATCGGTGGCGAAGAGGATGTCGAAATTGGCATCCGGGCTTTCCTCTTCGACCACCGGTAAGAGGGCGCCTTCAAGGCCGCTCACGCACAGATCCGGGAAAAGCTGCGTGCCGGTGCCGTCCTGCTCGGCCCGGGCCAGGTCGGTGGCGGTGCCATCGGCGGTGATGTGACGCAGCACCACGCGGACCCGGCCCGAACGCACCACCAGGCGGGTGCCAAGCCAGGTCAGGCAGGTGGCGCGGCGCCAGGCATCCAGATCGAAGGCGTTGACCGCACTGGCGCCGAATTCCCGCACATAGCGCTGCAGCGGGTAGACTCCCCGGACCGGGCTGAACCGGGAGGCGGCGGCGGCGGGGCGGGGGGCGGGCATATTCATTGGTTTACACTGCACTCATGGTTTGCAGGCCGCGGGGGCGGGCCGGACCTGTCTCTTGTTACCGGGGCTGCCATAGCACCCGGGGTTCCGGGAGACCATGGACCGCAGTCTCTGCGGCAAAGGTTTGGCCGGCCGTTGCCTGCCAGTCTGCCCGCTCTGCGGGCAGTTTCTGGCGGGCGGTGGTGACATAAAGCGTGGTGAGATCCGGGCCGCCGAAGGCGGGGCAGGAGGTATGGCCGGTGGGCAGCGCGACGGCGCTCAGGAAGCGGCCCTCCGGGCTGTAGCGCGCCACCCGGGCCGAGCCCCATTGCGCGCTCCACAGGCAGCCTTCGCTGTCGATGACGGCGCCATCGGGCTTGTGTTCGGGGTCCTCTGCGGTGGCGCGCAGGTCGAGAAAGACCGCCTTGTCCCCGGCCGGCCAGCCGGTGTCCGGGTCGACCGGCTGGCGCCAGATGATCCGGGTCCGGGTGTCGCTGTAATAGGCGCAGGCGCGGGCCTGGTCGAAACAGATTGCATTCGGGGTGGTCAGGCCGCTGTCCAGCTCCCGCAGCTCGCCCCGGGCCCAGCGGTACAGCCTGCCCAGGCCCGGCTCGCCCGCCTTGCCCATGGTGCCCATCCAGAAACCGCCCCAGGGGTCGGCGCGGCCGTCGTTGGAGCGGGTCGCCGGAGTGTCCGCCTCGATTTCGCAGAGCATCTCCTCGGTGCCGGTCTCCAGGTCGAAACGGCTGAGGCCGGTTTCGCCGGCGATCAGCAGCCGGGTGCCGTCGATCCAGCCTGCGGCGCTCACGTGGCGGCCGAATTGCCACTCCAGCGCCTGCCCCCCGCGGCGCGACAGCAGCGTGCAGTTCATGATGTCGAACCAGAACAATTGCTGCCGCAGCGGGTGCCAGAGCGGGCCCTCGCCCAGGGTGCAGCTGCGGCTGTCAAAGACGGCGGCGGTCATGCGGTTTCCTTTTCCGGTGTTTCCAGCGGGAACAGGCTGTCAAAATCGGCCCGCTCGAAAACCTCGAGCCGGGTCCGGCGCGAGGCGTTCAGAATGCGCACACCGCGTGCGGCGCAGCGCTCGCGGGCGCGGGCATAGGAGACCTCGAGCACCTCCAGGTTCGGCTGGTGCCAGCGCTCGCCGGCCTCCCGGTAGCCGGGGTGGAAGTGGTTCTGCTCGCCCGCGTGCAGATAGGTGTTGCCCTGTTTCTCGCCGGGCAGCACGTAGCTGTGGTCGAGCCCGATCAGCACGATCTCCGCGCAGCCCATGAACAGCGCCATCTGGATCTGGCTGTAGACGATGGTCGAGCCCCAGCAGATGCCGTGGCTGAGATC
Organism: Cribrihabitans pelagius; assembly: GCF_048820915.1. Taxonomy (NCBI): domain Bacteria; kingdom Pseudomonadati; phylum Pseudomonadota; class Alphaproteobacteria; order Rhodobacterales; family Paracoccaceae; genus Cribrihabitans; species Cribrihabitans pelagius. Next base: position 14,277 of record NZ_JBMERR010000026.1, on the reverse strand, counting down.
CTCGCTGAACGCCGGGAAATCCGGGTCCGACAGCGGGTCCGCAAAGGAGCGCGGCGGGCGGAAGGGCACAAAGACGGTGTCGGCGGCGTGGTAGCCGAAGTCGCGCACATTGGCCGGGAAGATCTTCAGGCTGCCCTCCAGCCCGCTGATCCGCTCCCAGTTGTTCTGGATCACCAGGTGGTCCTCGACCGAGTAGTAGGCCGGCCGCCAGGCGGTGTCCTCATAGGCGAGGTAGATCTTGTTGGAGGCGAAGGTCACGCTGTCCTGCAGCCGCTCCAGGTCGGAGACCCGCAGGCTGGGGCCGTTGCCGACGATCACCGCGCGCGCGCCCTTGTGGCGGTTGCGCAGCAGGCTCAGCAGGATGCCGCTGGCCCGGTCCTGGTCGGCATGGGCCCGGGCGGTGTCGAGCAGGCGGTTGTGCTGCAGCCGCTGCTCCAGCGCGCCGAACTGCCCGGCCCAGGCGGCCTGCTGGCTGCGGTGGCGGCTGTCGGCCTTGAGGTGCAGCGCCGCCAGGCCCTGCTGCTGGGCGGCGGCGTCCAGGCCGGGGCCGGCCAGGGCGGAACCGGTCAGGGCGGGATCGGCGGGCGGGCGGTTGCCGCTCACCTGCGACCAATAGGCAATGGTGCCCAGGCGCGCCCGGGCGGCGGCGCAGTCTTCGGCGAGCTGCGGCAGGCGGGCGAGGGCTTGGGACTGCCGCCGCAGGCGGCGGTGCAGCCGCCAGGACCGGAACGGGGCGCGCAGGGGCGGCAGGGCCGGGCGGCGCGCGGGCAGGACCATTGCTTCCGGCCCGGCCAGGAAGGCCTCCATCTCATCCATCAGCGCCCAGGCGCCTTCTGCGCCTGCGGCATCGAGACGGCCGCGTACCGACGCGGAAAATTCGCTTTGCAGGGCCTTCGGATCCGTCAGCTCTCCCTGCAGGGCCCGGAGGGTCAGCTCTGCGCCATAGCCGGGGGGAGCTGAAGCCGCGGGCGGGGACGGCAGGAAGGACAGCGGGGCGGCCGGCGTCAGGCCCGCGCGCTGCAGGCGGGTGCTGTATTCGCGTTCCGCCAGCGCAAGCGGGAACGGGCAGGGCAGCCCGTTGCGGTGCACGTCGCGCACCTCCAGGCAGCCCCAGTCCCAGACCCAGCCCGCCGGCCTGCCGGGCGCCTCTGCGCCGCTGGCCGCGGGCGGGGCGCAGAGCAGGAACCCGGGCCGCAGGAAACGCATGAAGGCGGCCGCGCGGGCGAACATCTCGGCATGCGGCGGCTGCCCCTCGCGCAACAGGCAGAGATGGGTGAAGCCCTCTTCCGCCAGGCTGCCGTAGCAGGCCTCGTAGAGGCCGCGGCTGGTGCCGGGCAGGCCGGTGGCGTCATTGGCGATCCAGGTGAGGCCGCCGGCCGCGTCTGCGGCGGCCCGGTTTTCAGCAGCCTGCGGAGCCGCGGCGGGGCCGTTGTTCATGAGCAGCAGATGCCCCGCTTCCGCGGCGCCGTGCGGCGCGTGCTCCTCCTGGAAACGGCCAAAGGCCGCCGCCGCCGCCGCCAGCTCCGGGCCGGTGCCTTCGAGGATGAAGGCGGTCCTGGCCGCGGGCAGCGGCGGGGCTTCGTTGGTGCCGAAGCAGAGATCGAAGACCGCGTCCGGGGAGGCGCTTTCGATGACCGGCAGCAGCACGCCCTCTGTCTGCGCGGTGGCAATCGGCGGGCTGAAGGCCGATCCCGGCTCCGGGCAGGCCAGGCGGCAGTATTCGTGGTGGCTGCCGTCCGGCCTGATCTGGCGCAGGCTGACACTCACGGCGCCCTGAAAGACACAGAGCTCCACGCCAAAGGCGCCGAGCGCGCTGGCCCGGGCCCAGGCCTGCACGTCGAAGGCATTGGCGGCATCGGCGCCCGGGCCGGGGATATACCCCTGCAGACGGTGTCTTATGCCGCGGCCATGCATCGGAAGCACCGCTCAGGCAGTCAGATGCTTGAACAGGTTCTCGAGCGTATTGGCATGCACGTATTCGATCGCCTCGATGGTGCTGTTGGCGTTGTGGCTCGACACCGCGACATTCTCGAATTGCAGCAAGGGATGGTCCTGCGGCAGCGGTTCGCTCTCGAAGACATCCAGCGCCGCCGCGCCGATCTTGCCCGAGCGCAGCCCGGCCGCCAGCGCGGCCTCGTCGATCAGCCCGCCGCGGGCGACATTGACCACGATCACCCCGTCCCGGGCGCGCTCGAAGGCAGCGCCGTTCAGCAGGTGGTGGTTGTCCGCGGTCTGGTTGCAGCACAGGCAGATCACATCCGCCTCCGCCAGCAGCTGATCGAAGGAGATCAGGGCGGTGCCGTCCGGCGCGCTGTCCATATAGGGGTCATGGGCAATCACCTGCATGCCGAAGCCGCGGGCGCGCTGGCCCACGCCCTGGCCGATGGCGCCATAGCCGACCACCGCCATGGTCTTGCCGGTGAGGCCGGGGAAGCGGCCCTTGGGCCAGCCGCCCTGGCGCACCAGCCGGTCGGTGCGGGCCAGCCGCCGGGTCGCCGCCAGCAGCAGCCCCATGGCATATTCGCTGACCGCATCGCGGAAGGCCCCGGGCGAATTGCAGACCGGCACCCCGAGCCGCCTGGCGGCCGCCAGGTCGATCGAGTCGATGCCGGTGCCCCATTTCGAGATCACCTTGAGCCGCGGCAGGCAGGCCTCCAGCACCGCTGCCGTGATCTGGTCGTCGCCGGCCAGCCAGCCGTCGAACTGCCCGGCCAGTTCAAGGCATTGCGCCTCGCCCATGAACTGGTCCACCGCGGGCCAGATGGGCTCTGCGCCGCGCGCGCGCAGCAGCGCGTCGAAGCGCTCCCGCTCGTTCAGCATCATGATGTTGGATACCAGTACCTGCATGGCCCGCCCGCCTGTCTTATTGTCTTATTTCTTTCCGAGCACGCTCAGCAGCGCTTCGGCAATGTCGAGATCCTGCTGGGTCTTGATCACATGACCGGAGATCGGGTCAACCGGGTAGAAGGCGATTTTGCCGTTGTAGGTGCCGATGCCGCCCGCCTCGACCGCGCCGATGTAGGGTTTTGCGCGCCAGCCGGTGATCGACCAGGTCACCCGCTGGGTCGGCTTGAGCTCCTGCGAGTTGGTTTTTTCGGCAAAGGTGAAATTGACCGGCGCGTCCTGATAGGCCACCTCGATCTGGTCCTCGATGCAGGAGAGCATCACGTCGGCGTCGGAGGCGATGAAGGCCTCGGCAAAGGACTGCACCTCCGCGGCGCTCAGCAGCGGCGCGATCGAATGCACCTGGATCAGCAGGTCGCAGTCCACGTTCTTCAGGAAGTCGTAGACAAACTGCTCGGAGGTGGCGACGGAATTGCCCAGCTCTTCGGGGCGCTGGTAGAACTTGATGCCGTACTGTTCCGCGAACTGGCCGAATTCGGCGTTTTCCGAGTTGATGTAGATCTCGTCGAACAGGCCTGCGGCCCGGCATTTTTCGACCGCATGGGTGATCAGCGGCTGGCCCGCCAGCGGCGCGAGGTTCTTCTTCTTCAGGCGCTGGCTGCCCATGCGGGCGGGGATCATGGCGACGGTTTTCATGGGGCTGTCCTTAGTCTGGGGCGCCGGGGGCGGCGGCCGCGCGGGCAAAGAGGGGGGCGAAGCTGTCAAACAGGCCGGGGGCGGCGCAGAGGCTGTGCTGATCCGCATCAATGGCCGGGCCGGGGCGCTCCGGGACGGCCGGGCGGTAGCTGCCATAGGCAAGCCCGGCCTCGCGGGCGATGAGCGCGCCGGCCATGTCGTCCCAGCCCTTGGCCTCGCGGCTGGCCACCAGGCTGACCCGGCCGGCGGCCGCATAGCAAAGATGCAGCGCCTGGCTGCCGAAGTTGCGCAGCTTGAAGGCGCCGAGCAGCTCCCCGAGGGCGCCGGGGGCGCGGGCGGCCAGATCCTTCAGCAGGCCGGAGGACACCACCGCCAGCCGGGCCTTGTGGGCGCGCGGTTGCAGCGGTGCCCCGTTCAGGAAGGCGCCGTGCCCGGCCACGGCGGAGTAAAGATCCTTCTGCGGCACGTCATAGACGGCGGCCAGGACCGGTTCCCCGGCCGCCAGCAGCACCACCGCCACGCCGTAGGCGGGCAGGCCGGCGACAAAGTTCACCGTGCCGTCGAGCGGATCCACCAGCCAGCAGGGGCCATCACCGGTGATGGCGGCAAAGCCTTCCTCGCCCGCCACCGCGGAGCCGGGCAGCAGCGCCGCCAGCTCCTGCTCGAGCCGGGCCTGCATGGCCAGATCGATCGAGGTGACCAGGTCCAGCCCGTCGCTGCCCTTGTCCCGGGTGACGGCCTCCTGGGCAAAGATCTCCTGCACCAGGAGCGGCAGGAGGCTGCAGAGAGCGTCGTGCAGCCCCGCGGGCAGGTCCGTGCCCATGCGTCAGAATTTCCGCTCTGCGATCAGGTTTGCGTCCATGTTGGTCATGCGCAGGTACTGGGTCAGGATGTGGATGAACGCCATGTGGATGTCTTCCACCACGCCGTAGTTCTGCGCGTTCACATGGGCGTTCAGATCCGCCAGCTCGCGCGAGCGGCCGCCGGAGAAACCGGTGAAGGAAATCGAGGCCATGCCCTTTTCGCGGGCCACCTGCAGGGCGCGCACCACGTTTTCGGAATCGCCGGAGGAGCTGACGGTCCAGACCAGGTCGCCGGGGCGGCCCATCGATTGCAGCTGGTAGGCAAAGACCTCGTCATAGGAGATGTCATTGGCCAGCGCCGAATTCATCTCGGTATGGGCGGCCAGCGACATCACCCGGGGCATCAGCTCGGTGTCGGTGCGCACGCATTTCAAAAAGTCGCACAGCGAATGGTTGGCGATACCGGCGGAGCCGCCGTTGCCGCAGATGTAGATGAAGTTGCCATTGCTGATGGTTTCTTTGACCAGGGCGGCGATCTTGTCCAGCACGCTCAGGTCGCTGGCCTGCACCGCGGCAGCCAGGGTGGCGAAATATTCGGAGGCAAAACCGGCGCAGCTGTCGAAGGGGGCCGTCGGGAAAAGGGCAGTCATTGTGCGGGAAGTCCTGTTAGGTTTGGAGGGCAAAGCGCATCACGCCGGATTTCAGGCTGCGCTGAAGCAGGATTTGCAGATCGCGCAGCCGGTCCTTGCCGGCCTCCCGGAAGAAGCTCGACCAGAAGGGGATGTGGTCGTTCTGCGCGCTGTTGAAATGCTGTTCCAGCAGCACCGCATCGCGGCGGCCGGGGGTGGAAGCCTCGAGGATGGTGAAGCCGGTGTCCCGGGCCAGCGTCTCGAAGCCCTTGACGGAAAACAGGTTGAGCCGGTCCAGCGGGATGAAGCTGGGGGAATCCGCGCCCAGGATTTCATACTCCAGCCCGTCGGCGCAGGAGGTGCCGACGAAGACAATGGTGCCTTTGGCGGCGTTGTCGCGAATGGTGCGCAGCAGCTGAGCGGGGTCCGCCACCCGGTCCATTTCCGCCTGCACCAGCACTGCCTTGGGCGCGTGTTCGCGCAGAACCTGCCGCAGCTGCCCGTAACCGTCTCCGGCACCGGTTTCCAGCGGCAGGAAGTGCCAGCTGCGTTTGTGGCTGAGGCGGCTGGCGGCGTTTTCGAAGCCGGGCGCCTGAGAGCAGAAGCGGTAATCGAGAACCGTTTCCAGCCGGCTTTCGCTCCGGGCTTCTGTCAGGCTGATCCAGTTCAGCAGCGAGATAAACTCGAAATCGCGGTCCTGCCCGCTGTCCTGCGGCAAGACCGCGGGCAGCTCCTGGCGCAGCCGGTCCAGCACCTGCTGGGCAGGCACTTTTGCGGAATAGATGCTGTTGCAGCCCTGGCAGCGGTGGAAGGGCAGGAAATTACGGCTGAATATCCGGCTTTTTGCGATGTCCTCGCCGCAGGCGGCACAGCTGCTGCGGTCGTGCCAGGCAATACTGTCATCCAGCTGCACATCGGCCAGCGCCCGGTTGCGGGCCAGCCGGTAGAGCTCGGGCTTGCGCCCGGTGACGGTGGAAATGTCAGGCAGGTGGTCGAGGAAGACGGGGGTTTGCATTGGTCTTGGAGCCCTTACTCGGCAGCGCTGATGGTCCGGCTTTCCAGCCCGGCCTGCCATTCCGGATCGGCGGCATAGATTGCTTCCACCAGCTCCATGACCTCCAGCGCCTGCGCGGAGGTGCCGCTGCGGACCGGCACGCCAGCGGCAATGGCGGCATGGAATTCGGCGGCTTCCTTGTCCCAGGACAGATCCTCGGTGAAGCGGATCTCCTGGCATTCCGGGTTCGGGATCGGGTTGCCGTCCTTGTCCAGCCGGTTCAGCGCCACCGTCAGCACCTCGGTGCCATAGCTGCCCGAGGCCGACAGGATCCCGTCCACCGAAAGGAAGCCGTTGCGCATGTAAAGCTCGAGCCGGAAGGTGTGCTGCCACTGGGTGGCCGAGGAATGCACCGAGGCGACGATGCCTTGCGGGTTTTTCATCAGCGCAAAGGCATTGTCCTCCACCGGCACCTCGGTCCAGAAATTGCGCTGCACGAAGGACTGCACTTCGGTGAACCGGCCGGCAAACATCTGGAACAGGTCCAGCATGTGAATGCCCTGGTCGATCAGGATGCCGCCGCCGGACTGGGCGGGGTCGTTGCGCCAGTTCTGGGCATAGTTCGGCCCGCCGGCCTTGCCGTAGACGCCGCGCATGAAATAGAGATCGCCCATCGTGCCCGCATCGATCAGCTTCTTGGCTTCCTCGATGGCGTCATGCATGCGGTGGTTGAAGCCGAACTTCAGCACCAGCCCCGGATTGGCCGCCTCCGCCGCGCGCATGCAGCGCACGTCCTGGGAATTGCGCCCGGGCGGTTTTTCCGAAAACACATGCTTGCCGCGGGCCAGCGCGTCGCAGACCACATCCGGGATCATCATGTTGGGCACGCAGCAGACGATGACATCGGGGTCATAGGCGTAGACCGCCTGCGGGTCGGTCACCATGGGGATGGTGGCCTGCGGATCCACCTGGGTGTCGCAGGCCGCCACAACGGTGAACCCGCCATGCCGTTCCATGGCCTCATGGCGGATTCGGCCCATTTTGCCATAGCCAATAATGGCAGTGCGTAGCGGCATTGCAAGATTCCCGTATAGGTTGTCCATCCGATATGTAGCACACGTGCGTCCATGTGCCAAACAACCGATGGTGCGACTGTCCCGATGTATTTTTTTGCGACCTTACTGTCCGCGATTCAGGGATGCAAGGCACTGCCGGAGGCTTTCTATTTCCTCTTCCGGTAGAAGGAGCTAGGGTGCGCCGGGGCCCTGCGCGGGCCCGGAACGGAACGGGAGACTGTCATGAATCACCTGGTCAGCGCGCTGCTGCACGCCCGCGCCTCGGGCGCCGCGGCCCGCCTTACCGCGGCCGACTTGCCGTCCTCGGCCGCAGAGGCCTATGCGGCGGGACTGAGCCAGGCGGCTGAGCCGGCGGCCTGGAAGATCGGCGGCGCCAATCCCTGGTCGCGGCAGGTCTTTGCCAATACGGAGGTCTTCTTCGGGCCGCTGGCGCCGGGGGAAGTGGCGGTGGAAACGGAGGCGCTGAGCCTGGCCGGGCTGCACGCGCCGCTGGCGGAGCCGGAACTCATGCTGGAGCTGGGGGACGATCCGGGGGCGGCGCAGCCGTTCCGGCGCATGGGGCTGGGCTTCGAGATCCCGGCCAGCGTCCTGCCGGAGGCGCTGAAGCCCGCCCTGGCCGGGCAGATGGCCGACCGGGCCGGGGCGGGCGCGCTTTGGGTCGGGGCGGTGCAGGCGTTTGACGCGGCGCGCTGCGGCAGCACCTTCGTGTCGCAGTTCCGCCGCAACGGCGGCGCGGCGGCGGCAGGCTGCGGCGCAAACATCATCGCCGGCCCGCTGGGGGCGGCGCAGGAGTTCCTGGGCCTGGCCCGGCGCTATGGCATGCCGCTGGCCCCGGGGCAGTGGATCGCGACCGGAGGGCTGAGCCCGGCGGTGCCCGCCGCGCCCGGGGATCTGCTGGAATGCTCCGCGATGGGCCTGCAGGTGCGCCTGCGGCTGGCCTGACCGTCCCGTCAGGCTGCGGACAGGGCCAGCTGCCCGCAGCCTGACGGGGCCAGCCGGGCGGCCAGTGCGGTTTCGCCTGCAAATTTCTCTTCCAGATAGGCGAAGTCGCCGGGGGTGTAGAGCGCGCGGTAACCGTCTGCGAACTTGGCGCGGCCCCTGTTGTATTCGGGCAGTTCCGCATCCCGCACACCGAACTCTGCCATGCGTTCCCGGTACCAGCCGGCGAGACCGTCGTAGCTCACGAAATAATCCGGCAGGACCGCCCCGTCTCTGCCCTGGCAGAAACGGTCCAAATGCTCAACTTCTTCCATGTAGGGACTGCGGATGTAGTCTGAGAAGCTCATGTTCTCGGCCCAGGCATATTTGGTGCCGGTTCTCTTGTTGTAGCGTTTGGCGTGGAAATAGAAGGACCCCACCCGGTCCCACCAAGGCCGCAGCGAGATCAGATACACAGTGAAATTGTTTCGCTCCCCGGGCAGCTTGTCCAGAATCTCGGCCACCGGTGAGTGTTTCCAGACCCCCCCGCGGCGGCGGGAGCGGGCGCTTTTGTCTTCACCCTCAGGGGTGTAGCCCCAATATTCCACGGAATGTGCCGGCAGGTTCTCGATCATGCCCTTGCAGACGGATGTGCCCCCGCATTTCTTCATGTGGGCAATGATGATCTTGTTGTTGATGACGAGCAAAACGATCTCCGGCCAAGTCTGGCGTTCTTATTGCCATCTGCGCGAACGGGCGCAACTCATTTTGCGGCAGGCTGTTTTGCGGCAGGCTGCACGGGGGTTGCAATGTCCCGGCATCCGCGGGACAACCGCCGGAAACGCAATGGCGGCCAAAGGATTTGATTATCTATGATCACCCCCATTCTTCTCTGCGGCGGTTCCGGCACCCGGCTGTGGCCGCTGTCGCGTAAGAGCTACCCCAAGCAATTCGTGCCGCTCACCGGAGATGAGACGCTGTTCCAGGCGTCGGCCCGGCGGCTGTCGGGGGAGGGGTTTGCGGCACCCATGGTGCTGACCAATTCCGATTTCCGCTTCATCGTCACCGAGCAGCTGGCGGGCGCCGGGATCGATCCCGGCGCGGTGCTGATCGAGCCGGAGGGGCGCAACACCGCGCCCGCGGTTCTGGCGGCGGCGCTGCGGCTCGCGCAGAGCGATCCCGATGGTCTGATGCTGGTGGCGCCCTCGGATCACGTGGTGCCCGATGCGGCCGCCTTCCGCGCCGCGGTGCAGGCGGGCGCGGCGGCGGCGCGCGAGGGCCGGCTGGTCACCTTCGGCATTGCCCCGGACCGGCCGGAGACCGGCTATGGCTACCTCGAGCTGACCGAGGCGCCGGAGGATTTCGCGCCCCGGCCGCTGCGGCTGCGCCGCTTTGTCGAGAAACCGGACCAGGCCAGCGCCGAATCCATGCTGGAGTCGGGCCAGTACCTGTGGAACGCCGGCATTTTCCTGTTTTCGGTGCAGGCCATTCTCGCGGCCTTCCGCGCCCATGCGCCGGAGCTGATGGCGCCGGTGCAGGCGGCGGTGGAGCAGGGCCTGCCGGATCTCGGCTTCCTGCGGCTCGACCCCGAGGCCTGGGCGGGGGCGGCTGACATTTCGATCGACTACGCGGTGATGGAGAAGGCGGAGAACCTCAGCGTGGTGCCCTTTGCCGGCGGCTGGTCGGATCTCGGCGGCTGGGATGCGGTCTGGCGCGAAGCGGCGCGGGACGGCGATGGCGTGGCGCTGAGCGGCAATGCCACCGCGATCGATTGCACCGGCAGCCTGCTGCGCTCGGAGGATGACAATCTCGCGCTGGTCGGCATCGGGCTGGAAAACATCATTGCCGTGGCGATGCCGGATGCGGTGCTGGTGGCCGATGCCTCCCGCGCCCAGGACGTCAAACAGGCGGTGGCGGCGCTGAAGGCCAAGGGCGCGCGCCAGGCCACCGCCCTGCCCAAGGACCACCGCCCCTGGGGCTGGTTCGAGAGCCTGGCCGTGGGCGGCCGCTTCCAGGTCAAGCGCATCCACGTGCACCCGGGGGCCGCGCTGTCCTTGCAGAGCCACCACCACCGCTCGGAGCACTGGATCGTGGTCGAGGGCACCGCCAAGGTCACCGTGGACGATGCGGTGAAGCTGGTGACCGAGAACCAGTCGGTCTACATCCCCCTGGGCGCGGTGCACCGGATGGAGAACCCCGGCAAGCTGCCGATGGTGCTGATCGAGGTGCAGACCGGCGCCTATCTGGGCGAGGACGACATCATCCGCTACGAGGATGTCTATGCCCGCGGCCAGGGCGCCAAAGGGTAACGGGCCAAGGGATAAAGCCTGCCGGCTGCCGCCTCAGCGGACCAGCCATTCCTCCACTTCCGCGGAGACCGCCCGCATCCGGATCCAGCCCGGCGCCACGGGCTGGCCCCGGCGCAGGCGCAGCTTGCCCAGAAGACCCGCCAGCGCCCATTCGGGGCGGGCGGCGCGGGGCACATAAGGCCGCGACGGATCATAGGCGGGGTTGTCCAGCGGGCGGCCCTCGGCATCGCGCCGCAGCGCGCCGTAATCGTCGCGCAGCCAGCGGTGCTTCCAGGCGCCCATGTCGCCGTCGCCGATCACCGCCGGGGTGCTGCTGATCACGCCCGCCGGGGTCTCGCCGGGCTGCGCCGGGCGGATCCTGGCGCCTTCCAGCACCACGCTGAGGCCGCGGCGGTCCTCGGCGCCGGGGTTGCCATCGGCCCATTCGAACCATTCCGCGTAATCGGCGCCGCCGCCGGTCCAGGCGCCGGCGCAAGCGCCGTTGCCATCGGCGCCGAGCCGGAAGGCGGGGGCGGTGCCGCCTGCCAGCAGGTAGTCGCCGCTGCCGCCCGCGATCTCCAGATGCGCGCCCGGGCTGGCGGTGCCCAGCCCGACATAGCCGCTGGCGGCGGCCACCTTCAGCGCCTCGGTCCAGGCGCTGCCGTCGGCAGAGACCTTGACCGAGAAATCGTCATTGCCCGCCAGCCCCATCTCGGCCCGGCCGCTCCAGTTCGACTGGAACAGCAGCGACGCGGTCTCGGCGGCGGCGGATTTGTTCACCTTGAGCTGATGGCCGCCGCCGCCATGGCTGAGCAGGGTTGCAGGCCCTGCCACCGACAGCGGGTTGTCGGCATCGGCGCTGGTGCCCACCCCGAGCCGGGCGAGGTTCTGGGTCTCGGCCGCGGGCAGGATCCAGGCGCTGCCGTCCCAGACCCTGAGCGCGCCTTCGGCAATACCCCAGGCGCGCCAGCCCGGGCGGGGGGCGAGGAACAGCCAGCCCTCGCCCTGCCAGACCGCGATTTCCTCCGCGTGGCCGGCCCAGGCCGCCTGCGGCGCGGCCCCCAGCGCATAGGCCGCGCCCGGGGCGGGGCTCGCCGGCGGCACCTCCGCGCCGAACTCCGCGACAACCAGTTGCACCAGCGCGTCGAGCATCCGCAGGGCTTCGTTGTGGGTCACGTGTTTCTGCGCCTGGGAGGGCATCAGATAGGGCAGGGCGAGGATCGGCGAGGTCTGGCTCATCGGCGGGGCTCCTGTGGCGCGGCAATGCGGGTTCGGCGGGTGCGGCGCCAGACTGGCGCCTTGCGCCTCAATTCCGCGCTAAGCCGCCGCCCGGCTGCGGCGCAACGGGCGGGCGGATGCGCGCGCGGGCAGGCGGGGGGGCAGGCAGGGGCAGGCGGGCAGAAAGGCGGGCGGGCAGGCCTCCCGCCCCGTCCCTGCGCTCCTGCGCCCCTGCGCGCAATTGTCTTCAACCTGTAAACAATCGCCCCGGTTTTGCCCGGTTTGCTGCCCGCAATCCGGTCTGTTGCGCCCGCAGGTTGCGCTCAAGGACGCATCGCATAGGAGCGCGCGCTATGGCATTGGCATTCACCGGACGGCTGGCAGCAGAAGACCTGATCTTTGGCACCGATCTGCGCGATATCGAAATCGCGGTGCAGGATGGCGCGGCCACGCTTTATGCCATCACCGGGATGAACGGCGGCATCAGCCGCTGGCAGCTCGACGCCGGCGGCGCCCTGGCCGCGGCGGCGGGCCGCAGCCTGCACGGGGCCGCGGACCTGCAGACCGGCGGCTTCCAGCTGGCCGAGGCCGGCGGCGGGCTGCGGCTGATCCGCGAGGCCACCAGCCAGGGCGAGCTGGCCTTCCACCGGCTGCTGCCGGGCGGCGGCCTTGCGGATCAGGGCGGGCAAGCGCTGGCGGGGGCCGATGCGGCCGGCTTTGCCGCCCTCACCGTGGCGCAGCTGGAGGGCGGCAAATGCGCGGTCTACGGCACCGGCGCGGGCAATGGCCGCCTGCAGGGCTGGCGGCTCGGCGGCGAAGGCCGGGCCGAGGACCGCACCGGGGCCGCGGGCGGCGAGGCGCCTTACCAGCTGCCCGGCGCCACCCGGCTGGCGGTGGCCGAAACCGCGGAAGGTTTGGTGCTCCTGGCGGCGGACAGCGCAAGCGGCGGGCTGGTGAGCTTCCGCATCGATGCCCGCAACGGCGCGCTGAGCCCCGCGGCCGCCCTGGGCGCGGCGGAAGGGCTGGCGGTTGCGGGCATCACCGCGCTGGAGGTGTTTGAGGCGGACGGCCAGGCCTGGGCGCTGCTGGGCGCGGCGGGCAACGGCAGCCTCACCCTGGTGCAGGTCGGCGGCAACGGCGCGCTGACCTTCGCCGATCAGCTCAGCGACACGCTGGCCACCCGCTTTGGCGGCGTAGAGGCGCTGGAGGTGGTTGTGGCGGACGGCGAGGTGCTGGTGCTGGCGGCGGGTGCCGACGACGGGCTCAGCCTGCTGCGGATGCTGCCCGGCGGGCGGCTGGTGCATGTGGAGAGCCTGGCAAATGCCGCCGGTCTGGGGCTCGCCAATGTCACGGCGCTGGAGGCGGTGGTGCTGGATGGCACCCTGCAGGTCTTTGCGGCCTCGGGCCAGGGCGGCATCAGCCAGTTCAGCCTGGATCTGGAGACCCTGGGCGCCTCCCGCGCGGCCGGCGCCGCGCGGGAGGCGCTGCGCGGCACCGATGGCAGCGACGTGCTGGCCTCGGGCGCGGGCGGCGGCTGGCTGACCGGCGGCGCGGGCGGCGATGTCTTCGTGATCGGCCCCGCGGCGGGCCGGGTCACGATCCGCGATTTCACCCCGGGCGAAGACAGCCTCGATTTGTCGCTGTTTGCGGGCCTCTACAGCCCGGCGCAGCTGGAGGCGCGCGAAAGCGGCACCAGCCTGCTGCTGCAGGTGCAGGACACGCAGATCGAGCTGGTGAGCGGCGGCGGCCAGCCGCTCACCCTGGAAGGTGTCTTTGGCCCGGCGCTGCGGTTCACCTTCCCGCACCGTCAGGGCCTGGCGCCGGCGGGCGGCCAGGAGGGCGGGCTGCGCTACGGCACCGGCGGCAATGACCAGCTGGCGGGCAGCCGCGGCAGCGACCGGCTGGACGGGCTGGGCGGCGATGACGCGCTCAAGGGCGGCGGCGGCAAGGACCGGCTCTGGGGCGGCGAGGGGGAGGACCGGCTCTGGGGCGGCGGCAAGGCCGACCTGCTCTGGGGCGGGGATGAGGACGATTTCCTCTGGGGCCAGGGCGGCAAGGACCGGCTCTGGGGCGGCGCGGGGGAAGACCAGCTGAAGGGCGGCAACGGCAAGGACCGGCTCTGGGGCGGTGAAGCGGATGACCGGATCGAGGGCCAGGGCGGCAAGGACCGGCTTTGGGGCAATGGCGGCGGCGACCGGCTGGAAGGCGGGGCGGGCGCCGACAAGCTCTGGGGCGGGTCCGGCGCGGATGTGTTTGTCTTCGCCCGGGGCCACGGCCGGGACCGGATTGCGGATTTCACCCCCGGTGCGGATCTGATCGATCTGACCGGCCTGGGCCGCGCCGCGGCGCAGCGGTTCTCGCAGCTGGAAATCAGCCGCCAGGACGGCGGCACGCTGATCGATACCGGCGCAGGAGAGATCCTGCTGGAGGACCTGCGCCCCCGCCAGCTGGATGCGGATGACTTCCTGTTCTGACACCGCGTGCCCGGACACTAACCGGCCTCCGGGCCATGGCTGGGCACGAAGGCCATTTCGGTATCACAATATGCGCTCATCCTCTGGGCGGCTTGAAACAGCACGGGCCTGCGTGCGTCCTTGACGATTGCAAGCGCCTGATCGCGATGCGGCCCCAGGGGATTGTCGGCAATCATCTTGTCCGTGATATCCTCCCAGCCGTCGAGTTCATCCAGAATCGAGTCCAACTCGCAGGGGCACAGACCGGTTACCCGCTGGATTTCGTCGAGAATTTCGAGCCCGTCTTCGGAAAGCGTCTGCGGGCTGGCCCAGCCATGTTTCAAACTTTCGATCTCGT
>NZ_JBMERR010000025.1:61469-68980 GCF_048820915.1 Cribrihabitans pelagius | reverse complement strand
GGGGAAGAAAGGCTCAAGGCGCGCCATCTGCGCGTCAGTTAGCCAGAAAAGATCAGACATGGTCACCGCTCGTTTTCGAGCCGTGAATCATACCGATAGCCGAAAATCAATGGGTCCTGACCCTAGCCCAAAGATTACGTGAACAAGCCCGCGAAAATCGCATCGTTAAGCCTAATGGCGACATCGTTATAGGCCTTCTCAGCATCTGGCGCGATCTTGAGATTTTGTGCCGGCGAACTTGGCATGGTATTTCGTTTTACGTCACAGGCCACGGTTACCGCCCGGAACTCAGCCTGATTTGGCTGGTTGCCCTCTGGATTGGCGCCACCTATCCCACACACATGGCGTGGGAAGAAGGCAGCTTTGCTCCTAACTCTGGCCCGGTGCTGATCTCATCTGGGTGGGCGAAGTTCGCCGGTACGTCAGCAAATCCAGCGTCTGAATGGTCGCACTCCATACCGGGAAAGGACTGGGAAACATTTAACCGTTATGCATATGCCGCCGACCTCGTAATCCCGATCCTCGACCTTGGCCAATCAGAGGCCTGGACCCCCTCAACTGAGCGTGGTTGGTGGGGCAAGCAACTCTGGTGGCTTCGCTGGGTCTTCATCACGGCAGGCTGGATCGTCACCGCCTTCGGCGCCGCCGCTCTGACCGGGATCATCCGGCGCGAATAGGCTTCTCGCCCTTTTCTCTTGCTAAAAGATATCCCCGCTAGAGTCATCCAGCCTTCCGGCAGCCGACCAATATACAGGCGGCGGACAGGCGGTGCACGCAAGTCACCCCCCATTCTCCCGCCTTGGGCTTGCCAAAGGCCGCCCCGCTTGCGCATATCGCACCCAGCAGCACCAGACAGGAGCAGGACGCGTGACCCAGGAGACCATGATTGCCGTGATCGGCGGTTCGGGCATTTACGAGATTGACGGGCTGGAAGGCGCCGAATGGCTGGCGGTGGAGACGCCCTGGGGGGCGCCCTCGGACCAGATCCTCACCGGCACGCTGGGCGGTGTGAAGATGGCTTTCCTGCCGCGCCACGGCCGCGGCCATGCGCATTCGCCCTCCGAGGTGCCCTACCGCGCCAATATCGACGCGCTGAAGCGGCTGGGTGTGACCGATGTGTTCTCGGTCTCCGCCTGCGGATCGTTCCGCGAGGAGATGGCGCCGGGCGATTTTGTCATCGTCGACCAGTTCATCGACCGCACCTTTGCACGCGACAAGAGCTTCTTCGGCACCGGCTGCGTCGCCCATGTGAGTGTCGCGCATCCGACTTGCCCGCGGCTTGGCGATGCGGCCGAGGCAGCGGCGAAAGACGCAGGCATCACCGTGCACCGCGGCGGCACCTACCTGTGCATGGAGGGGCCGCAGTTCTCCTCGGTGGCGGAATCGAAGATGTACCGCGAGCAGTGGGGCTGCGACGTGATCGGCATGACCAACATGCCCGAGGCCAAGCTCGCCCGCGAGGCCGAGCTGTGCTACGCCTCCATCGCCATGGTTACCGATTACGACAGCTGGCACCCGGATCACGGCGCGGTGGACATCACGGCGATCATCGCGACGCTCAAGGGCAACTCCGACAACGCCCGCGCGCTGGTGCGCCGTCTGCCCGGGCTGTTGGGCAAGGACCGCGCGCCCTGCTCGCATGGCTGCGACCGGGCACTGGAATACGCGCTGATGACCGCTCCGGAAAAACGCGACCCGGCACTTCTGGCCAAGCTCGACGCGGTGGCAGGCCGGGTGCTGGGCTAAGCCAGGCAGGGTGCGCCGGGTGCAGACCGCGAGGGCTGGCTGTCCTCGACCCTCCGGCGCGCCGGTCCTTCCGAACGGGGCATGAGCCGCGCGTTGCCGACGTGCGCAGGGGGCGACCCAACAGGCGTGACTGGCAGTTTATCCCGGCCACGTCCGTGAACCCTTGCGAGGGAGCGCCCAGCCTCACCAAATCGCCGCCGCATGCGTGCGCCGGCGATGCGCGGCGGCCTTGCGGCCTTGTTCCGCGCTTGCGGCACGGTAGTCCGGATTTGAGGCTGGAGTGTTGCACGTTCCTCTTTCTTCTCAACGCCCAAACGGCATTCTTGAGTCCGTGCGGCAAACGGGCGGGAGGGTGGCGTGCGCCTGATCGGGTTGGACATTGCGTGATTTCTTGCCTTCTGCGGCATGGTGCTAGTGAACTTCCGGGTTGCCGCCGGGGTAGCGGAGGACGCGGGCGCGGCTTCGGCGCTGATCTCGGCCCTTGAGGGCCGGGCGGCCGCGCTCTTCGTGGTGCTGGCGGGCGCCGGGCTTGCGCTGGCGGGACCCGCGCGCGGCACGCTCACCCTGCGGGCGCTGATCCTCTTCGCGCTGGGGCTCATGAACCTCACTATCTTCGACGCTGACATCATTTCTACGCGGTCTATTTCCTCTGCGCGCTGCCTTTTCTGACCGCGCCGCGCAGCGCACTGCTCTGGGCGGCGGCTGCGGCGGTTCTGGTCAGCCTCGCGGGCTTTGTCCTGCTGGACTACGAGGCGCATTGGGACTGGGAGAGCCTTGCCTACCGGGATTTCTGGACGCTGGAGGGGTTCCTGCGGAACACCTTCTTTAACGGCTGGCACCCGGTGTTTCCCTGGGTCGCCTTCCTGTTCACCGGCATGTGGATCGGGCGGCTGCGTCTTTCCGCACCGCGGGTGCAGGCGGGGCTGGCAGCGGGAGGTTTGCTCGTGGCGGCGCTTGGCATGCTGCCCGCGCAAACCGTGCAGGACCCGGAACTGGCCGAGCTTGCAGGCACCGCGCCAGTGCCGCCGGGACCGTTCTACATCCTTTCCGCCAGCGGCAGCGCTGCGGCGGCGATCGGGCTGCTGCTGCTTGTTACGCCGCGGCTGCCGGGCGTGCTTGCCGGATGGCTCGCCGCGCCCGGGCGGCAGGCTCTGACGCTTTATGCGGCGCATATTCTGCTTGGCATGGGTGCGCTTGAGGCCGCCGGGCTGCTGGACGGCAGCCTGAAAAACGGGGAGGTTCTGGGCCTCGGGGCGGGGTTCTGCGCGCTGTCTATGCTCTATGCCAAGGCTTGGCTAAAGGCCGCCCGCCACGGGCCGCTGGAGCTGCTGCTGCGCTGGCCCGCCCGCAAGCGGCCGCGTCAGGGCTGAAGCCCTCTTCTGCGCCCCTGGCGCAGCCTGAGCCGGGCAATTGCCGCATCTGTCGGCCCTTCCCTCTTGCAAGCGCGCGCCGCTTCGGCCAAACCCGCGGGGTCCGGCCCGAGGGGGCCGCTTATCCTCACCGTTCCGCCGCAAGGAGCCCCGCCATGCCGAAGAAATCCGCCGTCAAGGACTATATCCGCACCATCGTCGACTTCCCGCACGAGGGCATCATGTTCCGCGACGTGACCACGCTGTTTGCCGATCCGCGCGGCTTCCGCATGGCAATTGACCAGATGCTGCACCCCTATGCCGGTGAGCAGATCGACAAGGTGGTGGGGCTCGAGGCGCGCGGCTTCATCCTGGGCGGGGCGATTGCGCATCAGCTCAGCGTCGGCTTCGTGCCGATCCGCAAGAAGGGGAAGCTGCCCGGCACCACCATCAGCCAGGACTACAAGCTGGAATACGGCGAGGCGATCGTGGAAATCCACGACGACGCCATCCAGCCAGGCGAGAAGGTGCTGGTGGTCGAC
The DNA here is from genome assembly GCF_048820915.1 of Cribrihabitans pelagius. Taxonomy (NCBI): domain Bacteria; kingdom Pseudomonadati; phylum Pseudomonadota; class Alphaproteobacteria; order Rhodobacterales; family Paracoccaceae; genus Cribrihabitans; species Cribrihabitans pelagius. The sequence continues at coordinate 65,343 of NZ_JBMERR010000025.1, read as the reverse complement.
GACCTGCTGGCCACCGGCGGCACCGCGGGCGCGGGCATCAAGCTGATCCAGCGGCTGGGGGGCGAGATCGTCTCCTGCGCCTTCATCGTCGACCTGCCGGAGCTGGGCGGCCGCAAGCTGCTCGAAGACATGGGCATGGACGTGCATGTGCTCTGCGAGTTCGAGGGCCTCTGAGCACCGCGCCCGCCGGCTCTGCTCCCTCGGCTGACATGGGTGCCGGCGCGGGCACTCCCGCCCGTCATACGCCATTTTCTGCAAAAATGGCTCTTCCGGTTGGGCCTGGCAGTCCGGCAAAGCCGGGCGGCCGCGGGGGCGGGAGCCCTCCCTGTCCTTTCGAATTACGCCGTTGGGTTTAGTCTCCCCGGTTGAGCAGGATAGTTTAACCCTATTGGATTACGTGCCTTGCCTGGACTATGCATATCTACCATTGGGATTACATCTTTGGGCTTAGCTCTCTCGGGATAAGACCCGGCCCAGTCTGCGCCGCGACGCGGTCACCCGCGCGACAGCACCGCGCCCGGGTTCATGATGCCATTGGGGTCGAGCGCCTGCTTGATCGCCCGCATCGCCGCCAGCCGGGCCGGGTCGCCGTAGCGTTCCAGGTCGCAAGTTTTCAGCCGCCCCACCCCGTGCTCGGCGCTGAAGGAGCCGCCGAAGTCCTGCACCAGATCATGCACCGCCCGCTTCACCGCACCGCGCAAAGGGTCGAAAGCCGCGCGGTCCTGCCCCTTGGGCGGGAAGACGTTGTAATGCAGGTTGCCGTCGCCGAGGTGGCCGAAGCAGTTGATGCGGAAGTCCCCGACCGCTGCCACCGCCTGCCGGCCCGCTTCGATGAAGGCGTGGATCTCCGACAGCGGCAGCGAGATGTCGTGACTCGACACCGAGCCAATTGCCTTGTTTGCAAGGGGGATATGCTCGCGCAGGGCCCAGAGTTCCTGCCGCTGGGCGCCGGACTGGGCGATCACCCCGTCCGAGGCCAGACCCGCCGCTTCCGCCGTCTCGAACAGCTCCGCCAGCGCCGCCTCCGGGTCGAGGCCGCGGGGCAGGCCCAGTTCCAACAACACGCACCATTCCGGCGCCTCGGCAAAGGGCCGGCGCACCTGCGGCAGGGTCTCGGCCAGGAAATCGAGCCCCTGCCGGTGCATCAGCTCGAAAGCGCTGACCGCCTCGCCCAGCTGACCGCGGGCGAGCGCGAGAAGGTCCAGCGCTGCCCTCGGATCGCGTACCGTATACAGCGCCGTGCCTAGGCCCGCCGGCACCGGCGCCAGCTTCAGTGCCGCGGCTGTGATCACGCCGAGCGTGCCTTCGGAGCCGATCAGCAGATTCTTGAGGTCATAGCCGGTGTTGTCCTTCCTGAGCCGGGTGAGCCCGTGCCAGATATCGCCCGTGGGCAGCACCGCCTCCAGTCCGAGGCAGAGGTCCCGCGCGTTGCCGTAGCGAAGCACGCCCACGCCGCCCGCGTTGGTTGCGAGGTTGCCGCCGATCCGGGCCGAGCCCTCGGCCGCCAGCGACAGCGGGAACAGCCGGTCCGCGGCCTCTGCGGCCGCCTGCACGTCGGCAAGGACCGCGCCTGCCTCGGCGATGAGGACGTTTTCCTGCGGATAGACCGCGCGGACCGCAGCCATGCGCTCAAGCCCCAGCACCAGCGGCGAGGGTCCTTCCGGCATCACCTGGCCGCCGACCAGCCCGGTGCCGCCGCCGTAAGGCACCACCGGCACCCGCGCGGCATTGGCTTCGCGCAGGATCAGCGCCACCTGCTCCACCGTCTGCGGCAGTGCAAGCAGCCCGGCCTGGCCGCGGTAGCGGCCGCGCGGCTCCTCCAGGAAGCGCGGCTCGGCCAGGCGCAACACGCCCTCGGGCAGGCGCCCGGAGAGGCGCGCGGCGAAGTCCGGCCCGGCCGGGTTCAGCGGCGGGAACGCGGCGGAGCGGGTGGCAGCCGCGCGCTGGGGGATATCGCCCTCGGGCGTCTCGTGGCCGGCGGCAGGTGCGGAGGCGGAGGGTTTCGGGCTGCGGGTCATGGCTTATCCATGGCCAAAACCATGGGGGCTGGCAAGGGCCGCAACAGGCGCGCGAGGCACGGCGCAGGCAGCTGGAGCGCGGCGGCGGCCGAAACCGGTCGGCAATCGCCGGCGGCTCCGCACCGGAAACAGGGGGAGCCAGGCACCGCAACGCTTGCCGGGCACCGGCCGGCACCACCAACGGCTAGGTGCAGGCACCGGCAAGCCGCAGCAGCCGGCAGCGGCCGGCACGGGCCTCAAACGGCCGCCTCACTCTTCGGCGCCAAGATACCTGGGCCGCAGCACCACGATCTGCGGCCGCTCCGGCAGGCTGCGCAGCGACAGCTCCAGCTCCGAGACGCCTTCATCCACCACCGGGAAGACCTCGCCCGCCTCGCTGAGGAACCGCTGCAGCGTGTAGTCGCCGAACCAGTGCATCGGGATCACCACCGAGGCGCGCAGCCGTATCAGCACCTCCATCATCTGATCGAGCGGCAGCGTGGTGCCGCCATCCACCGCCGCCATCACCACATCCATCCGCCCAAGGGCCGCGTATTGCGCCGGCGTCGGCACGTGGTGCAGGTGGCCGAGGTGGCCGATGCAGAGCCCCGCGGACTCGAAGACGAAGATCGAGTTGCCCAAGGGCTCCACCCCGCCGAAGCGGGAGCGGATGTCGGTGGAGACATTTCGGATCAGCACGCCGCCGAGGTCGAGGTGGTGCTGGATGCCCTCGCCAAACGGCCCCCAGCCGCGCAGCACATGCGGGATCGCCGGGTCGGGATGCGCGGTCCAATGGGTCTCATGCGCGTGGTTCATGGTGACCACATCGGGGATCAGCGGCGCGGTACCGGTGAAGCCGGTGTAATCGGTCACGATGCCGAGCCCGTCCTCTGTCTGCAGCAGGAAGGAGGCATGGCCGAGGTAGCGGATGCGCAAATGGTGCGCTGCGACCGGCGCCTGCCAGCTTGCGGGCTGAAGGTGCTGCAGCCCCGGCGCGCCTGCGGCGAGAGCGATGCAATGGCTCGCCCTGCGCTCCTGCGCGGCGGCGCCGGTAGCGGAGGAAAGGAGGCTGGCAGCGATCAGGGCAGAAAGGAGGAGGCGCATGCAGCAGTTCTAGGGCACAAAGGCCCGCTGTCACGCGCTGCGCGGCCTTTTCAGCGGGTGGATGGGCCTGGGCTGCTTCCGCGCCCGTCCAGGTGATATCGCGGGGCGCAGCCTCTTGCATGACCGAAAGACCGTCCGGGGCCGCTCCAGCCATGCGGCGAAGGGCTGGCGGGCGGGAGCCGCGCGCGCAGGATGTGCGCCGCAAACGGGCGGCGCTGAGGACCCTTGCACGCACCTAAGACGCAGTATCTCCGTCGATCTGCACCTGCGGGCTTGCATGGCAAAGACCCGCGTGCGGCGGTCATTGACCGCCTCAAGCCCCCTTTCCCGCACAGGCCGCCTGAAGTCCCGAAGGAAACAGCCGGGAGAGCAGTCCCGCCGGGCCGTGCGCCCTCGGACAGGCGCTGCCTCCTGCAAGGGAAGGAAGCCGCGTGCAGGGGCAAACCGGCAGGTGTGGGTCGGAGACGGCTCAACCGCGCCGGATGCGAGGGGCGGCAAATGCGGCGAGACACGCGGAACCTGGCCCCATTCGGCCCCGGAGGCCGGAGCAATCCGGGACCGCCCGGCGGCGCCGGCAAGGATCAGGAGAAGCCACGGCATACGCGCCCGGCAGCCATAATCCGCAACAAGCCCGCCTCCGCCGCCTCAGATTTCTTTCGGCTGCCGGTGGAATCCGCCAAGGGTGCGCTCCCGCCCGATCGGGCGCATTCACAGAATGCACCCTCTCAGTTGGGCGTGGGGGGGGGGGGGGGGGGGGGGGGGGGGGGGGGGGA